>CALFYL010000141.1 GCA_937952135.1 uncultured Planctomycetia bacterium
CTGGTGACCCCTTGATTTTCAGTCAAGTGCTCTACCGACTGAGCTACCTGCCCACCGAGCGCCCGACGGCGCGTGCGTCCCCTTCCAGGTGTGAGCCTTTCCGGGGGGCGAGGATTATGGAGGCCGGCCGCGCCGCGGTCAACGGGCTTCGCCGCGCTCGATCGGCTTCGCCGCGCTCCATCGGCTTCGCCGGGCGGCTGGGTCGGTGGCTCAGGTCGCCGGGTCTGCCGCGGTGCGCAACAGCTCCCGAGCGCGCGCGACATCGGCCGCGATCTGCTCCCGGAGCGCCGCGACGTTCGGGAAGCGCTGCTCGGCGCGCAGGCGGCCGAGGAACTGAAGCTCCAAGGTCGCGCCGTAGAGGTCGCCGGAGAAGTCGAGCAGATGGGCCTCGAGGCGTTGGCGCTCGGGAAGCCCGGGGCTGACCGTCGGGCGCGAGCCGATGTTGGCGACGGCGCGGATCCTGGGCGACGTCGCCGGGCGCTCGCCGTTGGCATCGCGGACGATGCGCACCCAGCCGTAGTAGACGCCGCCGGGCGGCTCGAGCTCGTGGTGCGGGTCGATGTTGGCCGTCGGGAAGCCCAACTCGCGCCCGAGCGCCGCGCCGCGCACGACTTTGCCGAGCACGCTGACCGGCCGGCCCAGCATGTGGCGCGCACTCTCGAGGTCGCCGAGCTCGACCGCCTCGCGGATCGCGGTGCTCGAAACCCCGTGCTGCTCGACGACCACTTGCTCGACGACGGTCACTTCGAAGCCCATCGCGCGCAGCAGCTCGGGCGTGCCGCGCCGGTCGCGGCCGAACTTGCTGTCGAAGCCGAGCACGAAGGCGCGCGCGCCGAGCGCTTCGACCAGCACTTCGCTCGCGAATCGCTCCGCCGGCATCTCGCGCAGCAGCTCGTCGAATTCGAGCACCACCGTGTGTTCGATCCCGGCCGCCGCGAAGAGCTCGAGCCGGTGCTCCAGGCAGGTCAGCGTGCGCGGCGCGCGACCCAGCAGCACCTGCTTGGGGTGCTCGGCGAAGGTCACGACCGTCGCTTCGCAGCCCTCGCGGCGCGCTCGCGCGAGGTTCGCGGCCAGAATCGCCTGGTGCCCGAGGTGGACGCCGTCGAACACACCGATCGAGACCACCGCGCCGCGCGCCGGCGGTCCGACGCGCCAATTCCGGCTGACCTTCACCGCGGCCCCGTGCTTCCTAGCGCCGCTGGGCGCCAGAGGTCGCGCGGGAGCGCTTGTAGCGCTCGACGAGCTCCTCGAGCGCGGCCCTGTGGCGTTGCTTGTCCGCGAGCGACATGCGATCGACGAGCAAGACGCCTTCGAGGTGGTCGTATTCGTGCTGGATCACGCGGCTGGTGAAGCCGTCGAACTCGCGTTCCAGCGGCTCGCCCTCGGGCGTGAACGCCCGCACCTTGCAGCGGTCGGGGCGCTTGACCTCCGCGTAGATCTCGGGGAACGAGAGGCAGCCCTCTTCGTAGGAGGTCGGCGTCCCGGAGCGGTCGAGGATCGACACGTTGACGAGCGCCAGCTCTTCGGCCTTGTTGTCGCGCTCGCCGCTCGGATTGAGCACCAGGATGCGCTGGTTCAGGCCCACCTGGGGCCCCGCGAGGCCGACGCCGTGGCTGCGGTACATCAGCTCGAACATCCCCGCCACGGTCGCCCGCAGGCTCTCGTCGAAGGCCGGGACCGGCGCGGCGACCTTGCGCAGGACCGGGTCGGGATAGAGGGTGAGGCGGAAGTCGAGCGGGGCGGGCATGGGGGTCGGCCGGTGAGGTCGGTCGCAGGTGTCGGAAGGCGCGCGGAACGCGGGGAATGGGCAGCTCCGGCAATGTAGCTTGCGTTGACGGGTTTCGGACCCGTGGCTAGGATCTCCGCCCCTCGTTTTGGCCGGAAGCGGCGCTCGGCTCGGGGCGCACGCGCAACGTTCGTGGATTACTCCAAGCATCTCCAGAAGGCCGACGAGGCGATTCGGCGGCGGAACTACGACTTCGCGGTCGAGGTCTATCAGCAGCTCCTGGAGCTCGATCCCGACCTCGCCGAAGCGCGTTCAGGGCTGCGTCAGGCGCTGCGCAAGCGCCAAGAGGCGAACAAGGGCGGCAAGCTGTTCAAGGCGCTCGCCGGCGCCGGTCCGCTGGCGATGGCGAAGACGCTCGCGAAAGCGGGGCGGCACGCGGCGGCGGCGAAGAGCCTCGAGGGCTACCTCGCGAACAACCCGCTCGACGAGGACGCGAACCTGCTGCTCGGCATGAGCTGCGAGTCGGCCGGTTGGAACAAGTCCGCGCGCGCGGTCTACGAGTTCGTGGCCGAGATCGCGCCGAAGAATCCCGAGGGGTTGAAGCGCGCGGGCGCGCTGTCGTACCGGCTCGGCGACCACGCCAAGGCGCTCGAGTACTACGAGCGCGCGTTGCAGGCCGACCCGCGCGACCAGGAAGCGCTGAAGGCGCGCAAGGACCTCTCCGCGGAGCGCGCGCTGCAGGCGGGCCGCTTCGACCAGGTTCAGCACAGCCGCGAGCAGATCAAGAACAAGGACCAGGCCTCGGACCTCGAGCGCACCAAGCGCTACCAGATGTCGGCGGAGGACCTCACGGCGCAGCGCGACCGTCTGGAAGCGGCCTACGCGGAGGCGCCGAAGGATCCGGACCTGATGCTGCAGCTCTCCGAGGTCCACGAGCGGCTGAAGGATTACGACTCGGCCGTCGACCTCGCCGAACGCGCGCTGCAGTACCGCAAGGACAGTTTCGAGCTCGCTTGCCGCGTCGGCGACCTGCGCTCGAAGGCGCTCAAGAAGCGCGTCGCGAAGGCGGACAAGGAAGGCGATGCGGCGACGGCCAGCCGGCTCGAGGCCGAGCTGCTCGACCTCGAGGTCGACGACTTCCGCCGGCGCGTCGAGATCCACCCGGGCGACGCCCAACTGCGCTTCCAGCTCGGCAAGCGGCTGATGAAGCGCAAGGAATACGACGCCGCGCTGTCCGAGTTCCAGAAGGCGAACGCCGACCCGCGCGTGCAGCGCGACGCGCGCCTCGCCATGGCCCAGTGCTTCCAGCACAAGGGCTTCGCCGACCTGGCGAAGAAGGAATATCTGCGCGTGCTCGACGGCGTGGCCGACATCGACGAGCGCGCGAAGGAAGTGCTGTACAACCTCGCGGTCATCGCCGAGTCCGAGGGCGCCGTCGGCGACGCCCGCGCTTACTATGCCCGCATCTACGAGGTGGACATCGGCTACCGCGACGTGTCCGCCAAGATGGAACAGTTTCGCTAGCGCCTTCGCGCCGGCCCGACAACGACTGCCAATCGAGATCGATCCCCACCCATGACCCATTCGAAGCAAGCCGCCAAGCGCGTCCGCACCAACGAGGAAGCCCGTCTGCGCAACCGCGCCGTCCGCAGCTCCCTCAAGTCCGCCACCAAGAGCGCCCTGACCGCCGAGCCCGAGAAGCGCGCCGCCGCGTCGAGCGCGTTCGCCAAGCGCGTCGACAAGGCGGCGAAGCTCGGTGTGATCCACAAGAACACCGCGGCGCGCCGCAAGAGCCGCCTGCAGAAGTCGCTCAACAAGCTCTCGGCCGCGAAGTAGCCCGAGCTCGCGCACACGGTCTGCGGCGAGCCCTCTTGCGGCAGGCGCCGCCGCGGCGTTCGTTTCACGGCGCGACGTGCGAGCGAGGAGTTTCCATGGCGGCCTTCGAGACGACCGACGAGCAGTCCGATCCCGTGCTGCGGCCCATGCGGGTCGCCGTGCGGCGTGAGGACGTGTTCGCGGAGGCCAAGGACATGGTCGCCGACCTCGCGGCGTGGAAGCTCGTGCGCGAAGACGCCGAGCGGCTCGAGCTGCACTGCGAACGCGCCGGGATGCTGGGCGGCGCCGCGCGGATCGTCGTGCGCGTGGAAGGCCCCGACGGCATTCCTTCGGCGACCGTCACGCTGCGCTGCGAGTCGAGCGGGCTGTTCTCGCGCGCCAAGCAGGTGACGCGCGAGTTCATGGAGCCGTTCCGCCGCCGCGTCGGGTGAACTCGGGCCTCGAGCGCACTCGCGGGCCCGCTCGCTTCAGGGCAGCTCGTAGATCTCGAGGATCGGCCCGACCGCGCGCGCGCGGAGCACGCGCAGCGTCACGTGCGGCCACCCCGGCGCCTCGACGTCCTGATCCCACAACTTGTGGTTCGTGAAGTCCGGGTCGCCGTCGGGCGAGAAGCGCGCGAGCCGCCGACCGCGTTCGGCGAGCGTGTCCGCGATGCGGCTGCGGCCGAGGCTCTGGTTCGCGTGGATGCGCTCGACGATGAACAGGCCCGCGCCGTGGGAGCGCAGGTACGCCTCGACTTGCTCGGGGGTCTCCAACTGTCGGTGCTCTTCCTTCGCCGACAGCCAGTAGATGCGGTACAGCGGCTCGACGCGCGCTTCGTCGGCGAGGCGGTTCTGGTAGATCGTCCAAGGCGTGAAGAACGCCGCGCGGCCCGGGGGGTAGCGAAGGCTCTCGAGCGTGCGGAAGAGCGCGAAGTCCAGCGGCGGTAGCGCGTAGATCGGCTCGCTCAGCGGGTCGTTCACGTTGATGCGGATCCAGGCGGTCGCGTCGTCGATCGTGGTCGGCTGGGAGCGCAGCCAGCTCAGTTTCGTCGAAGCGGCGGCGGGGAGCGCGAGAAGCGCGAGGCCGGAGGCGACGAGCGCGCGCTTCGCGGCCTGGGAGTCGAGGCGCGCGACGAGTGTGGAGAGGCCCCACGCCGCGAACACCGCGAAGTGCGGCAGCAACGGCAGCAGGAAGCGTTCGTAGGTGGCGCTGAAGAAGCCCGCGAGCAGCAGATACGGCGTGACGTAGCTCGCGACGACGAGCGCGTCGCGGCCGTCGACGGGTTTCTCGCCGAGCGCGCGGCGTCCGCGCGTGAACGCGAGCGCCGCGAGAGCGACGACGACGAGCACCGTGAGCGCGGGCTCGTAGTACCAAGCCGTGCGCGCGAGTCGCGCGAAACCCGAGCCGTCGAACATGCCTTGGCTGAAGGCTTCGAGCGTGCCGTCGTTCTCGCCCTTGGCGGCTTTCGCGGCTTCGTCGAAGTAGTACCAGTAGAAGACGCGCACCGACGCGGCGGTCAGCGCGAAGGCCAGCAGAATGCGCGCGTCGAACCAGCGCCTGTCCTTGCGCAGCAGTTGCGCCACGACGAGCGGCGCCAGCACGGCGAGTCCGGAGTGGAACGAGCCCGCGGCGAGCGCGACGAGCAGCGCGACGGCGATGTACGCGCGCCACGAAGGGCTGCGGCGCATCCACAGGCTGGCGACGATGGCCCACACCGCGAACGAGGCGACGAGCGCGTGGCAGCGCGCTTGCTGCGCGAAGAACACGTGCAGCAAGCTGAAGCTCATGAGCGCCGCCGCGAACAGCGCCCAAGGGTCGGTGACGAAGCGCCGGGCCAGGAAGAACGTGCCCGGCACGATCAGCACGCTCGCGAGCGCGACCACGAGCCGGACCTGGAGCCACAGGCTGGCCGCGCTGTTCAGGTGCTCCTGCAGCGAGTGCTCGGCGCCCGTGGGCGTCAGCGTGCGGTCCGAGAACAGCGCGACGAATTCCGCGAGCAGCGAGGGGTATTGCAGCGCCGACTGCGCGCGGTCGATCTTGACCTCGCCCTCGTTCAGCATGCGGACGTGCTCGACGATGAAGGTGTCGGCTTCCTTCATCAGCGGGACGCCGAAGTCGTAGCCCATGAGGCGCACGACCAGCGTGACGAGCGTGAGCGCTACGAGCGCGAGGACGATTCCCTTGCGCGGCGGCATTCGCTCAAAGTTTCGGAATGTCGCGGAGCAGCCGCACCTGCGCCACTTGGAGCGCGTCGATGGCGATGTCGCGCTCCTTCACGTCGATGCCGTAGGTCGCGGTCTCGCGGATGAAGGCCTCGCGGTCCTCGCCGGGGCCGAACTCGCGCCGGTCGCAGTCGTGCATCAGGGCCTGGAAGCCATTCACACTGTCGAAGCGGCCGATGTAGACCACCCCCCCGTGCGTTTCGACCACGACATTGATCCCGTGAGGCGCGTCTTGGATGTTCATGACCCCAGAGCCTATCATCTGCCGCCTCGCGCCCGTCTGCGGCTGCGTCCAAGATGAAGCTGCCGTCGAACGGACAGGTTTGGTGCAACGGCGCGCTCGTGCCGTGGGCGCAGGCCCAAGTCCACGTCGCGACGCACGCGCTGCACTACGCCACGAGCGTGTTCGAGGGAATTCGCGGCTACGCCACGCCGCGCGGCGCCGCGATCGTCCAGCTCGATCCGCACGTCCAGCGGCTGCTCGATTCGTGCCGCATCTGCGAGCTGCCGCTGCGCTGGGGCGCGGCCGAGATTCGCTCAGCGATTCTCGACACGGTGCGCGCGAACGGTTTCGGCTCCTGCTACATCCGCCCGCTGGTCTACCGCGGCTGCGGCGCGCTGGGTGTCGACCCGACGAACAGCCCGGTCGAGATGAGCGTGATCGTCATCGAGCACGGCGCGCATTTCGGCGCCGAGGCCTACGAGCGCGGCATCGCCATGGGCGTGTCGAGCTGGCGCCGGCTCGCGCCCGACACCCTGCCTTCGATGGCGAAGGCCTCGGCGAACTACCTCAACTCGATGCACATCCTGCTCGAGGCTCGCGGCAACGGCTACGACGACGGCATCGCGCTCGACCACGAGGGCTATGTGTCGGAAGGCAGCGGCGCGAACCTGTTCCTGGTCGCGAAGGGCCGGATCTTCACGCCCTCGATCGGCTCGTCGATCCTCGAGGGCATCACGCGCGCGTGCGTGACCCGGCTCGCGCGCGAAGCGGGACTCGAAGTCACCGAGACGCGCATTCCGCGCGAGATGCTCTACCTCGCGTCGGAAGTCTTCGTCACCGGCACGGCCGCCGAAATCACTCCGGTGCGCGCGATCGACCGCAAGGCGGTCGGCGACGGCCGCCGCGGGCCGATCACCGAGCGCCTCCAGCGCGCCTACCTCCAGATCGTGCGCGGCGAAGTCGAAGACCGCCACGGCTGGCTCACGCTCGTCTGAGCGCGAGCCTGCCGCGGGGTCGATCGCCACTCGCGGGTCACGGGCAGATCTTGAACTGCACCGCGTCGGTGAGGTTCGTGGTGAACGGATCCTGCGGATCGCGCGACCAGTACTGAGCGTTGACCTGCTGGCCGAGCACCTGCACGAACGGGTCGGCGCCCGTCGCGATCCAGGCGTTGAAGTCGAAGCTGAACGTGCCGCTGCAGTCCGTGCCCGAAGGGCTTCCGCCCGAGTTCTGGGCGGGCGTGCGGCGCAGCGGGTTGGTCACGCACTTGAACCCGCCCTGGAACACGGTTGCCGAAGCGCCGTAGCCGTAGAACAGCAGGCCCTGCTTCACGTTGAGCACGTTGCTCGCGCTGATCGTGAGCGGCGCGCTGTTCGAGAGGCTCGCGATGCCGCTCGCGCTGATCGCGGGCAAGCAGAACTGAGAGTTGACCTTCGCGGTGCAATACACGCTCACGCCGCAGTCCTGGAGCTGCACGGCGGTCGTGGGAGTGACGGTGCGGTTGCCCGGCCAGTCGCTGAACTCGAGCTCGAAGAACACGGTCTGCCCGGCGCCGGCGGCGAGGTCGGGGAGCAGCACGCGGTGCTGCGCGCCGCCCATGTCGAAGGTCGGGACGGCGCCGGCGGTTCCGCTGACCGTGATCGCGCCCGCGTGGCCCGCGGGGGCGACCGAGTACGAATAGCTGCCCGGTCGCGGCAGGACGTGTTGCACGCTCTGCCCCGGCGCGAGCACGGCTACGACGTAGTCGTGCGGCGCGCTCGTCAGCTGCACGGTCTGCGCCGACGCCGTGTTGTTGGTCCAATGAACTCCCTGCGCGGCGCTCACGGCCGCGTTCGGAACGCTCAAGCCGCCCGAGGTGATCGAGACCGCGAGCGCGGCCGGAGTCGCGCCCGTGCGAGTGGCGTAGTACGCGTCCCCCGTGACGTAGTTCACGCCGTCGTCGAGCACCTGATCGCGCACCTTCGCGCGCACCTTGACGGCCGCGCTCGGGTTCGCCGGCGTCGCGGCGTCCACCGCGGTCACGAGCGGGCGGAGGATGTCGACCGCGCCCGTGTTGCGGTAGACCTTGTTCACGAACGAACCCGACTCGCCTTGGGCCGTGACGAGGTCGTAGCGCCCGTCGTTGTCGAGGTCGGCGACCGCGACATCGAGCGTCGAATCCGTGAGCTGCGTGATCGAGGCCGCGCTCACGTTCGTGAACGAAAGCGAGCCGTTGTTGCGCCAGAACGTCTCCGAACCGCTCGACAGCGAGCCCACGAGCACGTCGAAATCGCCGTCCAGGTCCCAGTCGAAGAGCGCGATCTCGTTGTCGTCGTTGCCGTCGGCGAGCGTCGCCACCTGGGTGAACCCGAGCGGACCCGAGGGAGCGAAGTTGCTGCGGATCGCGCCCTCCGCGAAACCGGTGCTGCTCACGAGGAACAGGTCGATGTCGCTGTCGCCGTCCAGGTCGCCGACCTCGCCCTCGTAGGTGCTGCCCGAGTTCGAGGGCACGTTGACCGAGGCGTTGGCGAAAACGCCCGCCCCGTCGTTGACCATCAGGTAGTGCGCGACCCCGCTGTTCGTCGCGCGGCACGCGCCGAAGAAGTCGAGGTCCCAGTCGCCGTCGAGGTCGACGAGTTGCACGTCCATCTGCGCCGACTTGTTCACCGCCGCGCTGATGCTCGCGAGGCTGTCCGTGAACACGCCGGCCCCGTTGTTCAAGTACACCTTCGGCTTGCGGCTCTGGCCGAGGTAGCCGTTGTTGATCACCAGGTCGAGGTCGCCGTCGTCGTCGATGTCGCCGAACTGCGCTCCGCCCGAGGACAGCGGCGTCGTCAGGCCGCGCGTCGCGCTCTCCATCGTGAAGAAGCCCGGGTTCGCCGCGCCCTGGTTGATGTAGAGCAGCGGCGTGTCGGTGTCGAAGGCGTTCGCATACAGCGCGTCGACCCAGCCGTCGCCGTTCACGTCGCCGGTGATCACCATCTTCGCGTTCGACACGCGGACGCCCAGGCGCGCGACGCTCTCGTCGGTGAAGCTCAGCGTGCCGCTGGGGATGAATTGGTTGATCAACAGCACGTTCTGGCGCTTGGTCCCCGCCGAGCTGAACCCGTCGCCGTCCGCGAAGAACACGTCGAGGTCGCCATCGCCGTCGACGTCCGCGCATTCGACGCCTTCGGACCAGCGCGCCGTCCCCGGCAACATGCCGACCTGGTGTTGGAACTGCTGCGCCAGAACCGGCGCGGCGGCGAGGGAAACGAACACGGGGAGCGCCAGGTGGGCGCGCAAGGTCGATCGCACGGGGAGGCCTCGGCCAAGGGTGTCGGACAGGGTGTCGGCGCGCTCGATTTGCCGCAGCGGTGGCGCTGCAGGCGCGAAGGGCGTCGCGCGCTGCTCCTCGAGGCCGGAGCTCAAGCATATCCCGAGACCGCGTGCGCCAACTCGTTAGGAGAAAGATCCGCCGATCCTCCGCGCGCGTACACCGTCTCGGCGCCTCGCATCTACACTCGTGTCCGCGGTGCGCGCGGCGGGCGAGCCGCACCCCCTCTCGGCCCGCTTCGCGGCCTGCTCGACGGCGCCGGCGATGTCGCGACCCGGTGGGGTTTTCACTCCAGGCGCCGGTCGCCTCGGCGGCTCGGCGTCCGCCGCCGTTCGTTCCCCGTTCGTTCTCTCTCAGGAGGAGACCATGAAAACCTTGCTCACCAGCGTCCTTCCCGCACGGCGTCCCTGGCTAGCGGCGTGGGCGCTCGGCGCCTTGCTCGCGGGTTCGTCCCAAGCGCAGAAGGTGGCCCTCGTGGCCACGCTCGACAGCGCGCAGGAGGTCCCGGCCAACGCGAGCCCCGCGCGCGGCACGGCCTACATCGAAATGGACCGCGCGGCGAACACGCTCACCTATTCGGTCGCCTACACCGGATTGAGCGCCGCGGAGGCGGGCGCGCACATCCACGGCTTCTCGCCCGCCGGCGCGAACGCAGGGATCCGCTTCGCGTTGCCGGCCGGCGACTTCAAGAGCGGTGTGCTGATCTATCCCGAGGGCGACGAAGCCAACTACCTCGCGGGTCTCGCCTACATCAACATCCACTCCGCCGCGTTCCCCGGCGGCGAGATCCGCGGCCAGCTCCTGCGCAGCGCCGCGGCGTACACCTACGTCGCGCTCGCCGACGGACTGCAGGAAGTCCCGCCGAATCCGAGCGCCGCGAGGGGCGTCGGCTGGTTCCGGTTCGACGTGCTCGCGAACACGATCGACTACTCGTTCACGCGCACGCCGGTGACGACCGCGGAGGTTGCGGCGCACATCCACGGCTTCGCGGCCCCGGGCTTCAACGCTGGGGTCAAGATCAGCCTGCCGGCGGGAGCGCACAAGTCGGGCGTGCTGCCGTATGCCGGCGCCGACGAAGCGGGCTACATCGCCGGGCTCTCGTACATCAACATCCACAGCAGCAACTTCCCGGGCGGCGAGATCCGTGGACAGCTCGTGCCCGGCGTCACGAATCCCACGACGTTCTGCACGGCCAAGACGAACAGCCAGGGCTGCGCACCGACCGCGGGCTCGACGGGCGTGCCGCAGTTGAGCGGGCCGGACAACCTGCACATCACGTGCTCCAGCGTCATCAACAACAAGGCGGGAGTGATGTACTGGGGCACGGCGCCGCGCGCGACGCCCGCGCCCTTCGTCGGCGGGCTCAACTGCGTTCAAGCGCCGGTCTTCCGCACCCCGGTGCAGAACTCCGGCGGCAACGCGCCGCCCGACGACTGCTCGGGGACCTACAGCTTCTTCTTCAGCCACGCCTACATGGCGGCGCGCGGCTTGAACGCGGGCGACACGGCGTACTGCCAGTACTGGTACCGCGATCCGGCGATCGCGGACGGCACGTCGGCCGGGCTCTCGGACGCGGTGGGGTTCGAAATCCTGCCGTGATCGACGCCGCTATCGAGGGCTGAAAAGAGAACGCGTCCCGGCTCGACTTGCCGGGACGCGTCGTTTGTGCGCTGAGCTGAGATCGCCTCCGCGCGAAGGTCACGGCTCCAAGTAGAACTCGATGGCGTCGGAGAGATTGAGGTTCGCGGGCGCGCCGGGGTCGCGGCTGTAGAACTGCGCGCGCACGTGCTGGCCCGCGAAGAGGTCGGGGTCGGTGGCGATCGAGGCCCAGGTGTTGAAGTCGACCGAGAGCGCGCCGGAGCAGTCGTTCGCGGGCGCGGGCGTGCCGCCGGAGTTTGCAAGCGGCGTGCGGCGCAGCGGCGGGCGCACACAGAGCATGCCGCCCAGCCAAGGAAGCTCCGCCCGGCCGTTCGTGCCGTACAGCAACATCCCGTTCTGCTGGTTGCGGACGTTCGTGGCCGTGATGAGGAATCCGTTGGGGGACGACGCGCTCGGAGCGCCTTGCGCCGAAATACGCGGCGCGCAGCCGAGTGTGTTGCGTTGCGAGCGGCAGTACACCTCGGGCTCCATGCAGTTGGCGTCGAACAAGTGTAGGCGGCCGCCGTTCGTGGCGTAGAGGTCGACGGTCGGCTCTCCCGCCACCCAGCGCGAGCCGCTGGCGTTCATGGCGAGGGAGCGCCCGAACCCAGCGCCGAGTTCGGGAACACGCGCTCGGTAACGCTCGACGAACGTCCAGCCGGCCGGCGTGGCCATGAATTCCTCAACCGCGCCGGACATCACGCCGTTGTTCGTATGGCTGGAGGCACCCACAAGTAGTCGGTCACCCGCGTCGTTGAGCGCCGCGGAAGAGCCGAAGAACCCGTTGGGGTGCGGATCGTTGGAGGTGAGCGCGACCTCGAACGCCCACCCATTCGGACCAAAGCGAAAGATGGACGCAGCGCCTGCCTGAGTGACTCCTGCTCGAGGGTCGGCGTAGTTGCCGGCGACGAGCGTGTCGCCGCGTGCGTCGAGTGCAAGCGAACTGCCGAAGCAACAGTTGGTGTAGGCCACGGGCTCCTGCAGTCGCTTCTCGATGATCCACCCGGCGTCGTTATTGCGCAACATGAAGACCGCGCCGCTTGGAATCGGCTCGTTGGGTGAAGCGAACGACCGCAAGGCGAGCACTCTGCCGTCGCGAGAGAGCGCCAGAGCATTCCCGAACGCCGCCACGCCGTAACCACCCCAGGCCATGGTGTCGGATCCCGAAACGGTCCTCTCGAGCGTCCAACCGGTGGCAAGTCGCTCGTAGATGAACACAACGCCCGTGAATCCACCCGACGAACGATTCGGAGCGCTCATAACCAGTCGCTGACCGTCGGCGCTCAGCGCGACCTGGTAGCCGAACAGGTCGTTGCCAAGACCGACGAACTGGCCGTCCAGCGTCCAGCCGTTCGGCGTGCGCCGATACACGAACGCTCGTCCGAGCGCACCTCCTCCAAGCGCGGAGGCGCCCACGGCCAGCGTCTCGCCGCGTGAGTCGAGGGCGATCGAAGTGGCGCCAAATGAAGCCGTGCTGGGCGTAAGCGGCGGAAGCACGAGTTCCTCTCGATAGGGAGCCGGTCCGCTGACATCCAGCACGCACACTGCACCTGACTGCTGCCCTGACTGAATGAACGCAGGACAACCGACCGCCACAATTTCCCCCGTGGGGTCCAAGGCGACGGACATGGCCACGCCGCCGACCGGATCGAACGTGCTCGGAAACCAGTCACCAAGGTAGGTCGACGGGCACGCGGACTGCGCGTTGGCCTGCGTCGACGCGCCTACAAGCAAAGCCAGGAGCGACAACTTGTGGTTCATCTGGATTCAACGCGCCTGCGCGACGCCGCCGGATTCTACGGCTCGAGGTAGAACTCGACGGCGTCGGAGAGGTTGAGGTTCGCGGGCGCGCCGGGGTCGCGGCTGTAGAACTGGGCGCGCACGTGCTGGCCCGCGAACAGGTCGGGGTCGGTGGAGGTCGAGGCCCAGGTGTTGAAGTCGACCGAGAGCGCGCCGGAGCAGTCGTTCGCGGGCGCGGGCGTGCCGCCGGAGTTTGCAAGCGGCGTGCGGCGCAGCGGCGGGCGCACACAGAGCATGCCGCCCAGCCAAGGAAGCTCCGCCCGGCCGTTCGTGCCGTACAGCAACATCCCGTTCTGCTGGTTGCGGACGTTCGTGGCCGTGATGAGGAATCCGTTGGGGGACGATGCGCTCGGAGCGCCTTGCGCCGAGATGCGCGGCGTGCAGCCGAGCGTGTTGCGCTGCGAGAGGCAGTACACCTCGGGCTCCATGCAATTGGCGTCGAACAAGTGCAAGCGGCCGCGGTTCGTGCCATAGAGGTCGACGGTCGGCTCTCCAGCAACCCAACGAGAGCCGGTGGCGTTCATGGCGACGGATCGCCCGAAGCCAGCGCCGAGCTCCGGCACTCGCGCGCGGTGCCGCGCCACGAAGGTCCAACCCGCGCGGGACTCGACGAATTCTTCCACCGCGCCGGACATCACACCGTTGTTGAAATGATTCAGAGCCCCTACGAGCAGTCGGTCCCCTGAGTCGTTGAGAGCTGCGGAAAAGCCGAAGAATCCGTTGGGGTGCGGATCATTGGACGTGAGCGCGGCCTCGAACGCCCACCCGATCGGCCCGTAGCGAAAAATGGACGCGGCGCCCGCCTGCGTAACTCCGGCCCGAGGGTCGGCGTAGTTACCGGCGACGAGCGTGTCGCCGCGCGCGTCGAGTGCAAGCGAACTACCGAAGCAGCAGTTGGTGTAGGCCACGGGCTCCTGCAGTCGCTTCTCGATCGTCCAACCGGCATCGGTATCTCGCAACATGAAAACCGCGCCGCTCGGAATCGGCTCGTTGGGTGAAGCGAACGATCGCAAGGCGAGCACCTGGCCGTTGCGAGAGAGCGCCAGAGCATTTCCGAACGAGGCGACTCCGTAACCGCCCCAGGCCATCGTGTCGGAACCCGAAACGGTCCTCTCGAGCGCCCAACCGTTGGCAAGTCGCTCGTAGATGAACACAACGCCCGTGAATCCACCCGACGAACGGTTCGGAGCGCTCACAATCAGTCGCTGACCGTCGCCACTCAGCGCGACTTGGTAGCCGAATGCGTCGCTGCCGAAGCCGACGAACTGGCCGTCGAGCGACCAGCCGCTCGGCGTTCGCCGATAGACGAACGCGCGTCCGAGCGCGCCTCCTCCAATGGCGGGAGCGCCGACTGCCAGCGTCTCGCTGCGCGAGTCGAGAGCGATCGAAGTACCACCAAAGGAGCCTGTGCTCTGCGTGCTCGGTGGAACAACTAGTTCCTCGCGGACAGGGATCGCTCCCGTCAGCTCGATCACGCAGACAGCGCCGGTCTCCTGTCCCATCTGTACATAACCCGGACAGCCGATCGCGATCCGATCAGCGCTAGCGTCCAGGGCCGCAACCCGTCCCACTCCAAATTGTCCCGGATCGAACGTGCTCGGAAACCAGTCGCCCAGGTAGGTGGACGGGCACGCTCCGTGTGTTTGCGCTGCATGCAGCCCCGACGCCGCCGCGCAGAGGACACCTGCTTGGAAGACACGCTTGATCATGGTGACACTACCTGTTCCTGCCGACGGACATTGAAATCACACGGTACCGACCCGGTGAGCGGAGCGCTCACCGGGTCGCGAGCACCTACCTGACGAAGTGCGTGTAGTCCAAACCACTCGGGCTCGGGTCTTCGGAGATGCTCATGAGCCTTCGGTTCGTTCTCACGTAGCCGAACAGCGACGGAGCGGCCAGCGAGTCCACGCCGTACACGGTGCCGCTTCCTCCGAATCGCTGCAGGGCGCCACTTGCGAGAGTGATGATCGCTAGGTCCGGTCCGTCGCCGTTGGGGGCTGACTGATCGAAGGTGTCCGTGCTGCGCACCACAACGTCCTTCTGATCAAAGCTGATCGCGAGATCCAGAGGAATGCAGCCGCGCTCCTCGTCGCCGTTCTGTGGATTGATGTCGACGGAGTTCACCGCTGGCGTGGTTGCTAGCAAGTCGATGATGTCGGCGACGCTAATGAACCTGCTGCCGTCCCACCGGGCTCCGATCGTCACCGCATAGAGCGAGCCGTTCTGCTCGCTCCCGATCATCACCGAGTCGGAGCTGAACACTCGCTGAGACGCGATGAACGGATACTGCTCGTACGCATAAGCGTCGGAACTGGACGCCAACTCCATCTTCACCGGGGCCGTCGGCGGCGGCGTCACCGCCGACGCCGGCAGATTGGACACGATCACGTTCTCCACGCTCGTGCGAACCACAGCGACGTTGAAGTCCCAATCGATTCCCAGGTCGTGCGCGCGGCTCCCGTCCTCCGTCGCGTCGGTGTCCTGAAAGATCACGATCGGCTGTTCAACGATCGGCGCGTTCAGGTGGTAGACGCGGATGTCCCAGATCGGCGTCGTTGAACTAGCTGGGAACAGATCCGCGATCGTCACCACGGCGAAGCCCGACGCCTCGACCGAGTCGACTTGGCTTTGGTACTTGCGGTTGAGCTTCCCTTCGAAGTCCGAGCCGACGAACGTGGCCGAGCCCAACCTGTAGAAGGCAGTTGCGTGGTTCGTCGTGACCACTGCGAAATCACCGCCGCCGTCGCGCGTCGGCGTGATGATGACGTCGTGCGGCCGTTCGTCGTCCTGTTCGTTCTCCGGCGCCCAGTTCGACGGCGGCAGAATTTCGTGCTCGAGCACGATCGCGGGTCCGCCCGACGCCGTCAGATCCACGATGTAGACCCACGTGGTGTACGTGTTGAAGGTCGAGTTCAGGCGCGCCGTCGTGACCACCGCCCGCTCGTTCGTCACCGCCACCGAGTCCACCGCGCCATCGGGGTTGCACGGTCCCGCGGGAAGCCCACCGATATTGATGCCGGGAAGTTGCGTCGCGGTCGTCGTGGTCGAGTCGAGCGAGATCAGGTGGATCCAGTTCTCGCTGTTCACGATGGCCCACTTCGCATCGCGCGTGATCGCGAGGTCGTGCGCGTAGCCGGCGCGGTCGGTATCGTAGTTGGTGAGCGTCGGGTTCTGCTCGAACTGAACGAAGTACGTGGGCGTGGTCGAGCCGACGTCGAACACTTCGATGTAGGTCTCGTCGGGATTGAACCCGAGTGACGAGATCCCGCTCCCGATCGACACACCCCACTCGTTGGTCATCTCGATCCGATCGGACGGCCGATAGGTGATCCCGGTGGTGGTTCCATCCACATCCATCTGCACGCCCGACTTCCACGGCGCCCCGCCGTGCGTGACGATGGATCCGCCCGGCGCACCTGAACCGACCGTGCCCACCAGGTCATAAACGGCGACGATCGCGGCGTTGTTCGTCGGATCGGCGTAGCGAACCGCGCCGCGCCGATTGTCGATGGAGGTCGCGCAATCCTGCGGGTACATGCCCTGCGCGCTTCCAGCGCCTTGGGTGATCTCTCCCCATTGCTGCGGCGCCGCGCGAAGGGCGGACAAGAGCACGGTGCCGCTCAGGATGGTTAGCGCTGCGAGCGCGGTGCTACGCGAGACGAGACGAGACGAGATATCATTCGTTTCCCTCCTTGGAACGTCCCACTAAGTGCTTGCGAGCGGGAAAGCCCTGCCAGGGACGCGCGCGAGCTGTCGGCGCGGGACCTACGCCGACGTCGTCGACATCTATCCGCACGCGTCGCTCGACCGACTTGCATTCTCGAATTCTGCCACAGAATTCGCGGAACGGTGCAATTTCGGGACAGGCAGCTCGCTGCGCGAAGTTGGAGCGATGCCTCCGTGCAACACACTTCCAGTCAGCGCTCCAGGCTCCCCGTCCGCCGCTCCAGGCCCAACCGCGTCGAAGTCGCAGGCATCGAAGCGCACGGGCGGCGGGACAACGCCACCGAACTCATTATGGCTCGTAGGTGACCTTGACGACGTTCGAGAGGTTCGCGTGCTGGCCGCAGGGGCCGCCCGAGTCGCGGTACCAGCACTGGTAGTACCAGGTCTCGCCCGGATCGATCGTGCCGGCGGGCCCGAAGCGCACAGCCGCGGTTGCGGCGAGCCCTGGGCCGTACACGACCGTCGCCGTCGGGCCGGAGTTCGTGACCGCGTAGCGGAAGCTCGGCGAACCGATGCAGCGCAGGCCGTCGTCGAAGGGAATCGGCGGCCGCGACGCGGGGCCCATGTACAGAATCGCGTTCGCGTTCAGCTTGGTCTGGGTCGTCGTGAACACGAGGTTGTCCGCCGTGAGACTCACGGAACCGCCGCTGGCGATGTTCGTGAGCTGGATCGCGCCGACGCCCGTCGAGTTCGCGCAGCCGCCGCTCGCGTAGGTGTTCGCGCACGGCGCCGCCGAGGGGCAGAAGCAGAACTCGACCACCTTGTCCTCGCACTCGTCGGGGATGCCGTTGCCGTTGCTGTCCGAGGACGCGCCGGTGGCGATGTCGACCGCGTCCTCGACGCCATTCTCGTTGCAGTCGAAGCACGGCTTGGCCGTGATGTCGAGCGCGTCGAGCTCGTCGCCGTGCTGGCCGACGATCCCGCGCCGCGTGCGCAGCCCGAGGTTCTCCGCCGCGATGAAAATGCCGGGGAAGGGCGACAGGCCGCCGAGCGCGGCCGGCAGCGGCGTGGTGAGGATGTCGCCGGGCTGAATCGGGATGCCGAAGATGCTGTCGAGCTGGTTGATCACCGCCGAGCCGCGCCGCACCGAGAACAGCAGCATGTCGGTGGCGCCGGAGTTCCAGTCGTAGGGCGTCTGCGAAGGCTGGAACACGAGGTCGCCGTTGTCGGCCAGGGCGAGCGCGTCGAGGTCGTCGGATCCGGTCGGCCCGGCTAGATCGAGTCCGAGCGAAGCGGCCGATGCGTAGAGCGTGATCGGCAGGCCGGTGCCGGCGCGCACGCGCAGCACGTCGGCGCCGCGGAAGCCGTTGAGCACCGCGCTGCCGGAATTCGTCGTGCCGTTGAGCGGATCTCCGAAGCCGCTGTCGAGCGAGAAGTAGGTGGATGCGCCGGGCTGAAGCTGCTCGGGGCCGATCTCGAGCGCGTCGAGGTTGTCGCCGCTGTGCGTCGCGGGGTTGTTCGGCTCGCGCAACCCGACACCGAGGTACACGAAGCCCGAGCCGCTCGCGAGGCCGTTGCCGTCGATCGTGCCCACGTTGTTCGGCTGCACCGCGCCCGGAGGCAGCGGCCCGGTGGGCAGGTTCACGTCGCAGAACACGTCGGCGCACGCGTCCCACACGCCGTTGACGTTGTTGCCTTCGGAGGCGACCTGCGGGTAGTTCGGCGCGCCGCCGGGCGCCAGGCCGACGGCCCATTCGTCGACCGAGAACCAATAGCGCCGCGGCGGCACGCTCGCCGTGCGTTCTCCGGCTGCGATCGGGAGGACGGGGAAAGGCCGGTCGTCGCGGCCCGAGGAGAGCGCGTCGACCTCGATGCCGCACGGTGTGAGCGGCGGGTGGCCTTGGCAGTTCGTGAAGTTGTTCAAATCGAGCGCGCCGCCGAGAACGCGGATGTTCACGTTCGGCAGCGTGCCCAGCGCCGGCGCGCCCGGCGCCGGCGAGAGGATGTCGCCCTCGGTGATCGGCGTGTTCGCCGTGTTGCTCGCGGGCTGTGCGAGCGACTGGCTGCGCCAGTCGACCGAGAACGAGAGCTGCGCCGAGGCGGCGGGTGCGAGCGCCGTCGCCGCGAGAAGGGCGCGCGCGGCGGAACGACGGGAGTGGGGGAGTTTCGGATTCATGGGGATGGCGGGGGGACGGCGGTCGCCGAACTCCAAGTGAAATCCAGACGCTGCGCGGGGCGCGCGGGTTCCGAGTGTTCTTTGCGGATCGGGGTCGAGCTTACCCGCGCTCGCCGAAGGCCGCTGGAGTGCGGCGCAGCTTCGACTTTCGCGGGCGCGCGCTTCGGCGAATCGTGTTCGGAGGGCCCCGTTCAGCGGCGGCTCTCGCACTCGTCGGGTACGCCGTTGCCGTCGAGGTCCGAGGAGTAGCCCACGGCGATGTCGACCGCGTCCTCGACGCCGTTGTCGTTGCAGTCGGCGGTGCAGCCGGCGCAGAACGCGGAGCTGGGATCTGCGGCGCACAGCGGTTTCGACGCCTCCGAGCGCTCGACTTCGAGCGTCGCGGTCGTCGGCCGGAGCGTTGCGAACTCGCGAGCGTGCGCGCGCGGCTGCAGCGCGGATCCGGCGAAACTCAGGAGCAAAAGCAGCGCGGGGGCGGCGCGGGTGGGCATGGGGACCTCGGGAGGGTGCGGTTGCACCCACGAAATGCGCTCGCGCGGCCGGGTTGGACAAGCTTCCGCGAGAAACGACGGCGGAGCGCCGGCCCCGGCGCGAGGGCGGCCTCGGCGCCGGACCGCTACACTGCGGAGTCCTCTGTCAGGTCGCCATGTTCGAAGGAGCCCGCCGTCGCGGGCCGGCGTTGCGCGGCGGGGTCAGTACGGGATGGAACAAGAAATCCGCAGGCGCCGAACGTTCGCGATCATTTCGCACCCCGACGCCGGCAAGACGACGCTCACCGAGAAGCTGCTCCTGTACGGCGGCGCGTTGCAGCTCGCGGGGTCGGTGACGGCGCGGCGCAACCAGCGCGCGACGACCTCGGACTGGATGGAGCTCGAGCGCCAGCGCGGCATCTCGGTGAGCTCGACCGTGCTGCAGTTCGAGTACGGCGGGTGCTGCCTCAACCTGCTCGACACACCCGGCCACAAGGACTTCTCCGAGGACACCTACCGTGTGCTGACGGCCGTCGACTCGGCCGTGATGGTGATCGACGCGGTCAAGGGCATCGAGAGCCAGACGCGCAAGCTGTTCGAGGTCTGCCGGCGACGCGGCGTGCCGATCCTCACGTTCATCAACAAGCTCGACCGCCCGGCGCGCGAGCCGATCGGGCTGATCGACGAGCTCGAATCGGTGCTGGGCATCAAGGCCTACCCCGTCGACTGGCCGCTCGGCAACGGCGCTACGTTCCGCGGCGTGTACGAGCGCCGGACGCGGCAAGTGCACGTGTTCGACCGCAACCCGCGCGGCGCGCGGCGCGCGCTGGTGCAGATGCGCGACCTCGACGATCCGCAGCTCGCGGAGCTCGTCGACGCCGCGGACCTCGCGCGTGCGAGGGAGGAACTCGACCTCGTCGAAGGCGTCGGGCCGACGTTCGACCACTCCGCGGTGCTCGCGGGCGAGCTCACGCCGGTGCTGTTCGGAAGCGCCGTGAACAACTTCGGCGTGCAGTCGCTGCTCGACGCGATCGTCGAGCTCGCGCCGCCTCCCGGGCCGCGCCGCGCCGGCGAACGCACGGTCGACCCCGCCGACCCCGGCTTCTCGGGCTTCGTGTTCAAGATCCAGGCGAACATGGATCCCAAGCACCGCGACCGCGTCGCGTTCATCCGCATCTGCTCGGGCCGCTTCGAGCGCGACATGCAGGTCGTGCAGACGCGCACCGGCGAGCGCGTGCGGCTCTCGAGCTCGCACCGCATCTTCGGGCGCGACCGCGAGACGGTGGACGAGGCCTACGCGGGCGACGTCATCGGTTTGATCGGCCAGTCGGGCTTCCAGATCGGCGACACGCTCGCCGAGGATCCCAAGCTCAGCCTCGACGCGATTCCGTCCTTCGCGCCCGAGTGTTTCGCGTGGCTCCACTGCGGGAGCACGGCGATGGCGAAACGCTTCCAAAAGGGCCTCTCGCAGCTCTTGCAGGAGGGCGTCGTGCAGTCGTTCGTCGTGGAAGGCGCGGCGCAACGCGTGCCGTTGCTCGGCGCCGTCGGTCCGCTGCAGTTCGACGTCGTGCGCTACCGGCTCGAGTCCGAGTACGGCGCCGAATCGCGGCTCGAGAACGCGCCCTTCGAAGCGCTGCGCTGGGTCGAGGAGGGCGCCGTGAACGCGGAGGACATCCCGACCACCGCGCGGCTCGCGACCGACCCCGCCGGCCGGCGCGTCGTGCTGTTCGAGAGCGAGTGGTCCCTCGGCTACTTCGAGCGCACCAAGCCCGACGTGCGGCTGTCGAAGATCCCGCCGCCGAGCGCGTCGCTGGCTTGATGCGGAGCGTTCAGCGCGCCTCGCACACCTTGCGCAGGTCCGCGACGTCGGCTTCGAAGGCCTTCACGCAGGACTTCAGCATCATGCCCGACAGCGGGCTCATCAGCTTGGCGAAGAACGTGTGCGGCTCGGTGTCGACGCGCATGTCGATGCGCGTGCCGGCGCCTTCGGGATGGAACTCGAAGCGCATGCCGAAGCGCACGCCGCACGAGTCGCACGCCGTCGAATAGAGGCGGTTGGCTTCGAGCTCGGTGACCTCGAACTCCTCGGTGGCTTCCTTTCCGAACATCAAGCGCGTCTCGCGGAAGCGCGTGCCGACGCGCAGAGGTCCGGGCGTGAGCACCTCGAGCCTCTTGATCGCCTGGATCCGTTCGGGGCCGCGGGCGAGGTCGGTGAAGGCTTCGAACACGCGCTCGGGGGCGGCGTCGAGCGTGGTGGAACACTGCACGGTGGCCATGGACGGGGGCGCCTTTCTACTACAACTGTAGTAGAGCCGTCGTCCGGGCGCAACCCGCCCCTCGCGCCGGTCGCCGCGCGAACTTCCGCGCCCCTCGGGTGCTAGCTTGACGCCATGTCGGCGCTCGAGCACTGGCGTGAGGAGCAGCAGTCCGCCTACCTGTACCGCGCGCTCGCCGAGGCCGAGCGCGCGCCGCACCTGCGCGATCTGGCGAACGGACTCGGGCAGGCGGCGCTGGCACAAGCGGCCCACTGGGCCAAGCTCTGTCCGACGCCTCCGCCGAGTTTCGCACCGAACTTCCGCACGCGGCTCGTCGCCGCACTCGTGCGTCGAGTCGGCCCGCGGCGCATGCTCCCCGCGCTCGCGGCGATGAAGGTCCGCGGGCTCTCGGCGTACTCGACTTCGAGCGCACCGCGCGCGGAGGAGGGCCACGCGATGCCGCGCGCGCGCGACGACTTCGGCCAGCGCCATCGGTCCGTCGGCGGCGGCGGCGCCCTGCGGGCCGCGGTCTTCGGCGTCAACGACGGCCTGGTGTCGAACACCAGCCTGATCCTCGGCGTGGCGGGCGCGGGGGTGGAGTCCCAGACGCTGCTGCTGACGGGCTTCGCGGGTCTGCTCGCGGGCGCGTTCTCGATGGCCGCCGGCGAATACGTCTCGATGCGCTCCCAGCGCGAGATGTTCGAGCACCAGATCGGGCTCGAGCGCGACGAACTCGAGCAGTACCCGGAGCAGGAGGCCGAGGAACTCGCGCTGATCTACCACGCACGCGGCCTGGAGCTGGACGAGGCGCGCACCGTCGCTCGGCGGCTCGTCCGTTCGCCCGAACAGGCGCTCGACACGCTCGCGCGCGAGGAGCTGGGGCTCAATCCCGACGACCTCGGCTCGCCGTGGGGCGCGGCGTGGACCTCGTTCCTCGCCTTCGCCGTCGGCGCCACCGTTCCGCTCGCGCCGTACTTCGTTCTGGAAGGCGATCCGGCGCTCTACACGGCCGCCGCGGTCGCCGCGCTCGCGCTGTTCGCCGTCGGCGCCGCGTTGGCGCTCTTCACGGGGCGAAGCGCGCTCGCGAGCGGCCTGCGCATGACGTTGATCGGCGGAGCGGCCGCGGCCGCGACCTACGGGATCGGCCGCGCGTTCGGCGTGTCGCTCGGCTGACGCGGCGCCGCTTCACTCGCGGCGCCGCCAGCGCAGCGCCGTCTCGACCAGAGTCCGCGGCTCGCGCGCGCGGTCGAGCAGTTCGAGCGCTTCGCGAAGCACCGCGACGTGCAGCGCGCGATGGCCCGGATCTCCCGCCGGCGCGCCGAAGGGGAACTTCGTCGCGAGCGCGCGCGGCACGCCGACTCGCAGGGTGAGCTCGGGCAGCGACGTGATGGTGACGGTCGGGAAGCCGCGCGCCTCGAGCTCGCGCGCGAGCACGCCGACCGCCTGCACGCACAGCGAGCACGTCGGGAGCAGGACGAGTGCGTCGACGCGGTCGCCCCGCAGCGGCGCCTCGAGTTGCGCGGCGCGCGCGGCGAGGTCGGGTAGCGGCCGTACGATGCCCTGCGCGAAGCTGTAGTGCTGCGCGGACGCCGAGCCGACCTCGCCGCGCGCGACGAGCTCGTCCAGCGCGCGCCGCGGCAAGGCGACCTCGGGGTCGCTGGGGATGTACTTCTCGTCGACGTACGGCGCGTCGAGCGCGAGTTCGCTCTCCGGCAGATCGTGCGCGACCACGCGGAACGTCGTGTCGCCGAGCGCGCTCTCGAGGCTCGCGAACGGCGCGTCGCCGCGGCGGTGCAGGTCGGCGGTGGCGATCAGTGCGACGCGCAGCTCGCGGAGCGGCG
Organism: uncultured Planctomycetia bacterium; assembly: GCA_937952135.1. GTDB lineage: Bacteria > Planctomycetota > UBA1135 > UBA1135 > WYBT01. The sequence continues at coordinate 23,134 of CALFYL010000141.1, forward strand.
CACGCGGAACGCTCCACGGCGTCGTCTCGAAGCGCAGGAATTCGTACTCGGGGTCGAGGCCGGCGCGCAGATGCGCCCGCAACCGGTTGAGCAGCGGCGTCGCGTAAGGGCCGCTCGTTTCGTTCGCGCCGCTCACGTCGCGTCGACTATGCAACCGGCGTCGAAGGCTTCGGTCGCCGCGCGCGCCGCAGCAGATGGTCCGCGAGCGCACCGCCGATGTCGGCGCCTGCGCGGCGTTCGAATTCCACGAAGAATGGCGCGGAGTTGCACTCGAGCAACACCCACTCGCGCCCGCCGGCCGCGCGCATCCAATCGACGCCGGCGAAGCTCATCTGCCAGTGCGCCGCGACGGCCTTGGAGAGCTCGCACAGCTCGCCGGAGATCTCGATGCGCCGCACCCGCGCCGCTCCGCGCCGCGAGTCGATCTCGCCGTAATCCTGGGGCAGGATCTCGGCCGCGACGAGCATGCGGCCGCCGATCACGAAGGCGCGCACGGCGTCGCCTTCGATGCGCTCCTGCGCCATCAACGCTGCGTCGCCGACCCGCTCGCGCGCGTCGTCGAGCTGCGCGGGCGTCGCGAGCCGTTCGGTGTAGCCGTAGCCGCCGACGAGGTCCTTGCGCACGCGTCCGTGCGGCGCGCGCGGGCCGTTCAGCGTCAGTAGCGCACGCGGTTCGTCCGTCGAGAGCGTGTCCGGCGCGCGCCAGCCTTTCGCGAGGTAGCTCGCGATCTCGAAGGGCTTGAGGCCGTGCACGTCGTAACTCGCAGGCGGGTTCACGACCGCGGCCCGGCGCGCGAGACGCTCGAGCAACAGCCGCCACGCGGCCCACGTCGCCTGCGAATGCGCGAGCGCCGCGCGCGACGCGGCGACGTCCACGCAGCCGTTCTCATCGGCGACGCGCGGCGCCGGCAGGCCGAGGTCGGCGACGTACACGCCGGTCACGCCCGCGAGCGACACGCCGCACGCTTCCTCCGTGCTCGAATCGATGCGGATCGCCGCAGGGCGCCGCGTGTCGACGAACACGGGCTCGGCCGAGCGCTCCTCGAGCCGCACGGCGAGGCGTTGGATCTCTTCGCGGTCCTGGGGACCGATCAGGGCGATGCGGGTCATCGGCAACTGACGTCGCGCGCCGGCACGGCGCCCGAGGCGACTTCGCCGCGCTGGTGGCGCAGCTCGAGCAAGGGTTCGAGATGGAACTTGAACGGCTCGCACGATCCGCGGTCGCTCTCGGGGTGCGCCATCGCTTCGACCGGACAGCCGCCGTGGCACAGCGGCGCGACGCCGCACGAGCGGCACCCCGAGCGCGCGAGCGGATTCCACTGGATCCAGCGGTCCTCGTTGACCTTCTGCCAGGGCTGCTGAGGGTCGAGCAGGCTGCCCACGGACTTCTGCGGACTGAGCGTGACGTCGTGCCAGCACTTGAACAGCGAACCGGTGGGGGACACGACCCAGCCGTTGATGCGGTCGGCGATGCAGAACGCGCCGGCGATGCGGAACGGATAGCGGGCCAGCGGCAGGTTGCGCTCCGCGGCGGCGCGGTAGAGCTCGACCTCGGTGCGCGCGAAATCCTCGCGTGAGTAGCAGAATTCCTGGATGTTGCCGCAGGCCGCGCCTTCCTCGGTGACCTGCGCGAGGTAGACGCGGAGCTTGTCGCCGATGCCTTCGCGCACGAGGTCCTCCAGCACCTCCATCGTCGACAGCGCGTTGCGGCGGTCGACGTTGATGCGCACCTGGAACTTCGCGAGGTCCACGCACTCCTTCATGTTCGCGAGGATGCGGTCGTAGGTTCCGCGCCCGCCGATCAGGTGGCGGCGCTTGTCGTGCGACTCGCGCGGGCCGTCGAGCGTCACCTGCACGCGGTCCACCCCGAACTGGGCGAGCTCGAGCATCTTCGCGCGGTCGAGGAAGAAGCCGTTGGTCACGATCTCCGCCGAGAACGTGATGCCGTTCGACTTGGCGATCGCCTGCAGTTCGCGCGACAGTCGCTGGACGACGGGATAGGCCTTCGGGAGCAGCGGTTCGCCGCCGTACCAGGTCACCGCGATGTGGTCGAGACGCTTCTGTTGCGCCTTGACGAAGTCGAGCAGCGCATCCTGGACGCGCGTCGACATGTGCACCTTGAGGTGCTCCTCGTAGCAGTAGTCGCAGCGAAAATTGCAGTCCAGCGTCGGCGCGATCGTCAGGCACAACTGGTCCGTGCGGAAGCGGTCGCGCACGAGGTCGGCCTGCAGCTCGCCGAGCTCGTCGACCTCGTCTTCCACGAGGAAGTGCGCATCGATCAGCGCCTCGCGCATCGCGCGCTTGTCGTCGTTGTCGACGGGCGTGTCGTCGGGCGCCGCGAGCAGGGCTTGCACGAACTCGAGGTTCTCGGGCTCGAGCTGCGCGAGCGCCGTCGACCACGAATTGAAGGCCAGCCAGGTCCCATCCGAGCCTTGGAAGATGCGGTTGTAGCGAGAGGCTTTCATGCACGGTTTCTCCGGCTCAAGCGCCGGGGTTGTCGGCGCGGGCCAGCCATGTCGCGAGCGCGGCGCTCACCTGGCCGTTGGTCGCGCTGTCCCACGCGGCGAGGTCGACGGCCGCGTCCACGAACGCCACGGCGCCGTTGGCCACGTGCACGCAACCGAACACGAGTCCGAGCGCATCCAGCGCGCGCAACGCGAGCTCGCGATCTGCTTCGGGCGTTTCGTTGCAGACGCGCGCGGCGCTGAGCGGCGAGGAGCGCAGGGTCGAGTGAAGTTCCGGGCAGCCCGTCGCCGCGGCGATCCACTGGCCGCCGATGCACAGTTGCCGGCGCGTCGAGGCGGGTGCGGCGTCGATCTCGAGCGCCTGGGCGCCGTCCACGGGGCGCGGACCCGCTTCCGCGGTGAGCGCGACGCGCGAGCTCCCCGGGCGAACGTGTTCGTCGGCGACCACGCGCCATTCGCACACCGGCACCCGCGAGACCGCGAGCCGCTCGAGCGACAGCGCCGCGGTCATCGCGAGGTCCGCGGCGAGCGCGGGTTCGTTCGCAATTCGAATGCGCCGCGCGGCGATGCGCAGTGCGGACACGTGCAGGGCGCGCCGCTCGCGCAGCGCGATTCCGCGGCGTTGCAGCGCTTCCACCGACTCGCCGTTGCGGCCCTCGGCGACCGGTTGCGGCCAAGCGATCCACGGCGACTCGACGATCAGCGCACTCAAGCCGTCGAGCTCGGTCTCATTCCAGAGAACGCGCTCGCCGTCGATGACGACGCGCGGATCGGCGCCGTCGAGAATCGAACAATCGCTCTTCGAGCGCAGCGCGACTCGCTCGGCGAGAGGCGAACCGGGACGTGCGAGAAAGGCCGTTCTCATGACGCTGCGTTACGTGCGCGGAAGAACTCGCGAGCGGTCGCGAATCTACCCTCGGCCGGCCGTTTGCGAAGCGTGCATCCGGCGATTATTCTCGCTCGAGTTCCAGCCCGAAGACTGCTCGCTCGCGCGTCGCAGTCGGCGCTGGAGTTTCTCTCCTTTGTCACTCGTCCGACACGAAACGGAGCCAAGCGATGAAGTTCATCGTCAAGCCGACCAAGCCCGAGTCCGTGAACAAGAACCCGATCACGCTGTGCTGGAAGTGCTCGGAGTATCCGCCGTCCTGCGTCTGACCCGACGAGCCGATCGCGCCCGCGCCGCGTTCCCGCGTCGCGCCGCATCCCCGAGCGCCCAGGGTGCGTCCCACGCTACCCTGGGCGCCGTCACATCCAGAGCGTTCGCCCGAGGAGCGGGTCGCGGAGGACACCGCCCCGACCGCGCGCGGCCCCGAATCCTCTCGATGACGTCACGTTTCGCGCTCTGCAACTTCCCGTTCCGCGAATGAGAAACCGTCCGCCGCTCCTGCGCACCGTCGCTCTGCTCGGCGCGGCGTTTCTCACGTGCGCCGTGCTCGTGTCGTTCTTCGTTCCGCTCGAGCGCGTCGTCGTCGGTGAAGGCGCCTTCCGCGGCCCGTCGCGCGTCGTGCGCGCTCCGCGGACGGGGCGGATCGCGGAAGTGCTCGTCGAGGCCGGCGATCAAGTCGAGGAGGGGCGCGTGCTCGTGCGTCTCGACGCGAGTGCGTTCGAGCCGGAGCGACGCGAGATCGCGGCCCTGCGCGCGGCGCTGGACGTGCGCCGTGGAGAGCTGCGGCGCGAACGCGCGCACGCCCTCGAGCAGAAGCATCCTGCCGAGCGAGAGACGTTGGTCCGCGCCGAGGAGTCGGCGTTGCTCGTGCTGGAGGCGGCGCAGACGAAGGAACGGCGCTACGGGGAGCTCCGCACGCAAGGCCTCGTGGAGGCTGCGGAGTACGAAGAGGCCGTGCTCGCGCGGCGCCTGACGGAAGTGGAGCTCGAAGGCGTGCGTGCGAAGCGCGCGGAACGCTCGGCGCTCGAGAGCGCGGAGCTGGCGGCGCTCGACGCGGGCCTCGCGACGCTCGAGAACGAGCTCGAGCAACTCGCGGCGCGCGAGGCGGAGCTCGATCTTCGCGCCGGCCGCAGCGAGATCGCCGCGCCTGTCGCGGGCCGCGTGCTCGGCCCCGAGCGCCTCGAGCTGCTCGGACGTGGCGTGCTCGAAGGCGAGGAGTTGCTGCGCGTCGCGGTCCCGGGCGTCGAAGAGTTCGTCGCGCACGTCGACGACCGAGGAAGGGCGCGCGTCGCCGTCGGTCAGACGGCGAAGTTGCGCTTGAGCGGCTATCCGTGGCTCGTGCACGGCTCGCTGACGGCGCGCGTCACGCAGGTCACCGAGCGCGCGGACGAGCGCGGTTATCTGGTGCGGCTCGAACTCGACGGCGCGAGCTCGATCGGGCCGCTCTTCGAAGGCATGCGCGGCCGCGCGCGCATCGCGACGAAGCAGCGCGCGCCCATCGCCTGGCTGCTGCTGGAAGAGGCCTTCGGGCTCGGCGGATCGTGAGCGAGCCCGCTGCAGCCGAGCGCGGCTTGTTCCGGCGCTTCCTGCGCGAGCACGTCGCGCCGTACTGGCTGCTGCAGGCGGAGATCGCGGTCTGCGTTCTCGCGCAAGTCGCGCTGGAGATCGTCGACCCGCTCATCCTGCGCGCGGTGATCGACCACGCGCTCGGCGACGGCGACTTCGAGCTGCTCGTCGTGTTGTCGCTGCTGCTGCTCGGCTCGCTCGCCTTCCGCGTCGCGTTCCGCATCGTTTCGACGTGGCTGTATTCGTACGGCGGCCTGCGCGTGCTGTTCGACTTCCGCCGCCGCGCCTACGAACGCGTGCAGGACCTCTCGCCGTACTACCTGAACGGCGAACGCCGCGGCGACGTGCTCGCCCGCCTGACGTCGGACGTCGACGTCCTGCAGCGCGCCGCGATCTACACCGTCGTGCACGGCGTGCAGCACGTGCTCGTGATCGCCGGCATCTGGATCGTCCTGATCCTGCTCGACGCGCGCCTCGCGGGCATCCTCGCGCTGCTCTATCCGGCGTTGGCGCTCGTGCTGTGGCTGCTGAACCGCCATCTGCGCCGCGAGAGCGACGCGGCGCGCGAGTCGATCGGGCGGCTGTACGAGTTCCTCGAGGAGCGCGTCGGCGCGGTGCGCCTGATCCAGGAGTTTCGCCGCCAGAAGGCGCAGCTCAAGCGCTTCACGTCCATCTCGCGTCCGTGGATCCGCTCGCACCTGCGGCTGTCCGTGCTCGCTTCGATGCAGGTCTCGATGGCCGACGTGATGCTCGCCAGCGCGCCGATCGTCGTGTTCCTCTTCGGCGGCGCCCGCGTGCTCGACGGCTCGCTCACGATCGGCGCGCTGGTGGCGTTCTACACGCTCGCGGGGCGTCTGCACCGGCCGGTTTCGCTGCTCATCGACATCAACATCGAGCTCGCAACCGCGCGTTCGGCGCTGCGGCGCGTGTACCGCTTGATCGACCTCGAGCCGTGGATCCGCGACGCCACAGGCGCGCGGACGCCGGCGCCGATCCAAGGTGCGCTGGAGTTCAAGCACGTGAGCTTTCGCTGGGAGCAAGCGTCGATCCTCGAGGACATCCACGCGCGCATCGCGCCGGGTGAGCGCATCGCGATCGTCGGGGCTTCGGGCTCGGGCAAGTCGACGCTCGCCGCGCTGGCTTCGCGCTTTCTCGACCCAACGCGCGGCGCCGTCGAGCTCGACGGGCTCGAGCTGCGGCACTGGAAGCTCCGCGAGCTTCGGCGAGCCGTCGGCGTCGTGCCGCAGGAGTCGCAGCTCTTCCACGACACGCTGCGCGCGAACTTGCAGCTCGCCGCGCCGCACGCGAGCGACGAGCAGCTCCTCGCCGCGCTCGAAGCGCTGCAACTGGGACCGTTCTTCAGCGCCCTGCCCGAGGGGCTCGACACGCAGATCGGCGAGGCGGGACTGCGGCTCTCGGGCGGCGAACGCCAGCGCCTCGCGCTCGCACGAGCCTTGCTCGCCGATCCGCGCGTGCTGATCCTCGACGAAGCGACCTCGGCGCTCGACGCGCGCACGGAGCGCCTCGTGCTCGAGACGTTGGCGCAGCGCATGCGCGGCCGCACGCAGATCATGATCGCGCACCGCCTCACCAGCGTGCAGGACTGCGACCGCATCCTCGTGATCGCCGCCGGCCGCCTCGTCGAGAGCGGCTCGCACGCCGAGCTCTACGCGCGCGGCGGCCTCTACCGAGAGCTGTACGACGAGCAGTTGCGCAGCGGCGCGTGAACCGGCGGCTGCGCAGCGCGAATCGCTGCGCGACGGACTTTCGATGGCGCGTGAAGACCCATCGCGAGCGGTCGAGCGCTAGCCCGCATCTCTCACCTCGACCTACTGCGGCCGAGCTATCTCGGGCCGGGCGGCGCGGTTGGAGTGAGTTCGTTCCTCACTGACCTGGCAGGTCAGCTCCGGGCGAACTCGCTCCAACCGCTTGCGCGGCCTCGAGCCATCTCGCCCTCGCTACGGTCGTGGTGAGAGATGCGGGCTAGAACCGCACGGTCGCTGGGGCGTCTGCAAGCACACTCATGTGCGTAGCGTGCGAGACGCCGTCGGAGCGCAGCACGAGGAGGTACTCGCCGAGGGCAACACGGACGACGCACGGCGGAGAAATGCGAGCTCGCTGGCGGAGCTCGACCGTTGCGCCTCGGTGCGTCAGCTCGAGTTCGACTTCCCCGCGGACCGCACACTCGAAGCGCAGTTCGCCGCTTGCGGGCGCGGGCGGGAAGTCGAGTTCGAGCCTGTCGCCCGAGCGCACCCACACGTTGTCGAGCGCGAACCGTTCGCCGCCGGCGGCAAAGGCCTCGATGCGGTAGGCCCCAGGTGTGAGGCGCGAGAAATCGACCGACCAGGGTTGCCCAGCGATCGAATCGGATTCTTCGGTCGGGATCACGTCACCCGCGATGCCGCGAAAGCTGTCGATCCGCCAGGCGCACGCGTTCTCGATTCTCCGCGGCGTCCCACTGTTCGGTACGTGAACGCGGAGCGCGCCAAAGGACTCGCTGGCAGAGGCCGCGACGGCGAAGACGACCTCGAGTTCGCCCGCGTACGCAGGGTCGCTGACCAAGAGGGCCGGCGCGTGGGCTGCACCGATCGTCGGAGCGACGAAGACCTTCAACGCGCTGCTCGGAAGGTTCGGAACCGCGAAGTGGCCGCGTTCGTCGCTCACCGTCGCATCGGCGAGAGACCCGTCCACGGCTTCGATCTCGATGCGCCATCCGCTCAACGATTTGCCCGCGCTGTCGACGAGCCTGCCGCGCAGCTCGTGTCCGCGCTCGAGCACGGCGTCGAACGTGCGCGTCGCACCCGCAGGAACGCTCAGTCGCGCCGAGAGGCGAGGTGCGTCGCCGCCGCCGAATTGGATCAGGGCGTCGCCCTCGCCGTGGCACAGCAACTCGTACAGGCCGTTCTCGTCGGAGAGTGCCCCGAACCATGCGGCCGAGCTCGCGGCGCGCAATCCGACCGCCACTTGCGCCGCTGCGCTTCCGTCGGGATTCGTGAGGCGACCCCGCACTCTGCCAAGTCCGACGCCCGTGCGTGGAGCGCCGGTCGATGGCTTCAGTTTGCTTCGCAGTTCGGGATCGTGGGTGTTTTCCGGAGGTGCGCTCAACGCGCTCAGGCTCTGCGACGCCCCGAAGTCGAGCAGCGATGGCGCCACGAATTGGACTCGACCCGCGTCGTCGAACCCGGCATCGACGGCGGCAGGTCCTGCCACGGCGTTGTGCAGAGTTCGAAGGCGATCGATCGAGGTTCCGTGCGCGAGCGCTGCAAGGCGCTCCGAGTCGATCACGTGTTCCGCGACCGGCAGCACCAGCGGCGTCGGCGCCGCGCGGCTGCGAAGGGCGATGCGATTGGCGCCTGCGACGAGTTGGACGCGCCGGAGCTCGCGCTCGTTCTCGATGGCGACGTCGAGCTCCATTCGCGCTGCGAAAGCCAGCCAGCGCACCCGCGCTCGGCCGTCCAGATCGGTCTTCCCAACGCGGTTCAGCGAGTGCCCCGCAGGGGCCGCGAGCAGTGCGACGGAAGCGGGGCGGTCGAACAGGTCGCTGACGTTCACTTCGAGCGCGTATTCGAACTGCGGCGCCGCCCAACGCGCCGATGCAGTCGGGAGCGTGCTCTCTATGTTCGCTGCAACCACTTCGCGCTGCGGCGCGGAGACGTTCTCGGGCTGCTCGGAACGAAGCGCACTCTCGGCGCCGAGCCTCGGCGCGGACTCGGACGTTTCGGCAACAAAGGCGGGTTCACGCAGTGGCCCCTCGCGCACCGCGAACACGCGCCACAGTGAAAAGCCGACCAACAACGCCGCCGCGACCGCCGCGAGCACCACTTTCGCACTCATCAGACTCACTCCCACGGCCGCCCCCGCGGCGCCGAGCTCCATCGCTTCCGGTCGAGCCAGTAGCGCCAGCATCGCGCGCCAGCGCCCTTCGCCATGCTCGTGCTCGAGTCGCCGGCGCAACATCGCATGCGCTCGCGACAGGCGCGTGTGGATCACGGTCGCCTCGACTCCAAGGCGCGCCGCAATCTCGCGCGGCGCCAAGCCCTCGAACCAACGCAGGAGGACGACTGCGCGGTAGGGCTCGTTCAAGCTCAACACCGCGGCGGTCACGCTGCGAAGCACTTCCTCGCGCTCGCGCAAGCCGTCGGTGTCGATGCGTTCGTCGCGCGCCGCATCGGCCTCTCGCGCGCGGCGACGCGCGTTCGAGCGCCGGAAATTGGCGGCGTTGCGGCGCAGAACGGTCGCGAGCCAGCCGCCGAGGCTCGAGCGCTCCGCGGGCGGCGATTCGAGCAGGCGCAGCCAGGTTGCTTGCACGGCATCGTCGGCGTGCTCCTCGCCGAGCAGCGCTCGCGCCAGCGCGCGCAGGCCGGCGCCGTGACGGGCGACTGTCGCGGAAAACGGATCGGACGGAAGCTGCGACGGGGGCTCGGGAT
>CALFYL010000142.1 GCA_937952135.1 uncultured Planctomycetia bacterium
TTCTATCGGCGCGTCGAGCTCGGCGCCGAGGGCAAGTTCACAGGCTTCGCGCTCGACTCGTCGTGCGATGTGCGCGCGCTCCGAGGCGCGCAACGTTCGGGGTCGTGGCGCGCTCCCAAGCTCGGCGACGAACGCCGGCGCTTCGTCTTGGGCGATACCTTCGTCGCGCGCGGCGTCGTGCGCTGGCCCGAAAGCGGCGTCGAGCGCTCTCGCGTGTTCGTGCACTGCAACGCGATGAACGAGCGCGCCTCCGATACGCTCGCGCAGCTCGCGATCGCAGAGAACGGCGCGTGGGGACCGGTCGAGCTCCCCTTGGGCCCGGGTTACCGCATCTACCACTTCGGTTTGTTCGGGAACGCGTACGCGCCCGATGTCGAGCTCGACCCGCCGGCGGCCGGCGACGAGCTGTTCGTCGAACTGCTCGCCGAGCCCGCGCACACCGCTCGCTTCCGCGTGGTCGACGGCGAGGATCGGCCCATCGCCGGCGCGCGCGTCGGCGCGATCTTCGGCGCGGGCGGCAAGTGGACGCGAAAGAGCGGCTTCAGCGGGCCCGACGGCCTCGCGCACATCGAGGGCTGCGTCGTCGGCTCGGCGTACCTCAGCGCGCAAGCGCTCGGCTACGTCATGACGCAAGTCCCTGGCGTGCTCTCCGACGATCCGACGCACGAGCCGATCGAGCTCGTGCTGCAACGCGGCGGTCGCATCAAGGGCCGCGTGACTCACGCGGGCAAGCCGCTCGAGAAGTTCGAGGTGCAGTATTGGCAGCAGGGGCCGGGCGCCTTCAAGACGCGCGGTTTCTCCGACCGAGAGCAGGGCGATTTCGAGCTCGATACCGCGCCGCTGGGCGAGGTGTGGATCTTCGCGTCGAGCCATCCGCTCGGTCAGTGCGACCCGGTGCTGCTCCACGTGAACGATGCGGCGCCGGCGGAGGTCGCGCTGGAGATCGGCGCGCCGATGCGAGCCCGCGGGCGCGTGCTCGACTCGCTCACTTATGCGCCGCTCGAGGGAGCGAAGGTGCAACTGTGGTCCAAATGGGGCCATCAATTGATGACGCAGCTCGGCGCGCCCGTTCGAAGCGGCGTCGACGGAACGTTCGAGCTCGAAGGCGTGACGCACGAGCGCACGAGCTTCACGGTGGAGGCCGACGGCTACGGCATGGTGATTCCGACGGTGACGGGCGCCACGCAAGGCGGGATCGTCACGCTCCCCGACGTGCCGCTGGTGAAGAAGATCGGTTTCGCCATGCAGCTCAGCTCGCCCGTGGCCGAGGACTTCACGGCCTACACGCTCGAGACGTTCATGCAGGACTGGAGTCCGCCGGCGCAGTCGTTCGACGCCGCCGGGCGCCTGGAGCTCGGTCAGGTGACGGCCGGACGCATCAGTTGTTTCCTCAGCGCTCCAAATGGCGCCGCGTGGTCCTTCAACGTTCACCCGGTCGTGGGGCGCGACCACGTCGAGCACATCGAGCTGGATTCCTCGCGCACGCTCCGAGTTACGGCAAGCGGCGTGCGCGCCGCCGACCTGCCCAGCCCCTGCGAAGCCGTGCTCACCTATCGCTCTGCCGCCGGGCGCGAACTCGAGAGCCTGGCCCCGCGCCGCGACGACGGTTCGTGGCTGTTCCCGTCGATTCCGGTGCGCCAAGCCGCGCTCTCGCTCGTCGGTGTGGGCAGCGTGCTCCACAGTCAATCGGTAGCGCTTCAGGACGGCCCCAACGAACTCGAAGTGCGCCTCGACGGCGAACTCACGCGCCTGCGCGTCGTGACCCCGAGCGGCGAGCCCGTGCCCGCGGCCTACGTGATCTTGCGCAGCGCGTCGCGCAGCGACTGGTTCGCGCGCTTCTTCGTCGATGCGGACGGCTACGCCTCCATACCGTTGGGCGAGCTCGACGACCTGCACGCCGTCGTGAACAGTCCGACGCACGGCTCGGGGACCCAACTCCCGGTGCGAATGCCGCGCGGCGCGGACGACGCGGCCGAGATCGAGCTCGACACCGAGTGCGAGCTGCGCCTCACGTTTTCCGACGCCGGCCATCCGCTGCCCTGGATGAAGTTGTTCCTGTTCGATCCGCACGCGACGGTCGAGCTGCGCGACTTCCTCGTCGATCAACGCGGCGAGGCGCTTCTCGAGAAGCTGGCGCACGGCACGTTTCGACTGATCGTCGACCAGCCCGGCCTGTGGCGGAAAGTCACCGACGTCAAGGTCGATTCGCGGCGCAGCGCGGTGACGGTCGATGTGCGGCGCACGGGCGCGCTCGAGCTCGAGCTGCGCCGCCCGGGCGATGTCGCCGCCGCAGGGATGCCGATCGAACTCGTCTCCGAAGAGTTCGGCGTGAGCGTGGGCGAGTGGATCGCGGCCGGACGTGTGCGCGGCGCCGCGCAGGGGCTGGCGGCCGACGCGCAGGGTCGCCTCGAGTTGCGGGAACTCCCGCGGGGTCGCTACCGCTGGTCGTGCGGAACCGCGAGCGGCGTCCTCGAAGTGCCGCCCGGCGCCGTCGCGCGCGAAGTGCTGCGCGTGGGCGAGTAGAGACGCTCGCCGTCGACGCAGCGGTCGCCGAGTCGTGTTCTTGGCTGCACGCCGACGAGGCGCTACGTCTCACGAGCGGCTGCTGCGGAAGCGCTCCGGAGTCAGTCAGAGCTCGCTGTAGAGACGTGCCAGGTTTGCGAGGCAGAACAGCAAGCGCGGGTCGCCAGCGCGCTGTTCGGGTGATTTCGCTCCAAGTGGTGTGCGGCGGACGGCGCCGCTCGGCGCCGCGGGTCAAGCGTGTTCTCCGTGAAGGAGGCGTCGTGACGGTCCAGCGCATGGACGACATTGGCGCCGAGGAGCGCACGGACGTGGGGCAACACCGGCGGCGGCGAACTCGTCGCGAAGGCCAGAAACTCTGGCATTGCTCCGCTCTTCATCGTGGCCGACGTTCCCGCGGCGCTTGCGTTCGATTGCGACCGCCTCGGGTTCGACATCACGTTTCAGGGGCCAGCGCCCGACGGCATCTTCTTCGGGATCGTCGAGTGTGGAGGCGCCATGATCCTCTTCAAGGATGTCGGCGTGCGGGCAACCGCTCGCGGCCGCTACACTCCGCGGCCTTTCGAACGCTCCGACCGATCCTGCACCGACCCCGCACGCGCACGACGACACCATGGCCAGCCCCGCCCCCGACTTGATGGACAAGATCGTCTCCCTGTGCAAGCGCCGGGGGTTCGTGTTCCAGGCCTCCGAAATCTATGGCGGCATCGGCAACACGTACGACTACGGGCCGCTGGGTGTGGAGCTCAAGCGGCGCGTGAAGGAGGCGTGGTGGACGCGCATGGTGACGATGCGCGACGACATGGTCGGGCTCGACAGCGCGATCATCCAGAACCCCAAGACGTGGGAGACGTCGGGGCACGTGGTGAACTTCACCG
>CALFYL010000143.1 GCA_937952135.1 uncultured Planctomycetia bacterium
GCTTCGCGCGGATGCAGTCGGTCCGGGACTGGTGTACGAAGTAGGGCCAGTCGATGTCGTCGACATGTCCGCGGCTGCACGCCCGCACGAAGCGCACCGGTACTACACCGTGCTTAGTGCCGTCCTTGTTTTCATACTTCCCCTCGCGCAGCTCGGTTGCATGAATGAGCTGACGACGACGAAAGCGCCCGACCTCTTCCACTGTCTTCAGCGTGAACCAAAGCGGGAATCGCCAAACGCCCACCTCTGGCGAGAACTGCCTGCCCGGCGCATCGGACTTTGCGGGCGGAGTGCGCAGGCGAAGGTCAGTGACGCCAAGCAGGGTGCGGACCTTCTCCAGCAGGCGCGGCTCGTCGATCTCGGACGCAGCGACGTGCAGCCTGTTGTGCTTCCAGTCTTCAAGGCCGCCGATGATCACCGAGTCCTTCGGCAAATCGACCATTGACCCTGGCCCGAACGTCGTGATCAGTTGCGACGCTCGCATCTGCTGACGTGTCACGAGTCGCCTCCGCTCACACGAGGTCCTTGACGTTTAGGTCGGCCGTAGCCTCGACATCTCGCATCGACCGCGCGGCGCGGAAGCTGCGGTACTCGGGCGGGAGCTTGACCAGCTCTTCGTCGAGGAAGTCGTGCAACAGCGAGTTGTTCACTCCCTTGACCTCGCTCTGGTACTGCAGGCTAGAGTTCTTCTTCACCGCCTCGTCGGCGATCGTGACCCATTCGTCCAGCAGCTTGCGCGCCCGCGCGCGCACTCGGTCCGCCACCAGATCAAGCTCCCGCTGCGGCGCATGAGTGTGGTTGCGTGCGCGTTCGGCGATCACGTCGACCCAAGCCTCCAGCTTCGGGCGCAACGCACGGATCTGCAGCGCTCCCACGGGCTCCGTCATCGACGCCTCGCCATGCCGGCACATCGCCACGAGGGCCGCAGCGAGCGCGCGATCGAGGGCGCGCGGAGAGAACGGTGTCACGCTCGTCGCTTCGACGCTGCGGTAGAAGCTGCGGTGGTAGGTCTTGAAGCGTTCGTAGTGCGAGCGATCTCGCGGTTTGTGCGTGTTGAGCAGCGTGACGACGAGCCCGGGCCCTCTCTCGCTGCGGCCGACGCGGCTCGTGGCTTGGATGTACTCCGCGCTCGCCTTGGGTTGGCCTAACACCACCATCAGCCCGAGCCGCTGGATGTCGAGGCCGACCGAGATCATGTTCGTCGCGAGAGCGATGTCGACGTGATCTTTGGCCTTGAATGGCTGCGCCAGCCGCCGCTTGGCCTCCGCCACGTCGTTCGTTGAGACGCGCGAGGTCAATTCCAACGGCTCGAAGTCGATCCGGCGATCGACAAACGTGTCGTCCTCGGGCTCGATTCGCCGTCGCTTGGAGTAGTGCGCTAAGCGCGCGCGGATCTCGTCCTCGACGATGCGTCGGCTGCCGCCAAGCTCGCGGAGGCTGTTGAAGTACCCGAGCAGCGTCATGTACGAGTCGGCGTCCCCGCCCGCCGCACGTTCGCGCTGGGCGGCACTGAGAAGCGCGAGAGACGCCCGCAAGAACACGACCTTCAGGCTGCGCCCCTGCGCGGCGATACCCACGTACTTGCGCGCGGGCGTCTCGCTACGCGGCGCTGTACGCGCGAAGAACGAGTCCTCGCGATCCACTCCCGGCGGCGGGAACACCGTCGCAATAGCGCGCCCGAACAGCGCTCGCACTTGCGGGATTGCGCGCCGCACAGTTGCCGTGCTGGCGACGATCTTCGGCTTCACCAGTGTCCCGTCGACGGTTCGCGTGCACAGGGCCTCGATGGCCGCTTCGTACACACCGGCGATTGTCCCGAGCGGACCTGAGATCAGGTGCAACTCGTCCTGGATCACCAGGTCGGGCGGCGGCAATTGCCTGCCCAGCGGCGTTCCGGATCCGGGAGTCGCGGGTCCGTAGAAGCCCTCTCGGTCGTGTCGATCGACGCGCCCGAGCAGGGCTCCGGTCTGCGCCGTCCACGGGAGCGACGCGAACTTGTCGACCGTCGCGATCAGGAACGCTGGCAGGCGGCGGTAGAGCGGCTCGTCGACCGCAACGATCGGCAGCACACGGTCGCCGTTGAACTCGCAGCCCAGGCTGATGCAGTGGACGCGCAAGTCCGTCGGCTTCGACGGTGGCCCAACGAGCCTGAAGCTGTTTCCGTCGAACTTCGTTCCGCACCACGGGCAGTCCTCGATCGGGATGGGTGCGCCGTTGCG
>CALFYL010000144.1 GCA_937952135.1 uncultured Planctomycetia bacterium
CGCCGCTCCGATGAAGCTCGTTCTTCGCGTGGTCGCGGTGTTGTTGGCGCTCGCAGCGGCGATTTGGTTCGCGAGTTCGCTCGAGGTCGAGAGCGAGGCCGCGTCGGCGACGCCTGCGGCGATGTCGAGCGAGT
Source organism: uncultured Planctomycetia bacterium (assembly GCA_937952135.1). Taxonomy (GTDB): domain Bacteria; phylum Planctomycetota; class UBA1135; order UBA1135; genus WYBT01. The sequence goes on from CALFYL010000144.1 coordinate 135, forward strand.
CCGAGAGCGAAGCGGTGCGCGCCGACTCCGTTGCCGACGCGCCGGCCGCAACGAATCTCGTCACCGATCGGGAACCCACTCGCGCGCCGGCGCCGAGCGCGGCGTTGTTCGAACCGCCAGCTCTCTCGAAGGAGCAATTGGCGCGCCTCGATGTGCGCGTGATCTCGCGCGACCACGGCGCAGGCGTTCCGAACCACCGTGTGACGGCGTTCGTGGCGTCGGCGAACTTGAGCTGGGACGGCCGGCCCGCCGCTGGCTCGATCGCGATGCCGGGCGAATCCGCGCGCACCGACGACGCGGGCCGCGCGACGCTCTACGTCGCTCCGCACACCGAGCACGTCGTCGCGTCGCTCGACATGTTCGAAGAGGCGTATCGACGGCACGCACCAAGTCTCGAAGCGCTCCAGAGCGCCGAACTCGAGTTCGCCGTCCCCACCGAGCCCGACATCGTGTTCCGCGGACGCGTCGTCGCCGCCGCGGGGGGCGCGCCGATCGCAGGCGCTCGCGTGCGCATCGTCGAGCGCCCGGCGTCGGCGCTTTCCACCGACGCCTTCGGCGCCTTTGAGCTCCGCGGACACTCCTGGTCCGACAAGCGCATCCGCGTCGAGGCCGAGCCGTACCTGCCGTTCGCGACACCGCTCGTGAGCGGCCACGAGACGGCCGAGCGAGCGTTCGAAGTGCGGCTCTCGCGACCGGCGGCGCTCGACGTGCTCGTGCTCCACCACGACGGCCGCCCGGCGCAGGCAACGGTTGTGGTGTCGCGCGCGTGCGAGCAACCCGACCCGCAGAGTGCAACCGGGAGCTCGGCCCGCGAATGGAAGCAGTCCTCCGGAGAGTCCGGCGCCGCGTCCTTCACATCCCTGCCGGCGAGCGTGCCACTCGAGCTGCGGGTCCGATTGCAGTCGGGCCCAACCTCCGATGCGCGAGTGGTGATCTTGAACGCCGACGCGCCCACGTCGTTCGAATGGCGGCTGAAGCCAACGGGGACGATTCGTGGCCGCTTCGTCGATGTGAACGGGACTGCGCTCGCGCGCAAATCCATCGACCTTCGATCCGTCGATGCGAGTGAAGACGCTGCCTCCGGTGTCACGCGCTTCGACTCGGACGCGTCCGCGCTATCGGGCGACGACGGCGCTTTCGAGTTCCGCGACGTGCCATTGGGTCGTTGGCGCGTCGCTCCCGGTGGCGATGGGTACGTCGGGCAGGCGAATCCGGTGGTCGCCGGGCATGTCGACGTCGAACTCGACGCGGCGCACCCGGTCGTTGAGATCGAGCTTCGACTCAACCCGGGCGCCTACATTCGCGGCAACGTGCTCACCAGCCGAGGCAAGCCAGCGCGAACGCTGGTGTTCGCAACGCACAACATGGGTCAATGGAGTACGTCCACAGTCTCCAGCGACCTCGGTGAGTTCTTGCTCGGGCCGCTGCCCCAAGGTGAATTCACGCTGTTCGCTCTCGGCAACGGCAAACAAGGCGCGAACTCGGCGCGCGTGCAGGTCGCGGGCGGCGCCGAGGGCGTGGAACTTCGCCTCGCGCCCGGCGGCGCACTCCACGTTCGCCTCGTGTCGACGACGGGCGTGCCCGTAGACGGCTCCGTCCGCGTCGTGAGTCCGAGCGGCGATGCGCCGCAGGGAAGAGGGACGAAGCGCGGCACGTGGGAGTTCGATTCAGTGCCGGTAGGCCGCGTGACGCTGCACGCCACTTCGGCGACGGCCGCGCTCTCCGCTGAACTCGAAGTGGAAGTCCTGGAAGGCCCGACGCCGACCGTCGTCGAGCTCGTGATGCGCCCCAAGACGAGCTCCGATTCGCGTTGAGTGCGAGGCTCGTGCTGCGCGCTTGCTGGATCGTCGCGGCGCTCTCGATCGCGGCTTGGATGGCGCTGCGAAGCACGGAAGCGCCGGTTTCGGACGCCGCGACTCCGATCGCGCCGCCGACGACCGCGACGGCGGCGCCGAAGGCAGGCGTCGCGCTTCCACGGGAGGATCTGTCGTCGCCGGAAGAGTCGCATGAACTCGCACGCGAAGCTGTTGAGAACGAGAACGCTACGGAGTTCGACGACGCCGCGAAGCTCGAAGGGCTGGCGCTGCTTCGGGTCCTCGTCGTCTCGAAGGAAACGGGGGCCCCCGTCGCAGCGGCGGCGGTCGCGGCTTTGAAGGGCGACTCGAGCGAGATCGGTGGCGCAGGCATCTCCGTCCGGAGCCGAGGCCGCGCGCAGCCCGGCGAAGCGGTGAAGACCGACGCGAAGGGCCGCGCCGAACTGCTCGTGCAACCGTACGTCGAGCATCGCGCGCGCGTTTTTGAGCGACAGGCTTTCGACGAGGTGCTCACCGCGCGCGCGCTCCAGCCGGGCGAAACGCTCGAACTTCGCTTCGAAATCCGCGCCGAACCCGACTGGACGTTCCTCGGGCTCGTCGTGGACGGACAAACGCAGCACCCGATCGTCGATGCGAGCGTGCACTTGCTCGAACGCCACAGCACCGAGACCCTGTGCGATGCAAACGGCGCCTTCGAGTTGCGGCTGCGCTCGTGGGACGACTACAAAGCCGAGGCTCGCGCCCCGGGCTATGCGCCGGCGCAATTCGGGATCGAACACGAGTGGGGCGCGCGAGATCGACGCTTCGTGGTCGTGCTGTGGCGCGAGGCGTCTCTCGAGGTGACGGCGATCGACGGAGCGGCGCCCGTCGGTTCTTTTGGAGTTCACCTGCTCGCGGGGCTGGGGGATCCGCCCAAGTACCGCACCGGCCCGTGGCTGGACGCGGAGATTGCCCTGCGCGGCAGAGCCGCAGGGCCCGACAGCGACGGAGTTGCGCGCTTCGACGGGCTTCCGGCTCGGATCGCGTTCCGCCTCTCCATCTACGGCCCCGATTCGCAACGAGTCGTCACGCCGCCGATCCGTCTCGAGCCCGGCGAGAATCGGCGCATCGAGGCTCAGCTCGCGAGCACGGCGCGCATCTCGGGACGCGTCGAACTCGCCGGCGGCCGACCGCTCGCCGACGTCGAGGTGTGGCTCGTCGCTGCGACGTCCGCGAGCGAGACGACGACGTCCAAGAGCTACCACAAGCCGGCGGCGACCACGCGCACGGACGGACAGGGGCGATTCACCTTCGAGGACGTCTCCGTCGGCGTGTGGTGGGTCGGAATCGCGCCGCGCGCGCGCGACAAGCCATCGGAGCGAGCGATTCCGTCTGTCGCCAAGCGCGCGGAAGTCCAACACGGCGTCGCCGTTCCCGAGCTCCTGTTCCGCGTCGACGAAGGTCTGTTCTTGCGCGGCGTCGTGCGCACGCCGTCGGGCGCGACCACTGCAGCCATTGTCTTCGCGCACCACGACGATGGATCGTTTCACGAGAGCTCGGGAGCGAAGCCCAACGGGACTTTCGAACTCGGACCGCTGCCCGCGGGAAGTTATCTCGTCACCGCGTTCGACAGCGCCCTCGCGCCCTCCGACCCGCTGCGCGCGCAAGCGGGCGAGCAAGGTCTCGAACTGCACTTGCGCGAACCCGGCGAGCTTTGCGTACGCGTCGTCGACACCGAGGGTCGGTCGGTCGATGCCGAAGTGCGCTTGCGCGCTCAGCGGTCTGCGCTTTCACGCTCCATGAGCTCCCGCGACAGCGTCGTCGAGTTCAAGCAACTTGGCCCGGACACATGGTCCGTCGTGGCCGAAGCCGCCGGCAATCAGCTCGCCGTTCGCACCGGCCTTCTAGTTTCAGCGGGCCAGCGCCTCGACGTGGAGCTTCGACTCGAGCCCGCCGCTCGGCTCACCATCACCTACTCCGGCCCGCTGCCGAACGCGACGTACGAGCTGCACTACCAAGGCGCGGTCGTGCGCTCCGATGGCTTGCTTCGCGATCAACCCGCGACGTGGGTCGTGCCCGCGGGAGAGCTGGAGCTGCGCCGGGTCCACCCACAGAACGCAACTCCCGAGACTCACGTTCTCAAGCTCACGGCGGGTGAAGTGCGCGAGCTCGTCGTCGGCGGTTGACGCTCGGCTACTTGCGCAACTCGGCGCTGCCGAACCACGGCAGCAATTTGTGCGTTCCGAGGTCGCCGCGCACGCTCGCGAGCAGAGTCTCGGCGGCAGCGAGGTCGCGTACGTCGAGCAGGAACAGCGCCTGGCCGGCGCGCTCTCCGCCAAAGGTTCCTTCGAGCGCGATCTGGCCCGCCGCGCGCACGGCTTCGAGCGCCTTCCACGCGCGTGCGCCGTCCTCGGCCACCACCATCGCGTAGGTGCTCATGCCCTCCATCATCGAGATCGATGGATCGGCCTTGCGGCGCTCCTCGAACTCCATGCCGCGGCGCAGAACATCGACGAGATCGCGCTCGGTGGAGAAGGGCACGACTTCGGCCGCGAGCACGCCCGCCGCGATCGACGGGTCGCTTTCGCACAGCGCTTGCGCTTCGCCGACATCGCTCGTCGTGAGGATGAAGATGCCGCGCAGTTCGGGCTCGGGGTTGTTCTGCCCCATCGGACCCGCGACGCACAGCTTCCCCTCTTCGGCGAGCTTGCCGATGTTCGCCATGTGGCCGCGCATCAGCTCCTGCAGCGGCGCGCCGGTGAACTCAGTGCGCTTGGGACCGACGCGCAGGAACGCGAAGGTGTGCGCGTGCTGCGGCGGCGCGCTCGAGATCGCCGTGCAGCCGAGGGTGAGAGCGAAAACGACGGCGGCGAGGAGCGTGCGCATGCGGGGGCTTCGAAAGGACGGCGGACGATCGTGGGTTGGACGGAAGGCGGCGGCGTCAGAGGATCCAGTCCGCGATCGCGTACGGCCCGTCATAGAGGAGCGACGCGACGCCGACGACCAACGTCGCGATCCAAGACGCCAGCCAGCTCCCGCTGCGGGCGACGAGCCAGCCGCGAGTTGCGAGGTGCAGCGGCGGAAACACCAGGACCGAGAGAAACATGGCGACGACCGCGAACTCCGCGAGCTCGTGGTGAAGCCCGAACGTGCCCGCGGAGATGTTCGGCGTGAACCCACTCCAAAACACGAACTCTCCTCGCGCGCGCGGCCACTCGCCGACCCTCAGGAACGCGCGCACCACAAGCGCCGCGGCCGCGACGATCCAAAGCGCGGGCGTGAGCGCCACGGCGTGATGGAGCCAGACAAGGCCGCGCTGCAGCGCGCCAGGGCGGGCCTCCGCGATGCGGCGGGCACGGTGTCCGACGAAGATCGCCGTCGAAATCCACACGGTCGAGACCACGCCGACGAGCGAGATGCCGACGAGCAGCATGGTCGTGACGTCCGGCTCGGAGGGAGGATTCCTCACGCCTCGAGGCTACTACGGCGGTCGAAAACGAGCTACTCGGGCTTCGATTCGGTCTGCGCCTTGGGCTTCAGCAGCGAGAGCGCGACCGAACCTGCGATCAGGGCCGCGACGACGCCGAGCGAGGCGGCGATCGGGATCTTGTAGAAGTCCACGATCAGCATCTTCACGCCCACGAAGAGCAGCACGATGGCGAGGCCCTGCTGCAAGTAGTGGAACTTCTCGATCACGCCGGCGAGCAGGAAGTACATCGAGCGCAGGCCGAGGATCGCGAAGATGTTCGAGGTGAACACGATGAACGGGTCGGTGGTGACCGCGAAGATCGCAGGGATCGAATCCACGGCGAAAATCACGTCGGAGACCTCGATCAAGGTCAGCACGACGAGCAGCGGGGTCGCGTAGCGCTTGCCGTCCTTGACCACGGTGAACTTCGGGCCGTGGAACTCGCTGGTGACCGGCACGAAGCGCCGGAAGAGCTTGAGCACCGGGTTTCGCTCCGGATGGATCTCCTCGGTGCTGCCGAACATCATCTTGAAGGCCGTGATGACGAGCAGCACGCCGAAGATGTAGAGCACCCAGTGGAAGCGCGAGATGAGCACCGCGCCGATGCCGATGAAGCCGCCGCGCATGACGAGCGCGCCGAGGATGCCCCAGAAGAGCACGCGGTGCTGCAGCGTCGCGGGCACGGCGAAGTACGAGAACACCGCGACGAACACGAAGATGTTGTCGACGGCGAGGGCTTTCTCGAGCAGGTAGCCGGTCGTGAACTCGAGCGCGCGATCCGGCCCGAACCAGTAGTAGACGAGGCCGTTGAAGGCGAGCGAGACCGCGACCCACACGACGGACCAGATCGCCGCTTCCTTGATCCCGACCGCGTGCGCGGAGCGGTGGAACACGCCGAGATCGAGCGCGAGGAGGGCCAGGACCAGACCGAGAAAACCCGCCCACATGGCGGGTGTGCCGACGCTTTCGATGGGCATGAGGCGAACGAGCGTACGCGTTGGGCGGTTCGCCGCACAATCGGCAACGATGGGGTCGAGCGGCGCGGCGCGGCGCCGGTTTCCACCGTCGCGCTACGCTGGGGCGCCAGCACGCTCGCGGCCGCCCGCGCGCCCCCCTATCCGACACCCAGCACGACGGAGCCCACGATGCCGACATGGAACACGTTCAGCGCAACGATCGGGCTGATGCTCGCTTCGCAGCCGCTCGCGAACGCGCAAGGAGCGCCGAGCTCCGCGCCTTCCGCGGCGGCGGGACAGCTCCCGGCAGCCAGCGCCCCGCGCTTCGCGGCGCCCACCCGCGTTCTCGCCGGTCCGCGCTACGCAGGGCTCGCGCGGCGCTATCCGTCGCCGGTGCTGCACGACGTGAACGGCGACGGGCTCGCCGACCTGGTGCTCGGCGATCTCTACGGATCGGTCACGGTCTCGCTGCGTGAAGCGGGCGAAGGCCCGGTGCGCTTCGGCGCCGAAGCGCCGCTTCGTTTCAGCGACGGGAGCGAGCTCGTCTTCTCGAACTGGTGATGCATCGGCATGAGTCCACAGTTCGTGGACTTCGACGCCGACGGCCACCTCGACATCCTCGCCGGCTCCTTCGGCGGCGCGCCGTACGTCGCGTATGGAAGCGAGAAGGGATTCGCGAAGCCGGAGATGCTCCGCGACGCGAAGGGCGAGCGCCTCGCGCTCAACATGTATTGGGATCACGACGAGGACCACTGGGTGTGGACCAAGCAGTGGGATGCGCCCGGCGCGCCGCCGCCGGAGGGACAGGGGACGTCGGCGCTCGCGTACGACTGGGACGCCGACGGCGATTTCGACGTGCTGCTCGGCGACTACAAGACGGGCCGCATCTACTTGCGCGTGAACGAGGAGGGCGCGGGCGAGCCGAAGTTCTCGAGCGTGAACCGCGCGGTCTTGGCGGGCGCCGAGCCGCTCGTCGTGCCGGGGCGCGTCGCGACCCTGCGGCCGTTCGATTTCGACGCCGACGGCCTGCTCGATCTCGTCGTCGGAAGCATGGGCGACAAGACCGAGACGGGCAAAGGCGGCGGGGTCTATGTGTATCGAAACGCCGGGCGGCGCGGTGAGCCGCGCTTCGGCGAGCCGCTGGTGCTCGTGGCGCCGGGCGTGACGGAGCTGGATACGGCGACGCGGCCCGACGAGGGTTTGTATCCCGAGCTCGGCGACCTCGACGGCGACGGGAAGCTCGAGCTGCTCGTCGGCGGCGCGTCGCTGTGGAACGTGCCGAAGCGCGAGAGGAACGCGGAAGAGACGGCGCGCGCCGCGGAGCTCACGGCGCAGATCGCGGGCCTGCGCGCGGCGAGCCGCGGGATCCACGACGAGATCGAAGCGGCCGTGAAGGGCCTCGAGAAGCAGGCGGCGGAGCGCAAGCGCGAGGAGTTGCTGGCGGCGAGGCGCGGCGAGTTGAAGACGCTGTCGCTGAAGCGGACGGCGCTCGAGCTCGAGCTCGACCCGCTGGAGCCGGGCGAGAAAGAGCGCTTCTTCGTCTGGCTCTACCGGTGAGTTCAGCGACGTACCGAGCCAGAGCAAATTCTCCCCGCTAACCACGCGCGGCGGGAGTGCGCCGTTGCGTCCTACGATTAGCGGGGAGAATTTGCTCTGGCTCGGTACGTCGCGCTAATTGCGCGACTTCCGAGGGCGGCCCGCGACGACGACCTGAAACGACACGATGCGCAGGAAGCGCGTCGAGCACACCCAGCGGTCGAAACGCAGCATGCCCCGCACGATCGCGGCCGCGCCGGGGACGAACCGCAGGACGCCGATGTGGTCGGGGAAGCCCGCGAAGAGGTACGCGAGCACGCCGTAGCGGCCGGCGTAGGTGATCTCGAAGCCCGCGCGCTCCATCATCTCGACGAGCTCGTCCTTGCGGAAGCCGCGGTCGTCGGGATGAAAGTGCGGGCTCACGTGGTACATCGCCGTGCGCGCCCAACGGATCAGGAAGTTGTCGTTGCACGGCTCGGACAGGATCAGCACGCCGCCTTCCCCGAGCGCGCGCTGGCAGTTCGCGAGGAAGCGCACGTGGTCGCGAGTGTGGTGCAGGCAGCCCTTGCAAAAGATCGTGTCGAAGGCCGCGTCGCGAAACGGCAGCTTCTCCGCATCCGCCGTCACCACGCGCGCGCGCGGAACGTACTGCTCGCTCACGCGCAGCATCGCGTGGCTGATGTCGAGCCCGACCGCGCCCGGCCGGCGTTCGTCGAGCTCCGCGAGGAAGAACCCGGTGCCGCAGCCCAGATCCAGCACGCGCCGCGCTCCCGGCGGCATGTGGCGCATCATCTCCGCGTGCCAGTCCTGCTGGAACAGCCGCGAGAACTCGAAGCCGTAGCGGTAGGCGTAACGCGGAGCGAGGGCTTTGTGCAGTTCGATCTGCTCTAGAGCGTTGCTCGCGGACACGGGGACCGAAAAGAGTACCGCACGCGAGCTACTTGCGTCGCGTGAGCCCCATCGCAAGGTGCCCGAGCGCGCCGAACAGCAGCGTGTCGAAGATCTGGACCAGGTGCGCGCCGACGCCGTTCGCGAGCGCTTCGTCCGCTGGAACGCCTACGAGCCCGAAGCCGAACACCCAGCCCGCCTCCTGCGTGCCGAAGCCCGCGAACGAGTTGATGGGAAGCAAATTCATGGCGACCGCGAGGCTCGCGCCGAAGCTGGCTTCGACGGCGCCGACGGCCTCGGGCAGGCCGAAGCCGCGCGCGAGCACGACGTAGAACGCGAAGATCAGCAGCCACACGACGAACGAGAGCGCCGCCGCTTTGCCGCGTTCGCCGGCGCCGGCGCCTCGCAGGGCGACGCGAAGCTCGTCCGCGCGCTTGAACAGCTTCGCCCCGAGCACCGTGCGGTCGAAACGCAGCGTCCGAGCGAAGCCTTCCGCTAGCCCGACGAGCCGATCGCCGCGCACGGCGAGCGCGAAGAAGGCAGCGGCGGCGAGAAACAACCCGCCCGACAGCGCGTAAGCGACCCACGCCGGCGCCGTCCAGGCCTCGCGCGACGAGAGCGTCGCCGCCGCGAGCGAGACGATCGCGCACAGGCTCGCGAGATCGAGGATGCGCGAGACGACGAGCGAAGCGATGCCCGCCGCCGCGCGGGTGCCGCAAGTCGCGTGGAGGTACACGGGCAGCGTCGCTTCACCGGTCTTCGCCGGCAGCGCGTACACGGCGAGGTTGTGGGCCGAGGTCACCCAGAGAAGCGGCCAGCGCCCCGGCCGCTCCGCGACCGGCAGCAGCACGCGAAAACGCTCCGAACGCGCGACGTAGATCGCGGTGTGGAGCGCGAGCGCCAGCGCGAACGAGCTCGGCGGAAGGCTCGCGATCCTGCGGCCCATCTCGCGCCAATCCGCGCCGCCCCAGCCGAAGAGCACGGCGAGCAGCAGCGCGGCGAGCAGGACCGAAAGGGCGAAACGCGTCCGTCGGGAGGCGCTCATCGAGTGTCCTGCACGCGCCGCGCGGAACCCTCCGTGGGCGCGCCCGCGCTCACTGGATCTTCTTGTGCGTGCCGCCCGAGTCCGCCGCGATCCACTCGAGCACTTGGAACGAGCCCCCGACGGCGATCGTGTGCAGCACGATGCGACGGTTCTCGTTCCACTGCTTCACGCGGTCGCGGATCAGCGTCGGGTCGGTGACTTCGCCCGAGGTCGGCTCGCCGTCGGACAGCACGAAGATCGTGTCGACGTCCGGGTCCGTGAAGGCCTGCTTGAGCGCGTCGTACAGGTTCGTCGCGCCGCCCGCACCGAGCGTGGCGACAAACTTCTTGGCCTCTTCCTTGTTCGACTTGCTGTACGAAGCGACGCCGCCGTCGAGCCATGCATCGACGTCGCTCGAAAACACGACGATGTTGAACAGCGACTCCGGCTCGAGCGCGTCGATGCAGGCGCTCAGCTCTTGCTTCGCGACCTCCATGCGCGGCTTGCCGGACTTGCCGACGTACTCGCTGCGCAGCACCTCGTTCATCGAGCCCGACACGTCGATGATGAAGATCACGCGGTGCGAGAGGATGCGCACGCCGAAGAACATCGGCGTCTTCGTGATCTGCTTGAGCCGCCGCACCTCTTCCTCGGCCTGCAGCTTCGCGAGGTCCGCGAGCGTGATCGGCTGGAAACCCTTGCCTTCCTTTTCCCACCAGCCCTTCCACGCCGCGATCGAGTTGCGGAACGGCTTGCCGCTCAGGCGGAACAGCGCGTCGGTGAAGCGCACGAGCATCAAGCCCGTTTCCTTGTCCAGCCGGCCGACCAGCGCCCCCACCGCCTCGGGCGAACGCGAGGCTTCGAGCCCCTCGAGCGCCGCGTAACGGGTCGACCAGTCGGCGTGCTCGAGCGCCGCCACGAGCGTGGGCACGTACTTCTTGTCGCCGGTGCGGCCCAGCGAGAGCAGGGCGCCGTTGCGAACCTCGGCGCGCTTGTCGCCGGCCAGCGCCTCGAGCTTCGTGCGCCACTCGCCGCTCATGTTCGTGAGCGTGCCGAGCGCGTCCATCGCGCCGGCGAGGATGGTGGAGTCCGCGACGTTCTTGGGGTCCTTCGCGCCGTCGACCAGGGTCATCAACGCCGTCTGCGCCGCGGGGCTCTTCGAACCGCCCAGCACCTCGATCGTGTCGAGCACCAGGTCGCGCTGGTCGTTGTACTCCGGCGAGTTCTTCGTCGGCGGCGCCTTCTTCGTCGCGCCCTCGACGTACTTGATCAGCCGCTCGAGGAACTTGTCGTCCTTGTAGCCGCGCAGCGCGCGCAACACGAAGCGCTGCTCGTAGAGCTTGCCCTTGCCGACCAGCGACACGAGCTTCTTGTCCGTCGCCTCGTCGCGCATGCGCGCGAGCTGGTCGGCGATCGAGCGGCTCATGCTCGCCGGCGTCACGGCCGGATTGGCGCGCCCGTCCTCGAGGAACTTCGGCGCGATCTTCACTCCGTCGATTTCCGCGAGGATGCGCGCCGCCTCGCCGCGCGTGACGCCGCGCTCGACATTGTCCTCGTACATCGTCTTCGCGAGGTCGTAGAGCCCCTTGTCCTTGCGGCTCTCGATCTCGAGCAGCGCCAGCCGCCGCACCCCCCACGCCTCGGGGTCGTTCGGGTTCTTCTCGCGCGCGTACTCGTAGAGCTTCTCGATCGGCGTGGTCTTCGCCACGCGCTCGAAAGCCAGCTCGCGGATCGAACGCAGCATCGCCGCGCGCTTCTCCGGCTCCCCGTCCTTGTCCTTCTTCGCGAGCTTCTTCTCTTCCTTCTTCTCCTCGGCGCTCGGGCCCTTGAAGACGCGCTCGAAGAAGTCCTTGTCGGAGTCGTTCGCCAGGCTCACGACCATCTGCATGGCGCGTTCGCGCATGTCGTCGTCGGCGTTGGACTCGACGATGGTCTTGAGGAAGTGCTTTCCGAGGTTGCGGCACGTGCCGATGGTCTCGATGGCCATCGAGCGCAGCTCGATCTCGGTCGCGGTCGTCGCGATGTCGGTGAGCTTCTGCAGCGCCGGCTGCTCGGCGTCGGCGACGCCGTCGAAGCTGCCCAGCGCCTTGACCACTTCGCGGCGCATGTACACCGACCCGAAGGTCGTGTCGTACAGGTCGATCAACGCGGTCATCGCGTCGCGCGTGCGGAGGTTGCCGAGCTGGGCGACCAGTTGAGGGTCGGCCTCGTCGCGCAGCTTCTTGATCTCGGCCGTGATCGAGGCGGAATCCTGCGCGCCGCTCGCGCGCGCTGGAGCGAGCAAACCGACACACAAGCAGACGAGGGCGACAGACAGCAGGCGCAACTTCATGGAAACCCCTTCGAGATCGACGCGAGCCGAGAAATTCATGGCGGGCCCTCGGAGGCGGGCCGGCGCACCCAACGGTAGCGGCGCCGGCGCGCGCCGCGCAACGGGCCGAGGTTGCGGCGAGGCTAAAGCCGTGACTTCTTCTCGATCAGGTCGGCGAGCAGGCCGACCGAGAGAACCTGCACCAGCGCCACGAACATGAGCACCGACTTGTCGCCCAGGTTCGGCGGCTTCTCGACGAACAGGTCGTAGCCGAGCGAGCCGACGAGCAGAGCGCCCAGCGCGAAGGCGATCGGATAGAAGACCTTCAACGGGTTGAAGTACAGCACCGTGCGCACGATCAGGGCCGTGAAGGCGAGCGTGTCGTGGATCGGGCGGATCTTCGACGAGCCCGAGCGCTTCGCGTAGTTCACCGACACGTAGTCGACGCGGTGGCCGTTCGTGAGCGACGCGAGCGTGATCGTCGTCGTGAAGCTGAAACCCTGCGGCAGGATCGGGCGGTACTTCATCACGAGCTCGCGACGGAACGCGCGCAGGCCCGAGTTGAGGTCGGGGATGTCGACGCCCGCCAGGAACGACGCGAGCTTGCGCAGCACCCACTTCGGCGGCCGCCGCAGCATCGGAATGTGCACGTCCTCGCCGGTGCGCGCGCCGACCGCCATCTCCGCGCCGTCGTCGATGCAGGCGACGAGCTCGCGAACCTTCTCCTCGGGATAGGTTCCGTCGGCGTCGGTGATGACCACCACGTCGGTCCGCGCGTGCGCGAAGCCCGTCTTCAGCGCCGCGCCGTAGCCCTGGTTGATGCGGTGCGTGACGACGCGCAGGTTGGCGATCCGCTGCGCGCAGGCCGCCAGCTCGCGCGCCGTGCCGTCCTTCGAGCCGTCGTTGACCGCCACGAGCTGCACCGGCGCGCCCAAATCGAGCTTCGAGAGCCGCTCCAGCACGCCCGCCACGCCGCGTTCCTCGTTGTAGACCGGCACGACGACCGTGACCCCGGCGGCGCTCGCGCGATGCTCGGAGGCGCCGATCTCCCACGGGGAAACCTCCCGCGGGGCGCGGTCCGAGGGGGAAGTCCGAGCTTCGAGCGACAAGGTTGCGGCGAGGAGGGGCGGCGTTCGGTCGGGGGAGCACGGGCCCCGAAACGGGCCCCGGAGGGTCGCGCGCCAGCGTACCGAGCCGCGGGGGGCGCGTCACGACTCGACGCGGCCCGTGCGGGCGAGGTTTCACCCGTGCAGGCCGGGCGGGCGACTCGTCGATTTCGTTCAAGCGCCGCGCGGGTTCAGCCGATTCCATTCTCGTCTCCAGCCCCCCGTCCGCCTTCGGGCGCCGTCCACACGTCTCCACCATGCCGCGCCGCTGTCGCACTCACCGTCCGCATCGCTCCAGCTCCGGCTTCTCGTTGCTCGAGATCGTCATCGCCCTCGCGGTCATCGCCATGATCGTCGGCGTGGTCGCGGTTCGCTCCGGCGGCGTCATCAACAAGGGCAAGACCTCGCGCGTTCTGCAGCTCGTCGACACGCTGAAGAAGGCGTCGGCGCAGTACCACTCGGACACGAACCAGATGCCCTGGGAGCACGCGGGGGGCAGCGCCACCAACCGCAAGCTCTCCGGCACGCAGTCGATCGCCGGCTGGCAGGGCCCGTACATCGAGTCGCCGCTGACGACCTCGATGAATCCGAGCGGCGGCAGCATCAACCTCTACGCCACCGTCGCCGTCCAGGGCAACGCGGGCTTCGACATCGACGGCGACGCGACCAACGACGTCACGGGCGCCGGCTGCACGCTCTGGATGAGCGGCATCACGCAGGCAGACGCGAAAGCGCTCGACGCCGCCTTCGACAAGGGTGTCCGCGGCAACTGGTACGACAGCGGGCGCGTGAAGTGGAACTCCAGCAACAACTACTGCTGGGTGCTCACCTACTGGTGAGAGTCGAGCGCCCGCAGCGCCTTGCGGGCCATGCCTCCGAGCGCCAGATCGCCGAGCCGCGCGCGTGGAATCCACGCGAGCGGCTCGATCTGTTTCTCGGTCGGCGCGCGCGCGCGGTGGACGCGGAGAACGATGCGGTGGTGCGTGATCGAATGGCGCAGCACGGCGAGCGGCTCGTCGTCCGCGGCCAGGGACATGAGTGAGTAGCGCGGCGGAAAGAGGTTCGCGAGCTCGGGTTCGGGGCTGAGCTGAAGCGTCGGAAGCTGCCACAGGTCCGCCATGCGGCCTTCGCTCGGCCTGCGTTCGAGCAGCAGTTCGGCGCCGCGCGCCACGTAGAGCGCCTCGAGCTCGACATCGACCGCGCGTTTGCGCGGTTTGGCGCGCGGAAGCTCGAGTTGGCGGCCCGCGGCGCGCGCGACGCAGGCGTCGTGCAGCGGACACTCCGCGCAGCGCGGCCTTTCCGGCGTGCAGACCGTCGCGCCGAGCTCCATCAAGGCCTGGTTCCACTCGCCGGCGCCGCCCTCGCGCGGGACGAGCTGCTCCGCCTGCTTCCAGGCCCAGCGCGTCGCCGCCGCGTACTCGAGATCGCAGCCGAACCAGCGCGCGAACACGCGGACCACGTTGCCGTCGACGAGCGCCGCTCCCCGGTCGAAAGCGATCGAAAGCACCGCACCCGCGGTGTACGGGCCGACGCCGGGCAGGTCGAGCGCCGCGTCGAGCGCGTCGGGAAAACGGCCACCGTGGCGCTCGACCATGGCCTGCGCCGCCGCTCGCAGCGCCCGCGCGCGGCGGTAGTAACCCAGTCCGCTCCAGGCCGCGAGCACCGCGTCCTCGTCCGCCTCCGCGAGGGCCGCAACGCTCGGGAAACGCGCCAGGAAGCGCTCCCAATAGCCCACGACGGTCTCGACGCGGGTCTGCTGGAGCATCGCCTCGCTGATCCAGATCGCGTACGGATCGCGGGTGCGGCGCCAGGGCAGGTCGCGGCGGTTCGCGCGGTACCAGCTCAGAAGGCGCGCGCGCGCCTCGGCCGGATCGGGCGCCTGCGGACTGGATCGTGAGCGTCGCACGCGGACAATCTGGAGAGCTCGAGCACCATGGACAAGCCCACTCCCCCGCCGCTGCATCCCGGAACCAAGTTCGCGCTCGAGATCGGGCCCTTGATCGTGCTGCTCGCGATCACGCTGAAGTACGGCCTCGTCGCCGCCGCCGCGCCCTTCGCCGGCGCCTCGCTGATCGCCACCGCGCTGCTCTACTACCTGCAGCGCAAGCTGAACTGGCTGCTCGTGATCTCGACCCTCGCGGTCGGCATCTTCGCCGGGCTGACCTGGTGGTACGAGGACGCGGACTTCATCAAGCTCAAGATCACGTTCGCGAGCGGCGCCATCGGCCTGGGCCTGCTCCTCGCCGTCGCGCTCGGCAAAGCGCCGCTCAAGAGCCTCTTCGACTCCGCGCTCCAGCTCGACGAGCGCGGCTGGCGCACCTTCACGCTCCGCTTCGGCGTGTTCTTTCTCCTGATGGCCGGCGCGAACGAGGTCGTGCGGCGCGTGGTGGACGACGAAGGCTACGCGGTCGCGAAGCTCGCGCTCTTCTTCCCGCTGCCGTTCGTGTTCATGCTCACGCAACTGCCGCTGCTCAAGCGCCACTCGATCGAGCCGCCCGCGCAGGATCCGCCGGCGAGCTGAGAAGCAGGGCCGCGCGCGGCGCGAATCAGTCCAGGAGCGCGCGTGCGGGGCGGAAGCCGAGGGTGTCGAGCGCTTCGTCGGTGGCGAACCCGCGGCGTTCGGCGGAGCGCGCGTTGTGCGCCGGCCCGAAGTAGCTGCCGCCGCGCGCCACGAAGCGCGTGCGGTCCGCGGCGGGCCAGGCGCTGCCGTTCGCCGGCGCGTTCACATAGGTTCCGTGCCACGCGTCGGCGCACCACTCCCAGATCGAGCCGTGCATGTCGTGGAGCCCGAAGCGATTCGGCGCGAGCTGACCGGTCGGCTGCGGCGCGCCGCCGCTGTTGCCTGCGAACCAGCCGCAGCGCGCGAGGTCCTCTTCGCGGTCGCCGAACGCAAAGCGCGTGAGCGACCCGGCGCGGCACGCGTACTCCCACTGCGCCTCGCTGGGCAACTCGAGGCCCGCGCGCGAGCACCACAGTTGCGCTTCGTGCAGGTTGAGGTCGGTCGCCGGCAAGCGCGGTCCGCGCCGCCGCGCACGGTTCCAACCCATGATGCAAGCGAACTGCAGTTGCGTGACCGGCGTCTTCGCGAGGAGGAACGGCGCGAGGTTCACGCGGTGGCGCGGGTGCTCCGCGGCGCGGCTGACGCGCGCGTCGAGCTCTTCGTCGGACGCGCCCATCGAGAACGAGCCGCCGGGCACGAGCACCAGGACCACCGCGCTGTCGTCGCGCAGGCCCAAGCGACCGTTCGCCGCGCGCAACACCGGCGCGCCCGTGCCGTGGACGAGGAACTCCTCGAGCTGGCTGTCCGGATCGCGGCCGAGCGGCACGAGTCCCGCCTGCGGACGGAGCGCCATGCCGTCGAACTGCAAGTGCGCGGCGACGCGCTCGGCCGCGCGCTGCCACAACCTGTCGGGGCTGGGCTCCTGCTTGACGTGGATCAGCCCGCGGAACTGGCGCACGAGTTCCTCGCGCTCGGCGTCGGAGGCGTCGAGCAGATCCGGCGGCAACACGATGTACTGATGCGGACGCAGCGGCCCGGGAACGCTCGCGAGATCGATCGGTCCGAGCAGCGCGGGCACGATCGGAAAGCCCGGTTCCTTTTCGCCGCGCGCGACGGCCGCGGAGAGTTCCGCCAGCGCCGCCGGTGTGTACTCGCGCTCGCCGCACAGCGCGATGAACACATCGCAGTGCTGGACCGTGCGCTCGATCTCGGCCCAGAACGCCGCGCCTTTCAAGGCGCCGTCGCCGAGTGCGCTGCAGACGACGGGGAGCTGGGCCTTGCGCAGCAGCGCGGCCAGATTCTCGGCGTGGATGCGGTCCGCGCCGGTGCAGCTCAGAAAAAGGGACCGTTGCATGGGGACGTCCGGTCGCACGCGGGGACGTGCGGCGGACGGGGGGGACGGTCCGGGAATGTCGGCGGTCGAGCGCGCCCAGCTTGAACGAGTTGCAGACCGTTTCCGGCGGCGCGCCACGGTGCTCGAGCGGACGAGCCCGCGAACGAGCGAAAAAAGAACCCGCCGCGATCCATGCGGACACGGATCGCGGCGGGCTACGCCGCGGGGGGCGGACTAACAACCCACGACGCAGTTCGGTGGAAGGCGAAGTCGCTG
>CALFYL010000145.1 GCA_937952135.1 uncultured Planctomycetia bacterium
GGCCGTTCGTGCCGTAGAGCAGCATGCCGTTTTGTTGGTTGCGGATGTGCTTTGCCGTGAGCGTGAAGCCGCTCGCCGCCGACACGCACGCCGTGCCCTGACTTTCGATCTGCGGCGTACAACCGAGCGTGTTCGTCTGCGCCGAGCAGTAAACGGTCGGCGTCAGGCAGCGCGCTTCGAAGAAGTGGATCTGGCCGGCGTTGGGGCGGAACGCGTCCGAACGCGTTTCACTGGCGATCCACCGATCGCCCGTGGCGTTCCCTTGGACAATGAGGTGGCCGAACTCGGAATTGTCTTCTAGCGTCGTCGAGTGGTGCATAGCAGCGCGTTGCCACGCGCCGTTCGTTAATTGGAACTCTTCGACGGCGCCCACCGTGAGCCCGTTAAGCATGGCGCCGCCAGCGCCAGCGCGGAGCCGGTCACCCGCCGAGTTCAGAGCGACCGCACGCCCGAACGCGTGCCCGGCGGTCGGATTGGTCGGCAGCAGGACCGTGTCGTAGGCCCACCCCGCGCTCCCCTTGCGGAAGATTGAGACCGCACCATTCAGGTACGCGAGACGGCTGTCGTTTGGGTTGCCAACCGCAAGGCTGGTTGCCTCTCCGTCCAGTGCCAGACCGAGTCCGAAGCCGCCGGTCGAATAGGCCACCGGCTCTTCGAGCACCGCAACAGAAGTCCACGCGTTACCCGTGCGCTCGAGGACGTGGATCAGACCGCTGGAGACAGGCCACCCTTGGTACGAGTGCGAACTTATGGCAAGCAGGCCGCCATCCCTGGACATCGCAACCTTGAAGCCGATTCCCCTCGACTGGGGAAGCTGAACCTGTGTGAACGTGGCTTCCTCCACCCATGAGCTGGACTCACGACGGTAAGTGACTACGGCGCCGACGTTGGTGAATCCGACGTTGTCACGGAAGGGCGCGCCGACGACCATCCGATCTCCAGCCGCATCCACGGCTACGCTGTATCCGAGTCCGTCTGCGACACCGGAGGTCGTGTGCCAGTCCTGGACCCAGCTCGCGCCGTCGAAGCGGTAGACGAACACTCGGCTCGGCCAAGACGTCGCCGGCGCACCCACGACCAATACAGTCCCCGCTTCGTTGAACGCGAGCGAGGCACCGAAGCGCATCTTGCTGTTGTAGATGGGAGGAACCAACTCCGCCTCGACACGCGCCGAAGTGCCCCATCCGGCGACCACCCATACCTTGCCGATCTGTAGGCCCTGCTGGAGGTAGAACGGGGCCGACACGGCGACCCGTTCGCCGTCAGTCGACATAGCGGCGGCCTGTCCAACTGAGCCGCTGCCGGCCGTCAGGTCCCGCGGAAACCACGTGCCGACGTGTGTTGACGCGCAGGGCGCCTGCGCGAACACGAGTGGCTGGGCGCAGAGCGCCAATGCAGCCAACACGGCGCCGCGCAGAGGTGAAGCAACGAGCTGCGAGCGGGTCATGCGGAGTGCCTGTGTTGAGCGATCGGCCTACGGCTCGAGGTAGAACTCGATGGCGTCGGTGAGGTTGAGGTTCTGGGGCGCGCCGGGGTCGCGGCTGTAGAACTGGGCGCGCACGCGCTGGCCGACGAACAGGCTGGGGTCGTTCGCGACGGATACCCAGGTGTTGAAGTCGCGCGAGAGTTCGCCTGAGCAGTCGTCGGCGGGCGACGGAGTGCCGCCCGAGTTGACCAGCGGCGTGCGCCGCAGCGGAGGCTGCACGCACAGCGTGCCGCCCAGCCACGGCAGCGCGGCGCGGCCGTTCGTGCCGTAGAGCAGCATGCCGTTTTGTTGGTTGCGGATGTGCTTTGCGGTCAGCGTGAAACCACTCGCCACTGAAGCGCGCGGCGTGCCCTGACTCTCGATCTGCGGCGTACAGCCGAGTGTGTTCGTCTGCGCAGAGCAGTAGACCGTGGGCGTCAGGCAGCGCGCCTCGAAGAAGTGGATCTGGCCGGCGTCCGGTCCGTTGGCGTCCGAACCTGGCTCACCGACGACCCAGCGATCCCCTATCCCACTCCCCTGAACGACGTAATGCCCGAACAGCGTGCCCGCCTCGGGGAAAGGCGACGTGTGGACCGCCGAGCGTTGCCACGCGCCGTTAGTGAATTCAAACTCCTCGACAGCACCTGCACTGTTCATTCCATTTACCGTCGCGCCCCCAGCGCCGGCGCGGAGCCGATCGCCTGCGGCATTCAGGGCAACGGAACGACCCATCGTGTACCCAGCCACTGGCGTGGCGGGCAGGAGCACCGTGTCGTATGCCCAACCCGCTGCTCCTTTGCGGAAAACCGTCACCGCCCCATGCCCGTATGCGAGTCTATTGTCGTTTGGGTTACCGACAGCGAGAGTCATAGCGTCAGCATCCAAGGACATTCCGATTCCGAAGCCGCCAGTCGAATGGGCAACGGGCTCCTGGAGCATCGCTACCGGAGTCCAGATGCTTGCCGAGCGTTCGAGGATGTGCACCGACCCGCTAGAAATGGGCCAGCTCTGGTGCGGTACGGAACTGATCGCAAGCAGTCCACCGTCCCTGGACAGCACAACGTTAAAGCCAATGCTCCTCGATTGTGGAAGCTGGACCTGGGTAATCGTCGTTTCCTCCATCCACGAACCAGACTCACGACGATAGATAATGACGGCGCCGGGATTGGTGAACCCGGAGTTGTCTCGAGCCGGTGCGCCTACAGCGAAGCGATCGCCGGCCGCGTCCACCGATATGCTGTAGCCGAGCGAGTCCACGAGGTTCGCGCTTGTGTGCCATTCCTGGACCCAGTTCGAGCCGTTGAATCGGAAGACGAACACTCGCCCATAGTGATTCGACCCTGGGGCTCCGACGACGAGGAGATCCCCGGCCTCGTTGAAAGCGAGCGCGGAACCAAATGCCATGTTCTGGTGATAAACGGGCGGCGACAACTCCGCGACCACTCGAAGCGAAGCTCCCCAGCCCGAAAGAATCCACACTTTGCCGATCTTCAGCATCCCTTGGTGTGGATGAAAAGGCGCCGCGATAGCGCTGCATTCGCCATCCGCAGTCATGGCGACGGCACGCCCGATCGAGGTATCACCGACCGTCCAACCCCTCGGAAACCAGTCTCCGACGCGCGTTGACACGCAGGGCGCCTGCGCGAACACGAGTGGCTGGGCGCAGAGCGCCAATGCAGCCAACACGGCGCCGCGCAGAGGTGAAGCAACGAGCTGCGAGCGGGTCATGCGGAGTGCCTGTGTTGAGCGATCGGCCTACGGCTCGAGGTAGAACTCGATGGCGTCGGTGAGGTTGAGGTTCTGGGGCGCGCCGGGGTCGCGGCTGTAGAACTGGGCGCGCACGCGCTGGCCGACGAACAGGCTGGGGTCGTTCGCGACGGATACCCAGGTGTTGAAGTCGCGCGAGAGTTCGCCTGAGCAGTCGTCGGCGGGCGACGGAGTGCCGCCCGAGTTGACCAGCGGCGTGCGCCGCAGCGGAGGCTGCACGCACAGCGTGCCGCCCAGCCACGGCAGCGCGGCGCGGCCGTTCGTGCCGTAGAGCAGCATGCCGTTTTGTTGGTTGCGGATGTGCTTTGCGGTCAGCGTGAAACCACTCGCCACTGAAGCGCGCGGCGTGCCCTGACTCTCGATCTGCGGCGTACAGCCGAGTGTGTTCGTCTGCGCAGAGCAGTAGACCGTGGGCGTCAGGCAGCGCGCCTCGAAGAAGTGGATCTGGCCGGCGTCGGGGCGGAACGCGTCCGAACGCGTTTCACTCGCGATCCACCGATCGCCGATGGCGCTTCCTTGAACAACAAGGTGGCCGAACTCGGTGTTCTGTTCTAGTGTCGACGAACGGTGCACGGCGGCGAGTTGCCATGCGCCGTTGCCGAACTGGAATTCCTCGACAGCTCCGACTTTGATTCCGTTGAGCAGGGCGCCGACGGCCCCAGCGCGCAGCCGATCGCCCGCGGCGTTCAGAGCAACCGCGCGGCCAAAGCCGTGGCCTGCGGTCGGATTGCTGGGCAGAAGGACGGTGTCGTAGGCCCAGCCCGCGGTTCCCTTTCGAAAGATCGAGACCGCACCATTCAAGTACGCTAGGCGACCGTCGTTCGGGTTGCCGACTGCAAGGGTGGTTGCCTCTCCGTCGAGTGAGAGACCGAGTCCGAATCCGCCGGTCGAGTAAGGCACCGGCTCTTCGAGCACCGCAACCGGAGTCCACGCGTTCCCGGTGCGCTCGAGAATGTGAATCAGACCGCTGGAGATCGGCCAGCCCTGGTACGGAGCCGAACTCAGAGCGAGCACTCCGCCGTCCCTGGACAGCGCGACCTTGAAGCCGATGCTGCGGGACTGCGGAAGCTGAACCTGGGTGAACGTGGCTTCCTCTACCCACGAACCCAACTCACGACGGTAGACGACGACAGCACCGGGATTAGTGAATCCGACGTTGTCGCGAGCAGGCGCGCCTGCGACGATCCGATCACCGGCCGCATCGACGGCGACGCTCCACCCAAGCGCATCGACAACGCCCGCAGTCGTGTGCCACTCCTGGACCCAGGAGACGCCGTTGAATCGATAGACAAACACTCGACCGTACTGGTTTGACCCCGGCGCACCGACCACGAGCACATTCCCTGCTTCGTTGAACGCAAGCGAGCCGCCAAATCGCATGCTGTTGCTGTAAATGGGGGGAAGCAATTCCGCTTCCACACGTGCCGAAGCGCCCCATCCGGTCACCACCCACACTTTGCCGATCTGCAGACCTTGCTGCAGATAGAACGGCGCAGACACGGCGAGCCGTTCGGCGTCCGCCGCGATGGCGACCGCAGCCCCAACTGACCCGCTGCCGGGTGTCAAGTCCCGCGGAAACCACGTACCGACGTGTGTTGACGCGCAGGGCGCCTGCGCGAACAC
>CALFYL010000146.1 GCA_937952135.1 uncultured Planctomycetia bacterium
GAAGTACTTCGTCCCCCGCTTCTGCCCTTTGGTCTTCAGCTTCTTCGCCGCGACCATGCGCGCGATCGGGAGGTGGATGTCTTTGGTGGCGACACCGAGCGCCGTCCTGATCTGCTCAACTGACACGCTGGGGTGCTTGGCGACGTAGGCGACGACGGCCACGCCCATCTTGGTGACGTCTTCGGGCGTGCGCCTGGCGCGCTTGCCCTTGCGCGCCGACGGGATCAACCACTCAAGCCGTGTCTGCTCAGTACTCTTCTGGGAGCAGCACCGTCGTCGCCGAACGGTCTGCTTCGGTGATGACCCAGAACTTCGTCCCGGACTTCGTGCGGTAGGCCGACAGCAGTCGTCCGCCTTCCTTCAGGGCACGGGCATTGGCCTCGATGTCGTGGCCGTCGAGTTCCCACCAGTCGCCGCGCGCGTGCCGGCGAAACGCCTGGAGCATCTCGCTCGGCGGGATCGCATTCCGCGCGCCCGGCGTCATGAGCAGGCGTCCGAGCGGAAACAGGTCCGCGCGCACCAGTGGGTCCCGATCCCTGCCGTCCGAACGCCAAATCACACGCCCCCCCCCAACTGCCGTCTCCTCTCGGGTATCACGACCCGAGCGGGTCGGCAATCGGAATCGAGACGCGCGTTCAGTGCACGAGCAATGGAGATCGACGTCGCGCCGTGCAGTGCAGTGCTGCGCGACGCAGTAGTTGACATCACGCCGCAAGTGCGGTTGAAAAGAGACTCAACTGTCTTGCAGGAGGTGTGGTGAAGCCAAGGCGCGGTGAGGCTCCACACACAAGTCGCGAGCCCGAAGGGCCGGACTGCAACCGTGCCGACGAGCGAAAGCCCGCGGAGCACTCCAACCAGGCCGAGCCTGCGAGGGGCACGCCCTGGCTCGAGTTGAGCGCGGCCGACCTTGAGCGCGCGTCGCGTCTCGTGAGCGTCCGACTCCGCGCCAGCCGCGAGGAGGCATTCGACGCGGTGGTGGACGCGCTCATCAAGCTCAACGAGCGTGGCGCTCGCGCCGACGATCCGACGGCCTACCTTGCGACGACGGCCGTCAACGTGCTGCGTGATCTTTGGAAGCGCCGCAGAGAGCGGCCCGCGTCGGCGGCTTCCGACGCCGATGACCGGCCGCGCGGGGTGCTACGTTCGGCGGAGGCGTTGTCGATCACACAGGAGCATGGGGCGCAGGTGCGCCTCGCGCGCGAGGACGAGACTCGCTGGCGAAGGGTGACGTTGCAGAGGTCGCTCGACGGGCTTCCGGCGAGGGATCGCGAAGTGATGATGCGCCACTACTTTCAGGGAGTGCCGCTCGAGGCCATGGACCGCGAGCGCGGCGAGAAGAGCGGCACGCACAAGCTACGCCTGCATCGCGCGAGAAACCGGCTGCGGGAGTTGCTCAAATCCGATCCGACCGCCTGGGAGAGCCTGCTCGAGTCGCTGCGTGATTCACCCGAGTGTGGAGAGGAAACCGGGCGTGGAGCGACGCGCTAGCCGCTCGGCCTACCGCTCGTGACTCGCCACCCCGCCTACCACTCGATGGCCTCCACCACGCAGGAGCCTTCCGGCGCGCGCATGCGTTCACCATTACCCGCCTCGCGGATCCACGGCACGCAGTGCCGCACGATGCCCTCGAAGAGCCGCCCGTGGGGCCGCACTGGCGCGTTGAGGTTCGTGCCGCGAATCCGGATCGGCTGCCCCACAACGTGCAGCGTGATCCCCTGCGACGGCTCGAACTCGGCGCGCTCCAGCCAGCCGTAGCCGACGGCAAGCACGTTGCCGTCTCGCCGGCGGAGCTCCAGCATCACCGCGCGTTCACGCACGCCGCGCAGCCATCCGAACGCGCCGAGATCGTCCCACGGTTCGTTGTCGATGCGCTGCTCGAGCGAAGTTCGTTCCTCGGTCACGCGACCTGCGAACCGGTGGAGCAGCTCGCTATCGGACATGGCGGCGCGGTTCCCGCTGCTGTTCGTGCTGCCGCTCCTGGTCGGCGCGCTGCGCTTGGTGGCGCTGCACGTCAAGCGCCTTCTCGCGGCGCTTCCGCTCGTCGGCCAGTTCCGTTGCCGTCATCCGATCGTCGTTGCGGCTGACCGCTTCGAGGAGTCCGGCTTTGTCGTCGGTGTAGATCGTCGCTTGCTCGCGCGCGCGCGAGACCGAGACGTAGAACTGCGCCTTCGACGCCGCGCGCATCGAGAAGGCGGACTGTCCGATGAGCACACGGTCGACAGTCTTGCCCTGACTCGCGTGGCTCGTCACGACGTAGCCGTAGGCGAGGTGACCGAAGTCCTTCGCGATCACCCAACCGTTGGCGAGTTGGATATCGCCACGCTCCGAGAAGCCCTTGATCCGGTAGGCAGCACCGTTGTTGAGCCGGTGCTTGCGATCCGCCGTCATCCCGCCGCGGGTGATGCGCACCAGGTCGCCGGCTGCGAGCAAGATCCGTCGGGAGTGGTACACCGTGAAGCGTGACGCGAACTCACACGGCGGCGTGCCGCCGTCGAACGGGACGCGCGAGCCTCGAAGGATACCCTTGGCGTTCTGGTGGAACTCGAGCACGTCGCCGTCCGTGTAGTTGTCCGGGTTGCTTCGCTCGGCCTCCGTCAGGTTGGCGTTCTCGAGCTGTAGCACCTGGCGCTCCTGCGCGCCGATGCCGCCGTCGCGGCGAAGCGCTCCGCGAATCGCCTGCGTGATCAGCGTGCCCTCACGGTGCGTCGGCGACACCACGAGCACGGACTTGCCCTGCGTGCGCGCCGCCACGTAGTCGCGCGCGAGGTCCGCGTAACGTTCTTCACCGCTCGACTCACGGATCCACCCGAGCGCGTCGAGCTGCTTCACGCCGTCTTCGATGCGGCCCTCCGCGAGCGCCTGAACCACCCGCTTGTAGTCGCCCTTCTGCCGCTGGATGTCTCGGATTTCGGCCGGGACGATGCCGGCTTCGCGTTCGAGCAGGTGCAGCGTCGAGCCGCGCTCGACACTGCCGTGCTGGCGCTTGTCACCGGACAGCACGAGACGTGCCCCTACCCGCTCCGCGATGTCAAACAGCTTCGCGGTGGTGCGTGAGCCGAGCAGCCCGGCTTCGTCCACCCATAGAACCTGCCCGGTCACTTCCTGCTGCAGTCGCTCGTCGACCAGGAGTCGCGCCACCGTGTCTGCGCTCTCAAAACCCTCGGCGCGCAACACGCCGCGGCTCGCGGCGGCCGACGGCGCGAAGGTGAAGACGCGCATCCCCGCCGCTTCGATCGCCTCAACGGCTTCCGTCATCATCGACGTCTTCCCCGCGCCGGCGGTTCCGCGGATCACCATGACTCGGTCACGCGAGTGCAGCACGTGATCGACCGCACCTCGCTGTTCCGGGTTGAGCCACTCGCGCTTGAACGTATGTGCACCAGGTGAGAGTTCGCGGCACGCTCCGCGGCCGTTGCGGGCGAACGCGACCATACGGTCCTCCTCCGCCAGCACTTGGTCCGAAGTAACCAAGCGCACGCCGCTTCGCGTGGCGCGGATGAGCGGCTCGGCGTCCAGCGCCTTCGCAACGCGCTCGGGCTCGATGCCGCCGAGCGAACGCTTGAGCGCCTCGGCAAGCAGGGTGCGTTCTGGGACCACGGCGCTGCGCTCGAAGCAATGCGCCATCGCATAGTGCACGGCGTCCTCGGGCGTCAGTCGCGGCGTGGGCGGCGAAGCCCTACCAATCCCGTCCACCGTCGCTGCGATTCCGGCGCGCTCATCGTCCGTGAGCCGCTGAGCCCACTCCCGGCGAAGCTGGCCCATCGTGAGATCCTGGCGCTTGCGCCCACGCGTCTTGGCTCCAAGCGCCCCCTTGGCTTTGGGATCGGTGATCCCCTGCTCCCGAGCGTGCTCTTCGATCAGTTCGGTTCGACGCGAGAAGCGACGCAGCGTCGCAGACGACAGCTCCGCGATCTCCCAGCCACGTGGAGTGCGGTCGATCGCCAGTCCGAGCCCGGCAACGGCATGCGCGAGCCGCGCATGGAACAGCGATTCGAAGTACGGCGCGTCGCGCTTGATGCCGACGAACTGGCCGGCCTTCCAGCGTGACTCACTCTCGTCCCACGTCGCGTTGAACACGAAGCAGTGCGCGTGCAAATGTGGATCGGGCACGCCGTCCACCGGACGCGCGGTAGTGTGCACGTACTCGCCCCACACCGCGTTGCCGGTCGTGCGATCCTCGTTCGCGCCCTTGACGCGCACGCGCGTCTCAACCTCCGCCTCCATCGCCTGCATCGTGGCGTTGACTGCGCCGCGGAAGGCTTCGAGCAGACGCTCGTCGCCGGTGAGTCCGTAGAGCAGCGACAGGCTCTTGGGCGCATTGAAGGTGAAGTCGTAGCCGACGCGCCGGTTCGCCTTCTGCCGAGACGTCAGCTGCTCGCCACTCGCCGGGTCGCGGTTGTCGCACAGCTGCGCCCAGTCTTTCTCGGCGATCTCGCCGGCAAGTCCTAGGCGCTCGGCTCCCTTGCCGCGCCACACGCCGACGAGCTCCTGGCCCTCGGAGTAGTAGTCCGCGTGCTTGAAGTACTTCGCCGCCCCCTGCGGTGAGTCGTTCTGGGTGATCCGCAGCATCGCATCGCACCGTAGCCCAGTTCGCGCGTTTCGTCATTCGCCTTCGTCATCGCGCGCGTGGTTCTTTCACGGTGTTTCACCACGGGACACTCGGCACCGTTCGTCGCAGTGGTGTTGCAAGTGTTGCGGGCCTTCTTCGTGAGCCGCCGCCACACGGCCAGTTGACGTGCACGCTAAAGCCGTCAGCGGAACCGGCAAGCTTGCAGAGCCGCTTTCCGCGAGCGGAAGCCTTCAGCTCTTCGCTTGACCCGACGCTGGCGCTTTCCGCTTGGACGGCTTTGGGGCGCGTGCCGTCAGGCCGCGATGGGCGCGGCCCACAACCAAGAAGGAGAACACCATGACAGACACCAACAACACGAACGAACGGAAGCAGACCTCGAAGCCCGATCTCATCGCGTACCACGTGCGCGAGCGCGATGGCCAGAAGGGATTCTGGACGCGCATCGGCGCGGCCTGGCCTCACCGCGACGGCAAGGGCTTCAACATCCAGCTCGACGTCGTGCCCTTAGACGGGGCCGTGACGCTTCGGTCCTTCGACGACAAGCGGGACTGAACCCACCACTCGGGCGGGCTCGCGGTTGGGCCCGCCCGTCACCCACTCGAACGGAGAACCACTATGCGCGCACTACATGAACGCCGAGTCGCCCGCTGCCTGCGAGCGCTCGCGAACTACGACACCGACCACGATCTCGAACACTGCCTCGTCGACCTGCTCATCGACGCGCGCCACTGGTGCGCGAACAACGGCCACTCGTTCCTCGCGCTTGATCGCAGAGCCTTCCGAGCCTGGCGCGACGAGCGCTAGACCTTGATCGGGAGGCCGCTATGAGACGCTCGGTCCTCAACCCCGCCTACGCTCGCCGCGTCGCGCGGCACGCAGGGAACATTGCCACCGTCGAGCCGCCACCATCCGGCACCGAGAGAGTGGTGATCGGCGGCGCGACGCTCTACCGCGCCGACTGCTTCGACGTGCTGCCTACGCTTGCGGGCATCGACGCCGTGGTGACTGACCCGCCCTATGGCATCGGCTTTGCCTACCGCACCTGCTCGGATGCCCCGGAAGACTACGACGGTCTCATGGCCCGGCTCGTGCCGGCACTCGTGCGCGCAACCGACAACGGCCCGTGTCTCGTCTGGCAGAGTCCGCTGCGCGCGCCGGACTGGCACCGCTACTTTCCGCCGGGTTTCCAGATCGTGGCGTGCTGCAAGCACTACCCCACGCGGCGGTTTCGTGGTGGCCATCTCGGCTGGGATCCAGTCATCTTCTGGAGCGGCCGTTCGCGCCTGCAGCAGGAGGTGCCGCGAAACTGGCACGTCGCCGACCTGCGCGACGGCGAGCCGCGCGATCGGCGCAATCCGGTGCCGGCACCCAAGCCGCTCGAGTCGGCGCTCTACCTGTGCCAGTCACTGCGGGGAGCGGTGGTGCTCGATCCCTTCATGGGGAGCGGCACCACAGGTGTCGCAGCACTACTGGCCGGCAAGCGCTTCGTCGGAATCGAGCGCGACCCGGTGTACTTCCGCTACGCCTGCGAGCGGATCGCGCGGACTCAGATGTCTGTTGACAAGGCGCGCGAGTTGGGGCACGGTCGCATGGAAACTCGAACGCACGAGGCAGCGCATGTTGGCTGATCGACTCGGGATATCGGTCGCAGACTTGGGATGCTGGGAACAACCAGGCGTCCGGACGCGACCGAATGCCGCCACTGGCTCGAGCGCGGCGCTCCCGGCGTGGCGGCAACGCGAACTCGGCCGCCGGATACGCGCCATCGACTCGGGTGATGTGCAGTGCGAAGCATGGCGAAGCTTCGGATCGGAGCGTGGGTACGAAACACGCCTCGCCCCAGTCATGCTCGCTCCGGCCGCTCTCTACGAGATTCTTGACGCGGCCTCGGCCTACCAGGCAACCAAGCACGGCACCGGAGATCAGTTCCTCCACCGCGTGGGAGACGCGCTCGGTCGCCTCACCATCCTGCAGACCGGCGACGTCACGCTCGTGGCCGTGCGCGACTTCCCCTATTGCCTCATGCTCCGAGGCGGCGGCCATCACACGGAGGTGCTCGGCCTGGAGCCGATCCCGCGCCGGGACCGGCGCGCGAACGGGCATCGAGTTTCACGTTACGCGGCATGAAAACTTGACGTTTGGGCAAGGGCTCGTGGTTCGAAACTCGCGGGATCCCTGCGCCCCTTCGCTCCGCTCGCTGGGAGACTCCGGATCAGGCGCGGCCGACGAGCAGATCGATTGCTTGCGGGGAGTGACAGAACAGGCATCCGCAATGCCAGTGGGCCAGCAGCAGGATCAGAACTTGCACAAAGCGCCGTTTTATGTCATCTTCCGCATGTATCGACACAGGGGACCATGCACCGCACCGCCCGCTACATCGAATCCCTGGCCGCGCAGGGCCGCCACCACTTCACCACGGAGGAGGCCGTCCGGGCGCTGGGCACGTCCATTCCTGCGGCGCGCGCCGCCCTGCGGCGGATGAAGGCCAAGGGAGAGATCGCCGACCCGTTCCGCGGCTTCCACGTGATCGTCCCGCCGGAGTACCGACGGTTGGGCTGCCTGCCCGCCGAACAGTTCGTGCCGCAGCTGATGGCGCACCTCGCCGAGCCCTACTACGTGGCCCTGCTCAGCGCTGCGGAACTTCACGGCGCAGCGCACCAGCGGCCACAGGCGTTTCAAGTGATGACGCAGACCAATCGCCGACCGCTGGCGTGCGGCGACGTGCGCGTGCAGTTCATCGCGCGCAAGGACATGGCGCACACGCCGGTCGTGGAGCGAAACACTCCGCGCGGGCATCTGCGCGTCTCGTCGCCGGAAGCGACGGCGCTTGAGCTGGTGGGCTACGCCGACCAGTCCGGCGGACTCGACAACGTGGCGACGGTCGTAAGCGAGTTGGTCGACCGGCTCGACGCAAGTCGGCTCATCGTCGAAGCCAATCGCAGCCCGGTCGTGTGGAGCCAGCGCCTCGGGTACTTGCTCGACATCACCCATCACCGCGCGCTTGCTGACGCGCTCGCGCCGCATGTTCGCGCACGCGCCAAAGCCGCAGCGCCCCTCGTGCGTTCCGGCAGCCGAGCCGGCGCGACGTACGAAGGACGCTGGATGCTGCGCGTCAACGCCGTGCTGGAGCCTGACCTGTGATCCCCAAGGACTTCATCACGGAATGGCGAGAACAAGCACCGTGGGTGCTCGACCGCCAGGTCGAACAGGACCTCGTCATCTCGCGCGCCTTGGTCGAGCTGTTCTCGCGCGCGGAGATCGCGAACGCGTTGGCGTTTCGCGGCGGCACGGCGCTCTACAAGCTCCACCTCCGCCCGCCGGCCCGGTATTCAGAAGACATCGACCTCGTCCAGACGAGCCCCGGCGGCATCGGAGAGGTGCTCGACGCCATCCACGATGCGCTCGATTCGTGGCTGGGCGCACCCCGGTGGAAGCAGACCGACGGGCGTGTGACGCTCAGCTACCGCTTCGACTCCGAAGACGCGCCCCCGACGCCGCTCAAGCTCAAGATCGAGATCAACTCGCGCGAGCACTTCAGCGTGCACCGGCTGCGGGACCACCGCTTCGACGTGTCGTCCCGGTGGTTCAGCGGGAGCGCCAACCTGCGCACCTACGAACTCGACGAGCTGCTCGGCACGAAGCTGCGCGCGCTCTACCAGCGCAAGAAGGGGCGCGATCTGTTCGACCTCGCGTTCGCGCTCGAACAGGGTGGCGTAGATCCGCAGCGCGTCGTCGACGCGTTTGCGAGGTACATCGAAGCGGACGGAGCGCGGGTGACGCGCGCGATGTTTGAGCGCAACCTGGCGGCCAAGCGAAGCGACGCGGTGTTCAAGGCGGACATGAGTCCACTGCTTGCGCACGGGCAGGCGTGGAGTTTCGAAGCTGCCTTCGAACGCGTGTGGCGCGAGCTGATCGCAAGGCTTCCAGGAGAGCCGTGGAAGTCGGGGTGAAGTCGGACGCGGTTCGCCCGGCGCGGAACCGGGACGCGGAGCCTCGGCGCGCGACTTAGCGCGCGCCGCCGGCCTTTGACACGCCGAACGAATTCGGCCGGAGCCGGACCTACCAGGCCGCATCTCCGAGCGCGACCAGCCGCGCGGACGCGCGCCGGATGTACTCGACGAGCGCGCCGCTGGCATCGGGCCGGGAGCCCACGGTCGTGAAGTTGAACCCCACGCCGCCGTCCTCCAGTTCTTCGAACCAAGGAGACCTGGGCGGTCGGTACCAATCGAGCGCGACGCCGCGCGCAGCGAGCTGCCGCGCGAGCCGTGTACCCGGCAGCACGGTCTCAACGTTTGGGTAGAACCCGGCCACGCGCACGCGGCGCTCGACGATCTGCTCGCATAGGCCGGCGGTGGATTCGACGCTGTCGTGAGTTTCGAGCGTCTGACCGGAGTCATTCATCGCTCCAAACATGACCGAGAGCCCGACCCGCATCCCGGAGTCGCGGATCCAGTCAAGCCGCGCGAAGAGCAGCTCGCGCGAAAGCGCCCCCTTCCCCACCGCGCCGAGAATCTCCGGCGAGCCGCTCTCGATTCCGGTGTACACGTAGCGGCAGCCGTGTCGCGCCAGACGATCTACAGCCTTGCGGCCGAGCATCGGCAAGTAGAGCTGGCAGCCCCACGGCACGCCGAGATCCCGAAGGATCGGGAGCAACCGATCGGTGACCGCCCGTCCGTTCGGAAAGATGCTGTCCTGGAAGTAGAGAGCGTCGCCGCGCTGCTCGGCGAGCGCGCGCGAGATCCAGTCGAAGTGAGTGAGCACTGACGACGCCGGCTCGCCGCTTCCTTCCGCGCAGAAGGTGCAACGGCCGTACGCGCAGCCGCGGCTGATCATGAGCGGCAAAGTGCGGGCTGCGCCGAACACCGAGAACCTGGCGGCCCGCGGTGAGCGAACGCGCGGAGGAAGCTGATCGAGGTCGATCGGACCGAAGTCGAACGGCCGGCAGAACGGAGCGTCCCAGTGCCGGCTGGTGACCTGCCCCCGGCCCGCCGGGACGGAGAGTGAGGAGAGCTCGCCGAGGAGGGAACGGCAGTACTCAGCCGGCAGCGCGCTGCCGGCCAGGAAATCGGTCACGATCGCAGCGAGCAGGTACTCCGCCTCGCCGGCGATCGACAGATCGACACCGGGCACGACCTCGGCGCACTTGGTCTCGCAGTCGTCCTCGTGCGGGCCGCCGAGCACAACGAGGACGGAGGGACCGCGGAGCGCGCGAACGAGCGCGACTATGCGCGTGGTTTCGAGGATCGCGGCGCTGGAGGTCGAGATCGCGACCACGCGCGCGCCGCCGGAGCGTAGGATGCGAGCGAGGTCCTCGTGGGCCGCCTCAGACGCTTCCCTGGGGTCGAACAACCCCGCTTCCCCTCCGCGTCCCGAGGCTTCGAGCGTCTCGAGGAGCGGGGTGGCAGCGTAGAGCAGGCTGCTCGGCTCGCCGTCGAACTTGAGCCGCCCCGGGTAAGGGGCATGGACCAGGAGGACCCTCGTGGCCTCGTCTGCGTCTCGGATGGTGTGCGGCACGTGCCCCTCGCGCTGTGACTTTTATTCAGGACGAAGGGTAGACGGTCGGCGTGCCGATATGTGACTAATTTCCGGTAGACCAAAAACCAGGGGCGGCGGACGGTGGCCCTGTGCCCCCCAAGCACAGCTCCACGGCCTTCTTCAAAGCGCTCGGCCACGCCGTTCGCGTCGAGCGCGAGCGGCTCCACCTGTCCCAGGAGGAGCTTTGCCACCTCGCCGAGCTAGATCGGACCTACCTGAGCGGAGTCGAGCGCGGAGTGCGCAGCCCGAACGTGCGCACGCTGCTCAAGGTCGCCGACGCCCTGGGAACGAAGCTCAGCCGGTTGATGCTGGCAGCGGAAGCGTTGCGCGAAGCGCAGCGGTAGCCGGTGCGACGGGCGCTCGGAGTTCGAGCCACCGCACTCTACTGGGACATGCGTAGCGGCAGGGCGCGCTCCCAGAGTTGCCGGTGCATCTCCAGGAACACACGCGCGACCGCCACGTCGTGGATCACGAGCAAGTGTCGGAGCACGAAGCGCGTGGCGTACTCACTCGCGTCGATCGCCGAGTAACCGGGCACAGAAACCACGACGACCGACTCGTCGACAACCGCGAAGCTGAACGGAAGCAGGTCGGCGCGCTCCGGCGGAACAACGCGTTGCTCAAGGTTCGGGTGCTCGCCGAACTCGACGAGCCAGCGAGCTGACTCACTTCCCGGACGAAGGAAGGTCACTCGCCTGAGCTGCACGCTTCTCGCGAGCAGCGTGCGGTAGAGCCCGAGCAGTTCCTCGCTCGGGGCGTCGTCGTCCGTGTGGGTGAGGAACAGGCTGTGCCGCGCAGCGCGGAAGTACGGCACGTAGCCGCTGCCGCGCACGCCGCCGTCCTCGAGGAAGTCGAAGACCCGCAGGCTCCGCCGGTCGTAGACGAGCAATCCCGCGAGGTAAGTGACCAGAAGGAACAGCCCCGTGCCGACGGCGAGGGTCTGTGCGGGGACACCGACCAGGGAGAGGCTGGTCACCAGAAAGCCGCCGACAGCCAGGGCGAACTCGATCTCGCCGACACTGAACGGGAACCAGTCCCTGATGCGGCTTCGAGTTGGCACTGCTTGTGGCGCTGGCAACATCGGATCAGCGCGCTATCACGAGCCGCGGAACGGCGTCACCGGTCAGGGTGCCGGCGGCACGCACTACTCTCTTCCGTCGATCTCGCACAGTGCGCACCTCCTGTATCTCCACGCGTATCACGCTGGCGAGGCCGTGGCAACCGAAACGAACGTCCCGAGATGGCGCGCACCGCTCATGCGGCGCGGCCACTCGTACGGCGCGAAGGCGGCTTCCGCTCGCTCACGGGATCGGCCTGGTGCCACGGCACAGAAACAGAAGACATCACCTGCGCAAGGGCCTGACCAAGAACCGCCGCATGTCCACGGGCACGAGTGTTACCCATGCCCCCAGTCCGGCCCCACCCTCCGAAGCGGTCAATGCCACTGGGACTTCCCCAGCCAAAATCGTATCGCGGTCCGATTCTCGTTGTCGATGATGAAGAGTACCTGAGGTCGCAATGCCATATTGCATTGGGCCGCATATTCTGCCATAATTGCAACATGCGTAGAAGTGATGCTCCACCTCAGTGCTCCGAAGAAACCACGCCGGAAACGCTGGCCGACTCCGCTGGCAAGCACGTCGCAGGGGCGGCGATCCTTGCCGCCACCGGTTCAGCGGCTGGTGCAGTTTACGGCGCGGTAAGGAACACGGACATCAAATTGGCCGCGGTTCTGGGGGCTGGATGCGGACTACTGGGATCGATCGGGTTCGGGAAAATGATATACGACGGAATCATTGGCAGCGAGCACGCGGACAGCCACGTATCGCGCCTGCGACGCCAACGCGAAGCCGACAAATCTCGCAACCGCTAAGCGATGTTCGGGCCCGCCGACGCACCCAGCTCTTTCGCAAACTCACCAAGGGCTGCCTGCACTTCTGCGCTGTCGGCAATTGGGCGCATTATGACAGCGATTCCGGTATCAACGATCTGAGCCACGATTCTATCGCAAACCTCGGTGTTAACTTCCGTATAACGCCCAGAGAGTTCTTCCACGACCTTCGCGCTCACCTTCTCGGCTAGATGTCTTGGGAACGTGTGCACTTCGTAGGCAATGTAGGCGACGATGAACGGAATCAGAATCCACATAAACGCTGCCATTGTCGAAATGCCGAACTTTGCAGCGACAGCCTTCACGATTGCGCCCGCAACCGCGAAGATGACGAACTTCTTCACCGCCGTCGCTATGACGCCTTTTAGCGCGCCCGACGCGATCACCTTGGCTATCACCACCTTGAGCTGTGTACTGAGAGCCTTGACCAGCATGGCGGCGATTTTGGCTCCGATAGGCTTGCTCACAGTCGCCGCGACCGTCTTCCCGACGAAGGTAGTTACCGCATGGCCCGCGGAGGTGTGGAGGAACTGCTGAATGTTCTCCAAGAGCGTTGAGGCCAGTCGGTTGCGCACAGCCGAAGCTGCATACGCCGAAGAAGCAATAACCGTGTCTACCATCGACTTCGATAGCACTTCGTCCTTCATGATAAATCGCAAGACGGATTCTGCGATCTCGTCGCTGCTGTCATCATATAGCTTCTGGAATTTCTGCGAAACCAAGTCCGCGATCGGAGGAGTCAGCGCAGAGTCAATTGCGTTCCCATCGTGTGGCTTCGCTCGGCAGAACGAAACCAGCCTCGCCACGTAGCTCGGGTCAGCCGCGAGTTCCCAGGTAATGTCTCCTCGATCTCTGCGCTCAATCAGAGTAAGACAGCCAGATCCCTGAGCCTCGATGTACGAAGAAACACTAGAGCGGACATCGGCGAGAAAAGCGGGCTTCTTGTCTCCGAGTTGGGCGGTCAGTTCACGAACTAGGGCCTCTCTGTTCATGGGGGGGGGTGGCTGAGTTCGAACGTTGGAGCTTGGGCAAGGTCGCGGTCGCTTTGGCGCTGCTCGATGGGTGATACTACTGTCCGAGCCGACACGCCGCAATGTGGAACTCGTCCTGCCATTCTGTGGGTCGATCATGATGCAGCGCGCGGTCCCATTACTGAGAGAAACCGCCGCTCGACACTCGCCTGCTCGCACAACTAGACTCGCGTGTACGCGGCTCCTGGTCGACGCCACGCCTCCGAAGACGCTGCTCACCGCGCCGCCAGTCACTCGAAGCAAGGCAGCTAACTCATGGTTGCGATCGCCGCCGCCAGAGACCCGAACGCAAACCAGATCACAAACAGACGTCTCCCCTAAGCGGAGCTTAGGACGTCTTTCACCGTGAAACCCCAAACGGCCGCATGGTCAAGCCGATCGGATGCCGTCATCGGAGCGATGGAGCGCGGACGCGAAGGCCGTCGCGCTGGATCGATTGAGGCCATTCTTGCAGTCTTGCAGTCATGACTTCAAGACAGACAGAATGCATGAAGACGTTCAGACGGGCCATGCACGCAGGCGGACGGCTGGAATCATCGCTTGACAGAACCACAGCTTTCGAGCTATCCGTCGAGAATGATCATCGTCGTGGCGAATTCGAAAGGGGGAGTCGGCAAGTCCACACTTGCTGTGCATCTTGCTTCGTGGCTCGCCGAACAGGGTCACCGCGTCACCCTGGCTGACTGCGACACACAGCAGTCCTCCTCCGAGTGGATTCGAGAGGCTGCACCGAACGTCCGCCCGGTGCGACTCGACAACCCGGACACGATTCTGAACGAGCTTCCAACCCTTCGCCAGGAGTCGGACTTCGTCGTCGCCGACGGCCCCGGCGGTCAGACCGAAACCAGCCGTGCGCTGCTGCTCCGCGGTGATCTCGCCATCGTCCCCTGCAAAGCCTCCATGCTTGAGGTCCGCGCGCTCGCCAAGGCGACAGAGGTGCTGCGGCAGGCCCAGGACATTCGCGGCGGCATGCCCAAAGCGATGATCG
Organism: uncultured Planctomycetia bacterium; assembly: GCA_937952135.1. Lineage (GTDB taxonomy): Bacteria > Planctomycetota > UBA1135 > UBA1135 > WYBT01. The sequence continues at coordinate 14,016 of CALFYL010000146.1, forward strand.
TGCTCAGCATGGTCGGCAAGAGCTACCGCTTGACCCAGGACATGAAGGACGCGGCTGCCGCACTTTCTCTGCCGCTGGCTGACACCCACATGACGTTGCGTCAAATCTACGCTGACGCCCCCGGCCAGGCGTCCGTTGTCTGGCGCATGGGCACACGCGCAGAAGAAGCGGCGCGCGAGACTCACCGTCTATTTCGCGAGATTCTTCCTCACGGCGTCCGCGGTGCTCGGATCGGACCGCGATTCCGTCGGCTTGTGCGCGCGGCGGGGTAGGGCTCATGGTTGACCGTCGCACGCTGGCTCAAGGACTCGAAGCAACGCCAACTTCGCTCGACACGGCCCGCGAGCAGGCGTTCGTGTATCGCGACGAACCCCGAACCGCGAGACCCACACCACCACAGCCGGTGTCTGCGCCGATGAGCACACGCCTTCGCTCGGACTTCGTGGCCGCACTCAAGCGTGCGTCGCTGGAGCGTCAGTTGCAGTCCGTCCAACCCAACACCCTGCGCGACATCCTCGAAGAAGCCATCGAGCCGTGGTTGCGGCGCAACGGCTACTTGAGCTGAGTCTCACCCTCCACGGGCGGCAGAGCCAGTGGGAGCGAAGCCTGACGCTGCACTTGATCGAGCGGCAACTCCTGCTGGGTACTCGGCCGCTTCAGGTGGTACGAGCGCACGAACGCCAGCCGATCGCCGTTGAACATGAACCGGATGTTCACGAAGAAGACACCGTCGCTCTGACTGCGGAACAGGAACTCTTTCTCCAAAAGCTCACGGACGCCACGTTGATAGGTTCGGTCGTTGATGCCATTGTCTCGAGCGAGGTAGGAGTTGAGCTTGATCTCGTCCGAGCCCGGCGTGGCCCGCATGGCGGTGTACACCATCTCGAACACCTGCATGCCCGCTTTCGACAGGCCGGCCGCTTGCCGAATACCGTCGAGGAACAGCTTCACGAAGCGACTGCTGTCAACCTCTTCCTCCCACCAGATCCCCATGCCGCCGAGTCCCTTTATCTCGCCGCTGGTGTTGTCGACGATCACGGCCGCGTTGCCGCCAGGCACATGGATGCGCTTTGTCCTGGTTCGCAGGCCGTCCGTCGGAGGCACGCTGGGATTGGTTCGATAGACAGGGAAGCCGCGTTTGGTCGTCACCTGATTCAGTTCCTGCCCAGGAATCTGACGATCATCCGTCATTTTGCGGCCTCCAAATTGTCGGTTGTCCGACAAGACATTGGCAGTCTACCGACAGAATTGCAAGCTGATTTTGACGCTAGACCGACTGATTCTGTCGGTTGACCGACAGTTTCTGTCGTTTCGGATCGTGCAATTTCAATGGCTTACCACCTCGTCTCTTTCTTATACAAAGATACTGGGTGTCGTCGTCGCCGGAGCGCGTTTCAATCACGCTGGCTCCGGCGACGATCGACTCTATACTCCCCTGAAGATCGCCGCCAGCCTGTGGATAACTTGGCCCTGTTGCATAAGTACATCGGTATACTGGGCGCAGACGACTCGGAGCGGGCATGCGGCAAGTCAAATACACAACTGGAAGCACTCGAGCTGTCCGCAGCAACGGCGCTTGTGGACAGCCCCAAGTGGCATTCAGACAAGTGTGACCGCCGCACGACCGCCACCGCAATCTCCATTAGAGCCCGCTGGAACAACTTTTCGCGTTGATCGCACCCTGACCCACCTCTGGGTCGAGTTCGCTTCCCAACGCCCCTCTCTGACCCGACACGGACCAGTGACGGAGCGGTCCCTACGAGGTTCGGGAGCCGAGCCCGCCGGCGAGGTAGTCGTGCCATTCGACGAACTCCACGCCCGCGCGCTCGGCAACGCCACGCGCGGGCTTGGTCCCAACCATCACCGGGCGGAACTCCGGAAGCCTCCGGTGGAACTCGACGAGCCCGCGCATCTCCGCCACTTGGACATCCCCCGACGTGATGTCGACCGCCAACCGCCACGGCTGCCTTCGATGACGCCGTCGACTTCCAGGGGTTCGTCGCGCCAGTAGAGAACGCGCAGGCCGGTCGAGCTATTCCGGTCGGGCGAACGCCGCACGAACGGTCGCCCGCCAGGGTCACCCCACGCGCTCGATGACCTCCATGGCGCGCTTCCGGTCGATCTCGGCATAGATCTGGGTCGTCTCGACGAGGCGGTGCCCCAGCACGGCCTTGGCGATATCGAGCCCGTGCTCTCGGCGGAGCTGCGTCGCGGCGTTGTGCCGCAGCCGGTTCGGGCTCCACGGCGGGACGCCGGCCCGTGTGCACGCACGCCGAATCGCCTGTCGATAGGTGTCAACGTCGTAGTGGTCCGAGAAGTCGGCGCGTTCGACCGATGAGCGTCGTCGAGCCTGCGCGCGAAGATGGCTCGGCCAGAGAGGCGTCTTCCGTGCCGCCCGCTCACGCGCGTGCCGGCTGCGCTCCGCGTCGCGCGGCGAGAAGAGGTACGTCGTCGCAGCGTCGGGACCCAGGCGCGCGGCGACGATCTGCCGAGCGGTCGGTCCGAGATAGATTTGGCGATCCTGCCCGCGCCACGAATTTTTGTGCTCGGCTGGCGTGTAGACCCACGTGGGCGTGGTGCGGTCGATGTCGCAGACTCGCATCGCCGCAATCTCGCCGGGACGTGCGCCCGTGAGTAGCTGCAGACGCACCATGTCGCGGACTGGCTCGGGCATGAACGGAAGCGCGGCTTGGATGTGCTCCTCGGGGACAGGACGGACCGGATCGGTTTCGCGCGCGGCGCTGCGACCGCGACGCAGCCCGCTCACGGCTTGCAGACCGTGATGAACGCTCGCCGGCACGAGTTCCTTTTCCGCCGCCCACTTGAACGCGCGGCGCACGATCTGAATTCGGTCGTTGACCGTCGCGCGAGCCAATCCGCCGTCGATGAGGCCATCGCGCAGCCCGACCAGCGAGCGCGGTCCGAATGCACGAGCGTCGAGGTCCGCCGCGAACTCGAACAAGTGCCGCATCGCGAGCCGCACGTTCTCGACCGTGGCCGTCGGAGTCCCGTCACGCCGGCGGTACGCCCGCTCGGCGAAGGTCAGGTACTCGTCGCACAGCCTGGCCACGGGGTAGCCTTCGCGCTCCTCGCGTGACGGCATGCGGAACCCCGCGTTGACGTACTCGCGGATCAGGCGTCGATAGCGGGCAGAACTCTCGGCGGTCCCGTGGACGCCCAGGTAGAAGTCCTGTCCGGACAGCGTGACCACGGCCTGGCCGCTGGCGCGGTGCAGGCGGTAGCTCGGAAGCTCGGTCGATCGGTGCGGCGACATGGCTTGGCGACTCCCGTAAGGCCGGTAGGACTACCGGCGTTCGAGGCCTTCCATGGCCGCGCTCACCACCGTGGTGAGGTTCGCTAAACCTAGCGATCAGCCTGAGTTGTATGTGGAGCGGGCGAAGGGATTTGAACCCTCGACATCCACCTTGGCAAGGTGGCGCTC
>CALFYL010000147.1 GCA_937952135.1 uncultured Planctomycetia bacterium
CGTCATGGTCTTGCCGCACCCGGGCCAGGACTGAACGTGCAACGGGTTCTCGCCAGGCGTGAAGTCGAGCGCGATCTCGCGCACCTGCTCGACCGCCTCACCGATGTTGTGCACGATCGGTCGAGTCGGCTCGGCAACCGGCAGCGGCGCCACAAGAGACGGGTCGGGCAGTTCGCCGCGCCAGCCGCCGGCCCGAGCCAGCGCCACAACCGAGCGGATCGTGACCGGACGGCGGCTATCGTCCGAGCGGCCGAAGCCGTCCCAGAGTTTGCGCAGTGCCGCCGTGCCCTCGTACCGCCCAGCGTCTCGACTCGACCACTCGTCCCAGAGCGCGAAGCCCGCATCGCCACCGCCGCTGTAGTGGTGCAGTCCGAAGCCGACGTTGCGCCACTGGTCGTAGCTGACCTGCGTGCTGTCGACGTGCGTCAGCGCCGCGTGCAGCGTGTCAACCGGCACCTGCCCCGGCTCGCACGTCGGGCCGGCGTCGCCTTTGCGCGGCCGCGAGTCGAGCCCAACGATCCACTCCTCGAAGTCGCTCGGGTTCCAGCGCGGCCCGCCGTCGGCGATGCACTCGACCTCTGGAGCCGGCGAGTACTTCTCATTGAAGCCGCCCTGGGGCCGGAGGACCTGGGAGAGCGCGCTCGTGTTGTCGACGTGCCAGCCGAAGCTCGCCGCAAGTTCTCGGACCAACGCGTGCCAGCCGGCCACGAGGCGCGCCGCGCGGGCGCGCTCCGCCCCGGACTCGAACACCCAGATCTCGGCGAAGCACCACCAGCAGTACAGGCCGCCGCCACTGAACAGGATGAACGTCGGCTGCAGCGGCAGCTTCGCGACCAACGACAGCGCCTCTTCGCGCGTGGGAAGGTTCTGTTTCTTGTGGGCGCCTCCCTTGGTGTCGAGGTCGAGCCAGACCCCAGGAATTGCGACGGCGTCGCGGGCCGCGTGACCGGTCGTGCCGCATCGGAAGAGCGCGCAGCTGACGTACGCGAACAAGCCAAGCGCGAGGGCCGAGGCTGCTGCGACAAAAGTGCGAACGCGGCGAGTCCGAACGGACACCCTGTTGAACAGAGCGAGTTCGCCGTGGGAGAAGGCGTCCTCGGGCCACAGCGCACGAAGCCAGGCCTCGATTCGCGGCTGGTTGGAGGGCTCAACCATCGGATCCCTCCAGAGCGCGTGGGGCCCGGATTCCGGCGGCGGCGATGTGCGCAAGCAGCGCCGTGCGACTGACGAGCCAGCGCCGGCCCACACGTCGGCCGGGGAGTCGCCCGGCGCGCAGCGCAGCGCGCACGCCGGCAGGCGTCATGCGGAGAATCCCGGACAGTTCCTCGGCGACGAGGATGTCCGGCAGGTAAATGGACTCGACAGGCCGGGTGGGACCGGCAGTCGCGCGGGGTGTTCTGGACATACCCCACGTGCGCTCAGAGGCGCTGCTGTCGAACTATCTCGCTAACGCTTCTGTTATCGCGCTATGCGGCGCTCAGCCGATGCATGATCCGTTCAGCCTGCGCGAGTTGGGCCTGCAGCTCATAACGGGACACGCCGTACTCCTGGGCCACCTCCTCCTGCGAGTAGTGCCGCGCGAGAAACTCGTACGCCGCGGCGGCGCGGACGGCCTGGGACTGCCCATGAAGCTCGGCCGCAAGCCGCTTTGCACGGTGCGTGACGACCGAGAAGTCCTCATCCAGCGCCTTCGCACTCAGTGCCTGCAACGCCTCCGCGAACCAGCGGTCGCCGCTCTGCTCGAAGTAGTCGCGAGCTTCGCGGAGTTCTTCAAGTGCAAGTCGCTGGACCCGCTCGGCGTCGGCACGAGGGTCAGCGAACTCCCGGCCGTCGATCGACTCCAGCGCCCTCCGCGACGGCCTCTGCTTTCGGGTTCCGTCGGACTCCTTGTCCGCGGTCTCGGAGCTGCCCGCCTTTCGAGCCACGCCTCGCTCCACCATGTCGGCAAGACCTTCGCGCATCGCGTCTTGGTCGATGACGAGCCGCTCGCCAGAGTAATCCCAGACGTTGCATCCGCGCTCGATGACCATCCGCGCAAAGGACGCGCAGATTGCGCCCCGCTCCTTGCGATTCATGCCAACTCGCTCTCGGTTGATCGCGAGCTCTTCGTTGCCGCCGACATGGTCGACGATGATGCGCTCGATCTGCCGCACGCTCTTCTCGTAATCCGGGTTGTAGGTGCGCTGAACGATGTCGCTGATGCACCAGTCGATGCGCGCCGAGCGCGGGTCCTCTTCACGCCGCGCGTATGCGTGGCGCCGTACGTTCCGCTCCCAGTCCTCGAGCTCGTTGAGAAACGCCACGCTCGCATCCGGCTCGTTCGGCAGCAGGATCGTGCGAACAAGGCCCGCGTAGCGCGCGTACTCCAGGTTCGCAGTCGCGGCGAGCCAGGTGCAGTTGATCGCAGCGCCCGCGGCGAGATCGCTCAGGTCGACGCCGGGGCGTCCTCGACACGGCAAGACGCAGTGCACGCTGGCAAGGGCTTCCCCCAGAAGGCACAACAAATCTTTGGGTCTGAGAGGAGGGCAGTAGAGGTCGTGCAGCCGCGGAATCAGGTCCGAGGCGCAACGAACCAACCCCTCTAGTGTCAGCCCGCTCGGCAGGACGTAGCCGGGGTCCAGCGGCGGGCGCGGCACGCAGAAGCGGACGTGGAAAGGCAACTCGGACCACGGCTGGTTGTTCCAGATCATCACGACTCCCCTCGTTTCAAAGTAACTGCGCGCAACGCCGCGTAACCCGGCGCACTAATGGGAGAATGCGGATCGCAGCACGTCTGTCAACCCTCCAATTTGACCAGTGACTCAATGATCCCGAGCGGCTGTCCGCTCTTGTCCGCTGCTGGCCGCTCCTGGCCGCTCACGCCCCATGCAACTGACGGCAGCAAATTGTTGCGGAGATCACCCAATCGCCCGCCTCACCGCCTCGCGATCCGCGTGCGCGTAGATGGCGGCCGAGCTGATCGATCGGTGAAGCAACACGCTCGCGACGACGAGCACATCCTTGGTGCGGCGGTAAACGCGCTGGCCGCAGGTGTGCCTCAGCTGGTGCGGATGCACGCCACCGGCAATACCCGCGCGCTTAGCCCACTCGGCCAAGCGTCGCCGCGCATGCCGGGCTCCGATTCGCTCGCCGCCGGCACCGACGAACAGCGGCCCGCTCGTGCGGTCACCGATGTGCTCGTGCAGGATCGCCGCAACATCGTCGGGCATCACGGCGCTCGCCTCGCCGCCGCCCTTGATCGAGCGCAGCA
>CALFYL010000148.1 GCA_937952135.1 uncultured Planctomycetia bacterium
GCGCCAGGCGTAGATCGGGCCCGGATCGTTGCGCGCGTTCTCGCGCCGCGTGCGCATCGAGAGCACGAACTCGCGCGCGGCGCCCTCGGCAAGCAGGTCGCGCCCGTCGCCTTGCGCCACGAGCTTCGCCGCGACTTCGGGGTGCGTGCGCGCGAAGGCCGTCGGCAGCACGTCGACGAGCGACGCGAGCCCGCTGATGCGCTGCGGCGCGACGCCCGCGGCCTTTGGAAAGCGGATCGCCATCGGAACGACGGTGTTCTCCAGCGTGACCTCGCCGCTGCCGAGCACCGAACGATCTCCGAGCGACTGCCCGAAGGCGCCGACGAAAACGACCAGCGTCGAATCGTCGAGTTTCAGCTCCTTCAACCGATCGAGCAGCGCCCCCACCGCATTGTCCACCGACCGCACGTCGGCGTCGTAGCGATCGAAAACGCTCTCGAACTTCGAGCGGTCGACCGTCGGCAGCACGAGCTCGGGCGTGGGCGTCACCGTGCCCTCGAGCTCGGGGAAGAACATGCGGATCGCTAGCAGCGGCGGGAAGCCGATCTGGAAGCGCGCCGGGTCGATGCCGCGCGCGTCGAGCAACGCGCCGGAGCGCCCGTCGCCGCGGAAGAGCCGCAGCAGCTCGGGGGGCGGATCGTTGGGCTCGGCGGGCGCTTCGAAGTGCGTCCAGAGCGCGAACGCCGCGCCCTTGTGGAAGCTCAGCCAGCGCGTCGCGCGTTCCGCGATCTCCGCGCTCGTCCGCACGTTCTCGCGTGCGCCGACATCGGCCTTCGTCGGCTCGTCGACGAATTCGAAGCCGATGTTCAGGCCGCCGGCCTTGCCCAGCAGGTACGAACCGACGAAGGACGTGGTCTTGAAGCCTTGATCGCGCAGCATCTCGGCCGCGCTTCGGCGCAGCGGGCCCGTCGCGAAGACGTTCCTCACGCCGCCGTGCGCGATCACGCCGTGGCGGTGCGGCCAGGACGCGGTCCACAGCGAAACGTGCGCCGGGAGCGAGCGCGCGATCGGCGTGAAGCCGTTCTCGAACACCACGCTCTCGGCGAGCAGGGCGTCGATGCGCGGCGTGGTCTCGCGCGCGTAGCCGTAGGAGCTCATGTGGTCGCGACGCAGCGCATCGACGCTGATCACGAGCACGTTCGGGCCGGGCGCGGGCTTCGCGGCGGCGGGCCCCTGTGCCAGCGCGAGCCCGCCGGGCGTGAACGCGAGGACGAGCGCGAGGGCGCGGATTCCGGGAGCGAGCGAGAGCGCGACGAACAGGGAACGCAGGGAGTGCGGCATGACGGCGCAGTTTACGCGCTGCGGCCTCCGGCGCGTCGAGGCGCGGCTAAGCCGCGTCCGAGAGGCTCGCGCCGCGTGCGAGCGGCTCGAGGAAGCGCACGACGTCCTCGGCCGGCAGCGGACGGCTGAAGTGGAAGCCCTGCGCCTCGTCGCACTTCATGATGCGCAAGAACGCCAATTGTCCCGGCGTTTCGACTCCCTCGGCGACGACGCGGAGCCGCAGACACTTCGCCATCAGCACGATCGCGGTTGCGATCGACGCGTCGTCGGGGTCGCGCGTGACCTCGCGCAGGAACGAGCGGTCGATCTTGAGCGCGTCGATCGGGAAGCGCCGCAGGTACGCGAGCGACGAGTAACCCGTGCCGAAGTCGTCGATCGAGATCGAGATGCCCAGCGCCTTGAAGCGCTGCAGCGTCGCGATGACGTCGTCCGCCGACTCCATCAAGCTCGACTCGGTGATCTCGAGCTCGAGCCAGCGCGGATCGAGTCCCGCGCGCCGCAGCGCCTGCTGCACGCCCGTGTACAGCCCGGCGTCGCGGAACTGCACGGGCGAGAGATTCACGGCGACGCGGACGGGCTCGAAGCCCTGCTCCTGCCAGCGCTTCGCTTGCGCGCAGGCTTGTCGCAGGACCCAGTTCCCGAGCGGCACGATCAGGCCGGTCGACTCGGCGAGCGGGATGAAGTCCGCCGGCGAGACGAGTCCGAGCTCGGCGTGCTGCCAGCGCACGAGCGCTTCGACGGCGAGCGTTCGCCCGCTCTCGACCGACACCCGCGGTTGGTAGTGCAGCACGAACTCCTCGCGCTCGACGGCGCGGCGCAACGCGGATTCCAGCGACATTCGCTCGAGGGCGCGGGCCTTGAGCAGGTCGCTGTACACCTCGACACTGCCCACGCCGCGTTGCCGCGCCCAATAGGCGGCCGTGCGCGCGTGCTCGAACACCTCCTCCGCCGACTGCGGCCGGCGCCACATCGCCGCTCCCACATGGAACGCCGCGGCGATCTGCTCGCCCGCGACGTCGAGCGGCGCCCTCAGCCACTCCGAGAGCCGGCGCGCCACGCGCACGAGGTCGGCCTCCTCGAACGAGCCGAGCAAGAGCAACACGAACTCGCCGTGGCTCGTGCGGCGCACCGACGAGCTCGCTCCGTCGCGGCTCACGCGCGCGAGCGTGTCGTCGCTGCGGCACGCCTCGCGCAAGCGCTCGCCGAGCGCGGCGAACCAGTGCTCCGCGTGGGAGGCCGGCAGCGAGCCCGCGACATCGCGCAGCGGGTCGAGGTCGAAGCACAGCACGGCGAGCGACGCCGACATGCGTTCCGCTCGGACCATCGCCAAACCGACGGCGGCGAGCAGCTCTTCGTGGGAGAGCTGCGACGCGTTCGGCGTGTCCGGGGTCGAGTGTCCGACGGCGGGCCGACGGCGAAGCGCGGCGCGCACGCGCTGCGCGCTGAGCTCGGGATCCTCGTCGGCGGCCAGGAACTCGCGCCCGCCGGCCGCAAACAGCTCCCGCAGGTCGAGTGCATCGTCCGCGGCGACGCTGCGCTTCTCCGACGCGGCGCGTCCGCGGCTGAGGCCGATCAGCGGTGCGCCTCCTCGGGCCTCCAGACGTGCGGCGAGCGTCGCAGGGGAACACTCGGCGAGCCCGGGGTGCGCGAGGTCGAGCAGGTATGCGCCGACGTCGGCGATCTCGGCGCACTCGAACGCGCGGTCGAGTTGCGTCTCGAACTCCACCTCGACGCCGGTCGACTCGAGTTCCGCCGCTAGAGCGGACCAGTGGGCGCGGCGCTGACTGACGAGGAGCACCCGATCGGGCGCCGCGAAGCGTTGGGGACGGTCCATGGGGCTGAATCTGTTTCGGAGCGCGCTCGCACGCGACTCAACGCTTCGCCTCTTCCGTCCGAAAGCGCCGCGAGCGCGACGAACCCGGCGCCCTGGGCTACCTTGGGCGACTCGATGGCCGGCGACGTGCTGCAAGACATCCTCGATATTGCGCGGGCGAACGGCGCGACGCCGGAGCACGTGCGGGCGCTGCTCACGACCTGGCTGGCGGGCGGGGAGCTGAGCCTGGACGTGCGCGGTTTCCCGCCGTCGAAGCGCCTGATCGCGGCGCTGCCGCAACTTCGCGCCGTCTTCGATGCACGGGCACGAGTGCGCACGGAACATCCTTCCGCCGACGGCTCGATGCGCCTTCTGATCGAGCTCGCTGACGGCGCGACGGTCGAGTCCGTGCTGCTCGCGCGCGGCGGCCTGTGCATCTCGACGCAAGTCGGCTGCGCGGTCGGCTGCGTGTTCTGCAAGACCGGCGAGGGCGGCCTCGTGCGGCAGTTGAGCGGCGTGGAGATGCTCGCCCAAGTCGCGCTCGCCCGGGCGCGCGCCGACGTGCGGCGGGTCGTGCTGATGGGCATGGGCGAGCCCGCGCACAACCTCGAGTCCGTCCTCGCGGCGCTGCGCGTGCTCGGCGCCGAGGGCCGCTTGGCGCACAAGCACCTCGTGTTCAGCACGGTCGGCGACCGCGCGGCCTTCGAAGCGCTCCACGGTCACGGCGTGCGGCCCGCGCTCGCGCTCTCGCTGCACACGACCAAGTCCGAGCTGCGGCGCGAGCTCCTGCCGCGCGCTCCGCGCATCGAGCCGCGCGAGCTGCTCGAGCTCGCGCTCGCCTACGCCGACGCGACGACGTGGCCGCTGCAGGTGCAATGGACGCTGCTCGCAGGGCTCAACGACGGCGACGACGAGCTCGAAGCACTCGCGACATGGCTCGCAGGCCGGCGCGCCATGGTGAACTTCATCCCCTGGAACCAGGTCGACGGGATGAGCTTCGCGCGTCCCGGGGAAGAGCGCGGGCGCGAGATGGTGCGCTTCCTCCGCGCGCGCGGCGTGATCGCGACGCTGCGGCGCAGCGGCGGTCAGGACGTGGAAGGCGCCTGCGGGCAGCTGCGCGCGCGCGAACTGCCGCTGCGGCGCCGTGCGAACGCGGCGCCGCAGCCCGTGGAGGACCCTCGAGTCGGAGCTCGAGTCGAGACCCGCGGCGAGATCAGCGCGCCACGATCGACGACTTGATCTCGGTCGCGATGCGATCGGCCTTGTAGACCTGCTCGAGCGCGCCGAGCAGCGCGCGGCTGTCGACCGACACGGCGCGGGCCTGCGTGTCCGAGTAGCCGTAGTTGCCGACCAAGCTCTGGATGTTGCCGTCGAAGATCAGCCCGACGACCTCGCCCGCGCGGTTGACCACCGGCGAGCCCGAATTGCCGCCGATGATGTCGCAGGTCGAGACGTGGTTGAACGCGGTCTTGGGCGCGACAGCCGCCTTCGCGTCGAGCCAGCTCTTCGGCAGCTCGTAGGACGCCTCGCCCGCGCGCTCCTTCGCCTTCTCGTACACGCCCGCGAACTCCGTGAACGGCGGAATCTGACGGTCGCCGTCGGTGTAGCCCTTGAGCGCGCCGTACGAGAGCCGCAGCGTGAACGTCGCGTCGGGATACACGCTCTCGCCGTGCACCGCAAAGCGCGCGGCGGCGATCTTCGCGTAGGCCTCGCGCTCGACGGACTGCACATCGTCCTCGTAGCGCTTGCGCAGTTCGCGCGAGTGCGGATCGAGCGTCTTGACGAGCGCGATCAACGGATCGTTCGAAGTGTCGAGCGCCTTGGCGCCGCCCTCGGCGAGCTTCTTGCGCTCTTCGACGTCGATCAACTTCGTGCCGTAGATGCACTCCGCGGCGCGCGCGCGCGGCGACTTGCCCGCCAGCGCCGCGACGACGATCGGATCGCCCGCGCCGAGCTGCTCGGCCATCAGGGACAGCGCGCTCTCCAATCGCAGCGCCTCGAACTCCGGGTAGATCGGCGCGGGTGAGTAGAGGCGTTGGTAGACCTGCGCGAGAGCCGCGTCGCCGTACTCGCGCAGCCGCTCGCCGCTCGGCTTCGGCAGCTCCGCCGCCAGGCGCACGAGGGTCGTCGCGAAGCCCGCCGTGTCCGCACCGAGCGAGATCCCGCCTCCGCCGATCGCCGTGTAGCGCTTGGCGATTTCCTTCGCGGTGCGCTGCGCCCTCTCGACCTGCTCCCAAGCGTCGCCCCACTTCTGCTTCCACTCGGGGTTGGCGTTCACCGCATCGCGCAGCGCCTTCTCCTCGGCGCGTTTCGCCTCGAAAATCGCGGGGTCGAGCAGCCCCGCCATCCGGCCGACGTACACCTTGCGGCTGTTCTGGACGCCGAAGAGGTCGCCCTTGGCTTGCCGCGCGTGCTCGGCGCTCTTGCCCGAGTAGGACTGCAGCCACACCTCCTGGCGCATCAGGCGGTTCAGCACCGAGGGCACGCTGTTGTCGCGCAAGTACTCGAGGTGCGCGACGGTGTTGAGGCGTTGCGTGCTTCCGGGGTGGCCCGCGACGAACACCAGGTCGTTCGCGCTCGGACCGCCGGCGCTCCAGCGCAGGAAGTGCTCGGGCTTGTACGGAACGCCGTTCTCGTAGATGCGGAAGAACGTGACGTCGAGGCAGTAGCGCGGGTACTCGAAGTTGTCGTTGTCGCCGCCGTAGAACGCGATCGCCGACTCCGGCGCGAACACCAGGCGGATGTCCTCGAAGCGCTTGTAGAAGTACTGGTGGTAGCGGCCGCCCTGGTAGAGCGTCACGACTTCACAGTGCATGCCGGTCGATTGCTTGCCCTCGTCCTCGAGCTGCGTCATCAGCTTGCGGCGAGCGGCGCCCGCCTCGGCGGTCGGCTTGCCAGCGGCCGCGGCTTCGACCTTCTCGGTGACGTCGACGATCGTCCACAGCACGTCGAGGTGCAGGTCGGGGCACTTGACCTCGTCGGCCTGCGTCTTGGCGTAGAAGCCGGTCTCGAGCAGGTTGCGCTCCTTGCTCGAGAGCTTCTCGAGGATGTCCGAGGCCACGTGGTGGTTGGTCATCACCAACCCGTCGGCGGACACGATCGAGCCCGAACCTCCCGTCGACACGCGCACCGAAGATTTCTGCACGTGTTCCATCCACTCCGGCGAAACGTCGAAGCCGTAGCGCTCCTTCAACTGCTTCGTCGGCGGGTTGTTGAAGAGCCACATGCCTTCGTCGGCGCGCGCGAACGCAGCGGCGAGCGGGGCGAGGCAGGGGGCGACGATCAGTGCGGCGAGGGCGACGCGTTGCAGTCGAGAAAGAGACATGGTCTGGAGCGCTCCTGGGTGGGGCTTGAGGGCTCCGTCTTGTACCGCGGCGCCGCCCGCCGCCGCCACCACCGCAGCGTTCGCGGTGGGTAGAACCGCCGCGCGAACGCACGCTACGCACAGCGCCGCCGCCGACCGCGCAGTGTGGCGAGCCGCGTGGACGCTCCGCAGCGGGAACACTGCGAGGGCCTCCTGCGCCGAGGCGTGCCGCGGAATGGAAAGCGCTCCGCGCGCGCCGTTGCGCTCCTCCAACGACCCTGTTTTCGAGGTTGGTCATGGCTAGAACACCCATCGCGGCGCCGGCGCTGCTGTACGCCGCCACATTTCTGACCGCGGGCGCTGCGTCGGCGCAGTCGCTCACGGTGTCCCCCCACCACCCGCTCGCCGGCGACACCCTGCCCGGCCTCGCCACCGGCGACCAGGCCGCGCCTTCGATGGCGCGCGGATCGAACGGCTGGCTCGTCGCCTGGTCGGACCGGCGCACCGCGTTGTTCAGCAACGCGAGCCCCGAGAGCGCCCAGGACATCTTCGCCGTGCGGCTCGACAACGCGGGGCAGCGCATCGAGAGCGTTCCGCTGGCGCTCTCGCTCGCGCCGGGCGCCGACACCGAGCCGCAGGTCGCGTGGAACGGCTCGAACTGGCTCGTCGCGTGGAAGGCGAAGCCCGCGCTGAACGCGCCCTGGAACAGCGCGCTGGTCGGAGTGCGCGTGTCGGCGACAGGGCAAGCGCTCGACAGCACGCCGATCACCCTCCTCGCCTACTCGTTCTCGGAGATCGGTTCGATCGCGCTCGCAAGCGACGGCGCCAACTGGGTCGTCGCCGCGCAGGGCACATCCGGCGGTTCGGCGAACGTGCGCGCGGCGCGTTTGTCAGCGGCGGGGATCGTGCTCGACAGCACGCCGGGCACGCTGCTGCCGGAAGGTCCGTTGATGAACTTCGAGCTCGCCTACGCGCAGGGATCGTTCTTGCTCGTGTGGTCGCGCTCCAACGGATCGAGCGAAGACGTCGTCGGTCGGCGCTTCGATTCGGCGCTCGCATGGCAGGACGCCGCGCCCTTCGCGATCGGCGCGACGCCCTATGACGACCTCGGTCCGCAGGTCGGCTCGAACGGTGCGCACTTCCTCGTCGCGTGGACGCGCTCGTGGGGTTCGCCGTGGAGCGACGTGCAGGCCGCGCGCGTGAGCGCCGGCGGTCAGGTGCTCGACGCGACGCCGCTCGAACTCAGTCCCGTGCACGCCTACGGCCAAGGTCCGAGCGCCGCGCCAGCCTGGGACGGGTCGAACTGGTTCGCGTCGTGGAACGAGAATGGCACGCGCTTGGGTCGGATCAGCGCCGCGGGCGCCGTGCTCGACGTCGGAGGTTTTGCCGCCGATTCCAGCGCGAACAGCACGCTTGTCGCCCCGCAGCTCTCGGGCGTCCCGGCGGGCGGAGTGCAGCTCGCGTGGGCCGACGACCGCGCCGGCAGCTACGAAGGCGTCGACGTCTACACGGCGCGCGTGCTCGGACCGGCGGGCGCCGGCGCGCAGGTCGGGATCTCCAGCGGCGCGAGCGCACAGGTCGCGGCCGATCTCGCGCACGGGAGCGCGAATTCGCTGCTCGTGTTCCGCAGCGAGACCTCGGGCGCCCGCCGACTCCTCGCCGCGCGCCTCGATGCACTCGGCAACTCGCTCGACGCCGAGCCGATCGAAGTCGCGAGCGGACTTCTCGTCGACAAGCCGACGGTGGGCTGGGACGGCGCCGTGTACCTCATCGCCTGGGAAGCGGGCGCGAGTTCGTCGATCCTGGCTCGGCGCATGAGCTCCGCGGGTGCGTGGCTCGACGCGGCGCCGACCGACATCGGCATCGGGACTTCTCCCGAGGTCGCGGGACTCAACGGCGAGTTCCTCATCGCCTACACGCGCGCGGTTGCGTATCCGCTTCAGCAGTTCCCGAACTACGTGCGAGTCAGCGGCGGAGACGGAGCAGTGCTCGGGCCTGCGGTGGTCCTGAACAGCAACTACGCGGTCGATCCGGACGTGTGCGTCGTCGGCAATCGCTGGCTCGTGGTCTGGCAGCGCAACTACTGGAACAACGACTCGCACTGCGACGTGAACGCGTCCTTCGTCGACTCGAGCGGCGTCGCGAGCGCTCCATTCTGGGTGGCGGGCGGTTTCAACACCTACAACCACTCGGTGAGCGTCGCGGCCTCGCACGACCAGGCGCTGATCACCTGGGTTCACGGCGCGGCGTCGAGCGCCGCTCGGCGCATCCACTCGAGGCGCATCGCCGACGACGGGACGTTCCTCGATGCGAACCCCGTTCCGATCTGCGCCGCCAGCAACGCCGAGCAATTCCACCCCACGGCGAGTTGGAACGGCAGCGAGTTCCTCGTGGCCTGGCAGGACCTGCGCAGCGCGACTTCGTCGCTCGACGAGCGCAGCGATCTGTACTGCGCGCGCGTCACACCCCTGGGCGTGAACCTCGATCCCGCGGGCGTGGCGCTCGAGGCCACCGCAGTCTCCGAAGTCGGTCCCGCGCTGCTGGGACTCGGCGCCGGACGCGCGCTGCTTGCGAGTTCGCGTTTCGAGAGCGGCGCGCCCCACGCGGCGTACCGCATCGTCCTGCGCACGCTCGACTCGGGCTGCCCGCAACCGACGGTCTATTGCACCGCCAAGCTCACCTCGATCGGCAGCCTGCCCAGCGTGGGCTTCGCCGGTTCGGCGAGCGTGTCGGGCGGCAACCTCGAGTTGCGCCTGCAGGGCGGTCTGCCGAACGTCCACGCGGTCTACTTCCACGGCTTCGCCGCGGCTGCGGCGCCGTTCGCCGGCGGTTGGCGCTGCGTCGCTTTGCCTCTGATCCGCCATCCGCTCGTGGCCTTGGACTCGAACGGCGCCGCGAGCACGGCGCTCCCGC
Organism: uncultured Planctomycetia bacterium; assembly: GCA_937952135.1. GTDB lineage: Bacteria > Planctomycetota > UBA1135 > UBA1135 > WYBT01. Next base: position 9,312 of record CALFYL010000148.1, read on the forward strand.
TCTCCGCGGGACTGATCGGCCAGACGCTCTACTACCAGTGGTGGCTGCGCGACCCGCAGCACCCCGACGGGACGAGGGTCGGACTCTCCAACGCTTTGGCCGTGACCTACTGTCCCTGATCGACCGTCCGTGACGGAACGCGCCCGCGGGCGACGTCTCGGCATCGAGCCGTCTCGGTGTCGAGTCGTCGCCCGCGGGCGTCCGTCATCGCATCGCCGCGCTATGCGCTCGAGCAAGCGCGAATGCAGAGAGCGCTCCCGCGCGGCCGCATACCTTGCTTCACGCGCTTGGCGCGCGAGACCACCATGAAGCAACAAACCTCCACACGTCGACTCTTCCGCGCGGCGCTCGCCGCGTCCCTCGCTCTCTGCACCGCTTGCACGGGTTCGGAACGTCTCCACAAGACACCCTCGGGCCTCGAGGGCGTCTGGAGCGGCCGAGCTCTGCTCGGCACGAAGTGGGCGCCGCGCGACCAGCCGCTGCCACTGGAGATCGAGATCTTCGACGACGGCCGCGTCGAAGGCACGCTCGGCGGCGCGACGCTCCGCAACTCGCACATCGCCTCGAACCGCGGCGCCGTCGGCCGCGCGCTCGACCTCGCGACCGAGTACATCCTGCGCGGGGAAATCGAAGGCGAAGTCGCGGCGGGCGAGCCCAAGCGCAGCAAGTTCGTTCGCGCGCCGTTCAACGTCGTCGAGAGACCCGGCGAAACGACCCTCCTCTGGGGCAGCGTGACGACGTGGGAGCACGCAAGCGGCGGCAAGAACGAGATCGTCGGCGCGCACGACCTCGAGCTGCGCCGCAAGTAGCGCGCGCGACTCGAGGCGGTGCGCCTCAGCGAGGCCGGCCGTCGAGTGCGTCGGACAGCCAGTCCGCGAGGAACGCAGCCACCTTGGCGTTCGCGTCCGCGTTGGGGTGCTCGTCGAACAAGCTCACCCAATAGCGCGTGAGGTCCCTCTCGCCCGCGAAGGCCTCGAGCAGATCGACGGCGCGGATGCGCAGTTGCGCTGCATCCGCGAGTGCGAGCTCGTCGATGGGCCGGAACGGATTGACGTCGACGCGCGTGAGGAACGGGTAGGCGGCCAACCGGAACTCCACGTCGTGCGCGGCGCAAAGCTCGCGGATGCGCTCGAGCGACGCGCGCAGGCGTGCGCCACCGCCCGACTCGTATTGGCGCCGCGACTTGAACGGGGTTTGCCGCACCAGCGAGTGTCCGAACGACAACGCGAGCCGCTTGACCAGCACGAGCGCGCCCGCGACCCCCGCCGAGCGAAGCGGGAGGGTCTTCAACGGGTCGATGCGCGCGTCGAGCGGGATCGGTCCGTAGCTCCGCGGCACTTCGATGTCGTTGGCGAAGAACACGTAGAGCACGACGTCGGGTTGCAGCTTCAGCGCCTTGTGCTCGACCACCGCCGCCACGTTGCTCGACGTGTAGCCCGGAACACCGAAGTTGAGCACCTCGACCTTTCGCCCCGCATCCGTCAAGGCGCGCTGGAGCTGCGCGGAGAGCGTGCCGTCGAGGTCCACGCCGGTCCCGAACGTGAACGAATCCCCCACCACGGCGACGCGCGCCGCCGAGGGGTCTCGCTCCCCGAGCTCCGGGCCCCGCAACCCTGCCTCGTTGATGCGCACCCGTTGTCCCTTGTAGAGGGTTTCGAACCTGGGCCGCAGCTCCACCGAGAGCCCTGGAACCGCGCTGTTTCGAAAGGGCGTGATATCGCAGGCGGGAACCTGCGTCCGCGCGGCGAACTCGAGGAGCGCCAACACCGCGGCGATCGTCACGAGCCGCGGCGCCCATCGACGCACACCTCGCGCGCGGGTCGGGCTCAGCGTGGCCGCGACTTCGTCCTCGGGCTTGCCCACATCAACGAGGCGCCCAACCCAGGTTGCGCGCGTGCGCCTCGACCTTCCAGGGCGCCGGCTCGCCGCCGAGGTACGTGTGGAAGAAGTCGAGATGCGCGTTGTAGTAGAAGGCCATCTCGTGCCACGCGGGCCAGTGACCGGCATTGGGGAACACGACGAGCCGCGCGGGCACACCGCGCCGCTTGAGCGCGGTGAAGTACTGCAAGCTCTGCGTGTACGGCACGCGGTAGTCGAGTTCGCCCGTCACGACGAGCGCCGGAGTCTTGAAATGCTTCACGAAGTTGGACGGCGACCAACGCTCGTAGTGCGAGCTCGTCCACGGCTCTCCGCGCAGGTCGTGCTCGGGGAACCACAACTCCTCCGTGGCGCCGTAGAACGAGCGCAGGTCGTACAAGCCCATCATCGCCGCGTTCGCCTTGAAGCGGTCGGTGTGGCCCTGCATCCACATCGCCATGTAGCCGCCGTAGCTCCAGCCCATGACGCCCATGCGTTCGCTGTCGACGAAGGGCAGGTTCTCGAGCCGGTCGCAGACTTTCATCAGGTCGCGGAACGGCCGCCCTCCCCACTCGCCGCGGATCGCGTCGGTGAAGTCCTGGCCGTAGCCCGTGGAGCCGGTCGGGTTGCAGAAGGCGACGATGTAGCCCTTGCCCGGATAAACCTGCCAGTCGCCGCGGAAGGCGTCGGTCCACTGCGACTGCGGTCCGCCGTGAACGTTGAGAATCAGCGGGTAGCGCTTCGACGGATCGAAGCCGTGCGGCGTGACGACGAAGGTGTGGATCTTGCGCCCGTCGGCGCCGTCGAGCCACAACTCGGCCGCTGGGCGGATGTCCACCTCGTCCTCGACTCCGCGGTTGAAGTTCGTGAGCCGCCGCGGGAGCTCGCCGACCTTCGCGGCGAACAGTTCGCTCGGCTGCGCGATCGCGCGGTGCGAGTAGATCACTTCGCCGGTCTTCAGCAGCTCCCAGGCCTGGATGTGGCCGTGCTCGAGCACTCCGACCGGCGTCGTCTCGCCTTCGAGCGGCAGGAAAAACAGCGGGTTGCGACCTTCGTACTCGCCTTGGAACACGAGCGACTGGCTGTCGGGCGACCAGCGCAGATCCTCCACCCAGTCGTCGAAATTTCCGCGGTGCGTGAGGTAGCGAACCTCGCCGCTCACGCGGTCGAGCAGCGCGAGGCGGCGCAGATCGCTCTCGTAGCCGGGCGTTTCCTGGCTGATGAACGCGATCCACTTTCCGTCGGGCGAGTAGAGCGGCGCGCCATCCCAGCCTTCGTTCGCGTCCGTCAAATTGCGCGCGGACGCGGGCCCGATCGAACCTTCGACCGACACGCTCCACAGATCGGAGTTCGTCGAGCGCGCCGCGTCGGCGTCGCGGTTCGCGACGAAGCAAAGCTCCTTGCTGTCGGGCGACCACGCGAGGCTCCGGCCGCCGAGCGAGAACCCCGGCGCGTCGAACTCCCCCGGCGTGAGGTCCTTCAGCACCGCGCCGCTCACCGCGTCGGCGAGGAAGATGTGCGTGCGCTTGCCCTGATGCCACCCGGTCCAGTGGCGGTACAGGAGCTCGTCCGCGACGCGCACCTGCAACTTCCCCTCGAGGCCCTTCGCCTGCTTCGCGTGGCAGTCGAGATCGAGCCCGCACTCGGGGAAGATCGCCGCGGTCAGCGCGAGCCGCATTCCGTCCGGCGAGAGCAGCGCCGAGTCGACGCCCGGCGCGAAGTCGGTGAGCTGCCGCGGCTCGCCGCCGGCGGTCGAGAGCGTCCACACCTGGCTCGAGCCGCTGCGATTGGAGAGGAACACGACGCTCGCACCGTCCGGCGTGAACTGCGGATCGGTGTCGTTGTGGCGGCCGCTCGTGAGCTGGCGCGTCTCGCCGCTCGCCAGTTCGACGCGCCACAACTGCGACCAGCTCTGATCCGCCGCGAGGTCGTAGCGCCGCAGGCCGAACACCGCCGCCGTTCCGTCGGGCGCGAGGCTCGGGGCGCCCACGACCGCGCAACCGAAGAAGTCGGAGATCTCGAAGGCGCGCTTCGTCGTCGGCGCGGCATGTCCCTCGAAGGGATCGCGCCCCTCGAGCGGCGTCTGCGCACCCGGGTTCGGCGCCGCCGCGCACGCCGCGAACCCGAGGACCACGAAACCCACTGCCACGACCGACGCGAACTTGCTCATGCGTGTTGGATGCCTCCGCGCGAACGGACCGACTCCGTCCGAGGGGCGCGTAGGTTAGCGCGGGCGCCGCGATTGTCGCGGACGTCGTTCAGCGCCGATGGAAGGCCTTTTCGAGGTCCGCGAGCGTGAACCGCACACGCGTCGGGCGCGCGTGCGGACAAGTCTGGTCGTGGGGCGAATCCGCGGCGCGCGCGAGCAGCGCGCGGATCTCGATCTCGCTCAGTTCGTCGCCCGCCATCACCGACGAGCGGCACGCGGCGCGGTGCAGCACTTCCTCCATGAGTTGCGCGGAGTCCGGCGCGGTCCCGGAGCGCTCGAGGGTTTCGATCACGTCGCGCACGAGGCTCTCGGCGTCGGGCTTGCGCAGCCGCGCGGGCAGGCCGTGGACCGCGATGACGCCTTCGCCGAAGCGGCCGAGCACGACCCCGACCTTCGCCAACGACTCGAAGTGGTCCTCGAGCAAGCGCGCGTGGGCCGCCCCGACCTCGACGAGCTCCGGAGTGAGGCGGTGCTGCACCTCGATCTGGCCGCGCTCGTGCTCCTGCCGCAGTTGCTCGAAGGTCAATCGCTCGTGCAGCGCGTGTTGGTCGAGCACTTCGAAGCCGTCGGGCAACGCGCGGACGATGTACGTGCGCGCGACCTGCAAGAACGGGCCGCGCAGGGGTTCGTCGCGCGGCGAAGCGTGCTGCGCGAGGCTCGACGAGCTCGAGCTCGCCGCCGCCGACGGCGCGATCGATTCGTGCACGTAGACCGGACGGTCCGCGCGCGGCAGCGCTCCCGCGTCGGCGAAACCCTGTTGGCGCGGCGCGACGTGCGGCGCGATCAGGCCCGCGTCCACCGCGCCGTCGTGCGATCCCTCGCGGCGCAGCGCGAACGTCAGCATGCGCTCGCCCGGCGTCGCCATGTCGGTCGACTGCACGGCGCCGCGCAACGACGCGACGAGGAAGCCGAACATGCGCCGCTCGTCGCGGAAGCGCACCTCCGCCTTCGCGGGGTGCACGTTCACGTCGACCTTCGCGGGATCCATCGCCAGGGAGAGGAACGCGGTCGGCTGCTTGCCTTCGACGAGGAAGCCTCGGTGCGCATCGCGCAGCACGCGCGCGAGGATCTTGTCGCGCAGCGGCCGGCCGTTGAGGAACCACATCTGGCGCGTCGTATCGCCGCGCGCGAAGCGCACCGGCGCGACGAAACCATCGAGTCGTGTGTCGCCGTCGTGGCCGCTCACCGGCACGAGCGCGTCGGCGAGTTCGGCGCCGAAGGTGCGCCGCACGCGCGCGCGCAGGTCCATCGCGGGTTCGATGTCGAACAAGCGGCGTCCGTCGTGGGTCGCGACGAACCCGACGCCGACCTGCGCGAGCGCGAGCCGTTGGATCACGTCGAGCGCGCGGCCGAGCTCGGTCGCGGTGGTCTTGAGGAAGCGCCGCCGTGCCGGCGTGTTGAAGAACAGATCGCGCACCTCGATCGAGGCCCCCGCCGCGCCGCCGGCCTGGCGCACTTCGCTCGCGCGGCCGCCTTCGATCTCGAGCTGGGCGCCGAGCAGATTCTCGTGCCGGCGCGAGAACGCGCGCACCCGCGCCACCGAAGCGATCGAAGCCAGCGCCTCCCCGCGGAAGCCGAGCGTGGCGATGTGGTCGAGGTCGGAGACGCTCGAGAGCTTGCTCGTGGCGTGCGCGGCGAAGGCGAGAGGAAGTTCGTGCTCTTCGATCCCGCAGCCGTCGTCCGTGACGCGGATCAGCTTGACGCCGCCCTCTTCGAGGTCGATCTGAATGCGCTTGGCGCCGGCGTCGAGGGCGTTCTCGACCAGCTCCTTGACGACGGAGGCCGGCCGTTCGATGACTTCCCCGGCGGCGATCTGGTTCTTGACCAGTTCCGGCAGGACGTTGATCCGCCCGCGCGACGCGCTCGTTTCCATCGGCGGATTCTAGTCGGCGCCGGAGCGCGGCCGAGGTCCGTCGGGGAGAAGAAGAGCGAAGAAGAAGCTGAACCCGAAGCGGACGGGTCGGCGCAGAGGGTGCGCCGCGCGCCTCACCGCGCCCCGCGCCGCACCCTCCACCTCATCGCCAGCGCCGCCAGTTCGCTCGCGTCCACCCCGCGCGAGCTCTTCGAGTACCTCTCGAGCGCGATCAGGTCCTCGAGCATCGGTCCCCACGCCGCCGGGGCCCGCGCGACGATCGCGCCGCGGAGCGACTTGTCGAAGTTCGAGACGCCCGCGTCCGCCGCCGCCTGTTCCGGCTTCGCGCCCGCGGCGATCGACTGCGCCGCGGCGAGCCCCTGACGCACGCGCGGCCTGAGATAGCCGAGCAGGATCGCCGCCAGCGCGCCCTCGTCCGTGTCGCGCGAGCCGTCCTTCTCACGCCGGATTCCGCCGCGAAACAACGTCTCGATCGCCAGCGTCGAAGCTCCCAGGTCGCCGGCGACGAGCGCGTCCGCGAGTTCGCGCGGCGAGCCCGCGGCCGCGCTGGACAAGCCCGCGATCGAGAACGCGCCGCCCGTTCCCTGCGCCGCCGCGAGCTCGTCATCGAGCGCCGCGAGGTCGTTGCCGCGCGCGTGCGCGAGCAAGAGCGCCTGGTCCGACGTGATCTTCACCTTGCGCTCGCGCGCGCGGCCGACGATCCAGCTCACGAGCTCCGCACGCGCCGGGTCGGGATCGCGCTCCCACGGCGAGGGCTTCTCGTAGAGCTTGCGGAACGAATAGATGCGCGCGCCGAGCTCGCCGAGCGCCTTCACCACCGACAGGTCCGCGCGCAGCGACTCGGCCGAGAGCACCACCGCGCCCGCGCCGCGCTTCGCGAAGGCGAGCACCGCGCGCGCCGCCGCCGACTCCTCGCCCGCTTGCTTCTTGAGCAGCGGCTCGGGGTCGTTGATCACGATGCAGCGCGCGGATGCGAACATCGCCGTGCTCGCGAGGTCGTCCAGCAGCGCCGGCGCGCGGAAGTCGGGATTGCGCGTGTCGTGGCGGCAGAGTTCGAACTCCGCGGTGCGCGCGCGCTCGACGAGCGCGTCCACTGCGCGCGAGCGGTACCAGCCCTCGGCGCCGCGAACGATCGTCGCCGGGGGCAGGCCCTTCGACGCCCCGAGGTCGCGCTCGAACGCGCTCCACACCTCGCGCGGATCGGGTTCCTTCGCCATGGCCCGCTCAGAATAGCCGCGGACTCGCGAAGGCGAGATCGAGCGCGAGCCCGACGAACAATCCGACGCCGATCCAGCCGTTCACGGTGAAGAACGCCATGTCGACACGCGAGAGGTCGTCGGCGCGCACGAGGCGCTGCTCGTAGACCAGCAGCGCCCCCGCGAGCACGATCGCGGCCAGGTAGATCCAACCCAGGTCCGCGCGCCGCCATGCGACGAGCAGCAGCGCCACCGTCGCCACGTGCAACGCGCGCGAGATGCGCAAGCTCGCGGCGACGCCGAAACGCGCGGGAATCGAGTGCAAGCCGCTCTCGCGGTCGAAGCGCTCGTCCTGGCAGGCGTAAATCAGGTCGAAGCCCGCGACCCAGCACAGCACCGCGGCGGCGAGCGAGATCGGAAGCCACAGGTCGCCTTCGAAATCGCCGCGCACGGCGAGCCACGCGCCGAGCGGCGCGAGGCCGAGCGCGAGTCCGAGGAAGCCGTGCGCGAAGTACGTGAAGCGCTTGGTGAGGCTGTAGAACCACAGCACCGCGAGCACCGCCGGCGAGAGCTTTCCGCACAGAGGCTGGAGCGCGAACGCCGCGGCGACGAACACGGCCGCGGACAGCACCGCGAGCGAGAGGGCTTGCGCGGGCTGGAGTCGGCCCGAGGGCAACTCGCGGCCGGCGGTGCGCGGATTTCGGGCGTCGAGGCGCCGATCGATCCATCGATTGAAGGCCATCGCCGAGGTGCGCGCGGCGACGGCGCACACGACGATCCACGCGAGCGTGGCCGCCCGCGGAACGCCGCGCGCCGCGAGCCATGCGCCCTGCAACGCGAAGGGGAGCGCGAAGATCGAGTGGCGAAACGCGACCAGCGAGAACCACGCGCCGAGCTGCGACGAGGCTGCGGCGGCGCTCACGAACCTTCCTCGTCCGGCGGCCCTCGCCGCGCTTCCCCGAGCCCAGGGTCCTCGTCGGGCGCCGCAATTCCCTTCCAGCGCGCGCCGACGTCGTTCTGCACGCCGAGCACGTCGAGCACCTTCCCCACCACGTGGTCGACGAGATCGTCGAGCGTCTTCGGCGCGTGGTAGAAGCCCGGACTCGCGGGCAGGATCACGGCGCCGAGGCGTGAAAGGCGCAGCATGTTCTCGAGGTGCAGCGTCGAATACGGCGCCTCGCGCGCCACGAGGACCAGCTTGCGCCGTTCTTTCAGCGCCACGTCCACGGCGCGCTCGACGAGGTTCGAGCTGAACCCCACCGAAGCGCGCGCGAGGGTGCCCATGCTGCACGGGCAAACGATCACGCCGCCGGTGAGCGACGTGCCGGAGCTCGGCGGCGCTTCGACGGCCGCACCTTGAAACGCTCGCACCCGCGCCGCCACCGGCTCGCCGAGCCAGGGCGCGAGCACCTGCGCGAGCTTCTCTCCGTCGTTTCCGGCGTCGAAGCCTTGCTCGTGGCGCAGCACCTTGCAGCCGGCGGGCGTGATCGAAACGTCCACGTCGCAGCCCGCGCTCACGAGCGATCGAATCAGGGTGCGCGCGTACACGTGCCCGCTCGCGCCGGTCAGACCCACGAAGTAACGGCTCACCAGATCACGTCCGGATCGACCCCGATCCAAAGGGCCACATTGAACAGTGCGTGCGCCCAGGCGGCCACGCCCGGGCCGCGCCAGCGGAAGATCAGCCCGAGCGAAAGTCCGCCCAGGCACAACCACGCAAAGGAATCGAGACGGAACGGTCGCGCCGAAAGACCGAGCCAGCCGGTCACGGGTTCGAAGTGCGCGGCCGCAAAAGCGAGCGTCGAAAGCGTCAAGCCGGCGACTTCGGCCACGAAGCGCGAGAAACCCTCGCCCGCTCCGAGCGCCGCGGCGAAACGCCGCCCGATCAAGTAGACGAGCGAGTACGCACCGACGCGGAAGAGCAGCTCTTCCCACGCGCCCGCGCCCGCGACGAGTCCGACTTCGGCGAGGGTCGGCGGCTCGGCCGTCGGATCCCATGAGACATCGATGGCGCCGATCCAGCGCTCCGCGACGCGCGCGGCGAGCACGAGCAACGGTCCGAGCACGAGCGCGAACGCGAGGCCTTCGAGGGCGATGCGCGCGAGCGTGCGGCCGAGTTCGACGCCGCGCAGGCGAAGCACGGCGAGGGCCGCGAAGGCCGCGAGCGCGAGCAGCACCCAACGCACGAGGTCGGCGCGCGCTCCGAGCGGCTGCAGCGCGAGGTCGAGCACGCGCACTCCGGCGTTGCGCGGAGCGCCGGGTTCGCTCCACAGCACCCACTCGAGCAACACGAGCAGCGGCGTCATCGCGAGCAACCCCGCGCTCAGCGAACGACTCGGTGCGAGCGGCGATTGGAGCCCGGCGTCTTCCGCCGACGAAGGCTCCGCCGACTTGCGCGAACGAGCGCTCGCCTTGGCGCTCACGCTGCGCGCTCCACGGGCCGCCGGCCCCAGTGGAGCGAGGCGATGCCGAAGCTCAGGCTGCGGTGCCCGCACGCCTCGAGACCCGCGCGCTCCATCCAGCGCCGGAACTCCTGCGGCTCGGGCCACGCGGACACCGTGCGCGGAAGGTAGCGGTAGGCCTCGGCGTCGCCCGAGATCCAGCCGCCGATGCGGGGGAGCACGCGCTGGAAGTAGAACGAGTACAGCTTGCCGAACAGCCCGCTCGGAGGCGGACTGAACTCGAGCACGAGCACCAGTCCGCCCGGTCGCGCGACGCGCGCGAGCTCGCGCAGACCGGCGTGCGCATCGGCGAGGTTGCGGACGCCGAAGGCGACCGACACGACGTCCGCGCAGCCGTCCCTCACCGGCAGGCGCAGGGCGTCGCCGTGGATGAACGCCGTGGCCCCGCTCGTCGAGCGCGCCTTGGGCGGGGCGAGGCTCACCATCTCGCGCGTGAAGTCGACGCCGACGACGCGCGCGCCGACGGCCGCGAAGGCGAGGCTCAGGTCGCCGGTTCCGCAGCAGGCGTCGACCACCAAGCCGCCGCTCCCCACGCCGCTGAACTCGACCGCACGCTTGCGCCAACGTCGGTCGATCCCGAGCGACAGCACGCGGTTGAGCAGGTCATAGCGCCCGGCGATCCGGGAGAACATCGAGCGCACTTCGCGGGGATCGGGCATGGCGCCGGGGATGGGGAGTGTCCGCGATGACGGGCCTTCGAAACAAGGGCGCGAAACAAGGGCGCGAAACGGGCGCGCGCGAGGGCGAGTTGGATCCGGGCGCCGAGTGCGCGGGCGATGGCGCGCCCGTGGCTGGGCGCGGGGTCGCGTGCCGACCGTGTCGGTGCGCCGAGCATTCAGGTCCGTGTGCAACAACAGCCGCGCCCGCGTCCGACCTTCGAGGTCGGCCGCGGGCGCGGCGTGAGATCGTTGGCGCGGCCCCTCAGGAGCGCTCCCGGACTGCGGAGCGAACGGAGGGCGCCACCGCCACTACAGACGGAAGTACGTGCTCAGGAAGCGCGCACCGGGGCACGGGATCGACTGCGTGCCCGGCAGGTAGCCGTCCGTGTCGAAGCGCGTGTTGCCGCTCGTGAGCTGGATCACGTCGACCACGCCCGGACCTTCGCTCGAGTTCGGAACCGCGAGGAACATGAAGTCGGGGTAGACCGTTTGCACCAGCGTGCCGCCGTTCGGCTTCACGAACGACTTGCCGTTGATGAGGATCGGCGAGCCGACCGAGTAGTTGCTGAAGGCGTTCGACACCGAACCGATGTTGTTCGTCTCGTCGAAGGCGATGTCGATCGGCACGCCGGTCAACTGGCCGGGCCCGACCGAAGCGCGCACGACCAGCGACAGGTCGCGGAAATTCGGGTTCGAGAAGAACTGGAAGCCCGTCAGCGGCAGCGGGCCGAAGCTCGCCGCGTCGACGTCGACGCGCGTCACCGCGCCGCCGATCACGCCCGTGGGCGCGCCGGTCGGACCGAGCGGGTTCTCGTGGACGACCCACACCGAGCCGCCGAGGTAGTCCCAGTTGAGCGCGATCGTCTTGGGGTTGACGAACTTGAACGGCGCGACGCCGATCGTGTTGTCGTAGCCCCAGCCGTTGACGCCGCTCGGTCCCGACTCGTAGATCGTCAGGTCGCCGTTGCGGTTCAGCACCCA
>CALFYL010000149.1 GCA_937952135.1 uncultured Planctomycetia bacterium
GAAAGCAGGCGAGGCGCTCCTGTCTCCAGGAACGCCTCGTCTCTCTCCACGGCAATTGGCCCCCTTCGGATCGCCCGGGACCGCGCGCGGTGTGGTCGCGGCGCTGGAACCCGAGTCGACTTGTCGAGGCGCGAGGGCGGCATGCAAGTGCCACCGCTCGACTCACCAACATGTAAGAACGACATCGGGCGGCGATCCGACGGGAGAACTCGAAAAAACTTTTGCGCTGCACCGCAGGGCGCGGCGCGGGCGCTCGAACCGACGCAGTGGGCGCCTCACCGCGAGCGGCGTGCCGCGTGCGGCTTGACCGGTCTGGAGGCGACCGCTAACGTCCTGCCCCGCTTGCGCCGGCGGTTGCGCCGCGCCGTGCGACTACCGCTGCCCTGGCACTGGCCCGGGCGGCGCGGTCGCGGGGCGTCGGTTCACCGGCCCCGTCGGGCCCCGATCCCTTCGGGGCGAGCTGGCGCGTTGGGGACGAGACCGTGCCTTCGGGCGAGGCTCGTGCCTCCGGGCGGGACTCGTGTTTGCGCAGCGATGGCGGTGTAGCTCAGTGGTTAGAGCAGTGGCTTCATAAGCCACGTGTCGGGGGTTCAAGTCCCTCCACCGCTACCACCTCGGGCGCCGACTCCGCCTGCGACGGGAGGGTCCGCCGCCCGCAGGAACGGCATGAGTTCGGCCCTCGCGGCAACGCTCGAGCGCGCTTCGAACTCCAGCAGCTTGCGCGAACGCGTGCGATGCGTTCCCATCCGCGTGGCGCGCCGCGACTTTTTTCTTGCGCCGAGCGCGCGCGCGCCGCAAAAGATCCGCCCGCGGCCCGCAGGACGGCGCGCCTTCGGCGACCGATCCGCTGCGCCGCCACGACCGTTCTCCCAGCACCGCATCGCGCAGACTCAACGCATCGCGCAGACTCACCGCACCGCACCGCAGGGCCAGCGGCTGAGCTGCCACGACCACATGCAGATCTCCCAACTCATCTCAGGCGACGAGACGGAACTCGAGCCGCTGCTCGAGCCCGCGGCCTCGTCCGATGGCGACTACGACTACGACCTCGAGTTCGACGATGACGACGACGAGGACGACGACGACGACGATGACGACGAGGACGACGACGACGAGGACGACGTCGACGACGACGAAGAAGAAGACCGCGAGCTCTTCGAGGACGAAGAAGAGGACGAGTGAGCGTGGCGCGGGCGCGGCGCTCGCGGTGGAGCACGTCGCGCTCGGGGTGAACGCAGGAGCTGCTCCGCTCCGCTGACCCGTGGGGCGGCTCATCCAGCGCAGCGCGGGGTTCTTCCGCGTGGATTCGTCGCGAGGGTTCCTCGCGAGGGCCCCTGTTTCGCGCGGAAATTGAGCGCCCGCCCGATCGGCGCTACCGTGCCGGTGGGGAAGGCGTCGACTCGGCGCCGGCTCCGCGACCCAACTTGCACCACCCACCCTGGCTGGGGGCGTCGACCTGGGGCCCTGGACTCGATTGCGCGCTGCGTGCGAGACGAGCGGAGGGCTTCGCGTCGGCTGAGATGCACCCCTCGAACCTGATCCGGGTCATACCGGCGTAGGAAAGCTGTCATGAGCACGAACCCGCCCCCGGCGCCGTCGTCCCCGATCTCGCTGTCGTGGTCGCTGCCCTCGGGGCGCCCGCGCAGCGAGCGAGTCCACGCCGAAGTCGCCCACGGCGCCGAACGTCTGAGCGTGCCGAAGCGGCGCGTGTGGCTCGACGAGGGGCGTTCGTCGATCGACCTGTACGACACCCGCGGCCCCGATGCGCCGCTCGGCGAGCTGCCGACGCCGCGGAAGGCCTGGGTCGAGCGACGCATCGCCAGCGGCGACCGCACGCCGACGCAGATGTACTACGCCAAGCGCGGCGTGATCACGGAGGAGATGGCCTACGTCGCGGCGCGCGAGGGACTCGACCCCGACTTCGTGCGCGCCGAAGTGGCGCGCGGCCGCGCGATCATCCCGGCCAACATCCGCCACACCGAGCTCGAGCCGATGGCGATCGGGCGCAACTTCCTGGTCAAGATCAACTCGAACATCGGCAACAGTGCGATCGCGTCCTCGATCGACGAGGAGGTCGAGAAGCTGCGCTGGTCGCTCAAGTGGGGCGCGGACACGGTGATGGACCTCTCCACCGGCGCCGAGATCCACCGCACGCGCGAACACATCCTTCGCAACTCGCCCGCTCCGATCGGCACGGTTCCGATCTACCAGGCGCTCGAGAAGGTCCGCGGCCGCCCCGAGAAGCTCGACATCGAGGTGTTCCTCGAGACGCTCGTCGAGCAAGCCGAGCAGGGCGTCGACTACTTCACGATCCACGCCGGCGTGTTGCTGCGCTACATCCCGCTCACGCAGAAGCGTGTCACCGGCATCGTGTCGCGCGGCGGGTCGATCATGGCCAAGTGGTGCTTGCACCACCACAAGGAGAACTTCCTCTACACCGAGTTCGAGCGCATCTGCGAACTGATGGCGCGCTACGACGTGTCGTTCTCGCTCGGCGACGGATTGCGGCCGGGCTCGATCGCGGACGCGAACGACGAGGCGCAGTTCGCGGAGCTGCGCACCCTCGGCGAACTGACGAAAATCGCCTGGAAACACGACGTGCAGACCATGATCGAGGGGCCCGGCCACGTGCCGATGAACAAGATCAAGGAGAACGTCGAGCTCCAGATGGAGCACTGTCACGAGGCGCCGTTCTACACCCTCGGGCCGCTGGTGACGGACATCGCGCCGGGCTACGACCACATCACGAGCGCGATCGGCGCCGCGATGATCGGTTGGTGGGGTACGGCGATGCTGTGCTACGTGACGCCGAAGGAGCACCTGGGCCTGCCGGACCGCGAGGACGTCAAGCAGGGCGTGATCGCCTACAAGATCGCGGCGCACGCGGCCGACCTCGCGAAGGGCCACCCGCGCGCGCAGGAGCGCGACAACGCCTTGTCGAAGGCGCGCTTCGAGTTCCGCTGGGAGGACCAGTTCGAGCTCGGCCTCGACCCCGAGACGGCGCGCAAGTACCACGACGCGACGTTGCCGCAGGACGGTGCGAAGTCGGCCCACTTCTGCTCGATGTGCGGCCCGCACTTCTGCTCGATGAAGATCACCGACGACGTGCGCAAGCTCGCCGCAGAGCGCGGCGCGAGCGAGGACGAGGTGCTCGACGAAGGCCTGCGCGAGAAGAGCGAGGAGTTCAAGCGCAGCGGCGGCGAGCTCTACGTCTGAACGCGGCGGAGCGCGCGGCCGTCGCGGCGGTCGCGCCGCTGCGGCGAGCGCTCAAGGCAAGTCGGGCGCGTCGGCGCGCCGCAGATCGAGCACCTTCGAGAGCGCGGTGATCACGAGCGCGTGGCGGATCGAGCCGCGCGCGATCTCCGCCCGCACGTCGTCGAGCGAGAGCGTGTCGATCGCGATGTCCTCGCCGCCGTCGAGCTCCTGGCCGTGGGTCTGAGCGACGTCGAGCGCGAGCCAGTGGTGGCAGAGGTTGTTGTGAAAGGCCGGGTTCGGCTCCACGCAGCCCAGGTAGCTCCACGTCTCGCTCGTGTAGCCCGCTTCCTCGCGCAACTCGCGCCGCGCGGCGTCGGCGTGCTGCTCGCCCGGATCCACCACGCCGCCCGGGATCTCCGTCGTCACCGACGACGTGCCGAAGCGAAACTGGCGCACGACGACGAGTCGCTTCTCGGGCGTCAGCGCGACCACGTTGCACCACTCGGGCGTCTCGAGCACGGTTCGCTTGAGCGCCGCGCCCGTCCGCGGATTGGTCAGGGTGTCGTGGCGCACCCGGCAGATCAGCAGGTCGGCCCCGTGCTCGCGCGCGAGGAGCGGCCAGGCCCGCACCGCCGCGGGTCGAGGCGTGGCGGGTCGGTCGGCGTCCGGTCGATTTGCAGCGGGTTCCTTCATGGCGGGCGAGTCTACGTCTCGCCGCGCGCCCTTCTGTGCGGTTCGCAAGCCTGCGATGGGAGGCGAAGGGGGCTTTCGTTAGCGTCCGGCGGATGGACATCACGCTGAGCCCGGCGCAGATCGCCGCCCGCCGCCAGGGCGTGGTCGCGCTCCTGGTCGTCCAACTGCTCTTCGGGCTGTTCCCGGTCATCGGCAAGTACGCCTTCGCCGACTTCTCGCCGCGCTCCGTGACGGCCTGGCGCATCGCGGTCGGCGCGCTCTCGCTGCTCTCGATCGCCTTCGCGCTGCACGGCCGCGCCGCGCTCGTGCGCCGCGGCGACCTCGGGCGCCTGTTTTTGTGCGCGCTGCTCGGCGTCGTGCTCAACATGGCGCTGTTCCTCGAAGGCCTCAAGCGTTCGACGGCCGTGAGCACGGCGCTGCTCCTGCCGCTGATCCCCGTGTTCACCGTGCTGGTCGCGATCGCGCTGCGCCAGGAGCGCTTCGACCGCGTGCGTGCCGGCGGCATGCTGCTCGCCTTCGCCGGCGCGTCGATCTTGCTCTTCGGCCGCGGCGCCGGGCTCGACCCCGAGCACCTCACGGGCAACCTGCTCGTGATCGCCAACGAGTTCTGCTACGCGATCTACCTCGTCATCGCGCGGCCGCTGCTCGCGCGCTATCCGCCGCTCGTCGTCGTCGCGTGGGTCTTCGGTCTCTCGGCCTGGGCCGCGCCGCTGCTCGCGCTCGGCGAAGACCCTCTGCCGAGCGGCGCTTCGCTCCAGAGCTGGTGGTCGCTCGCGTACATCGTCGTCGGACCGACGGTGCTGACGTACATGCTCAACGTCTATGCGCTGGCGCGCGTGTCGGCGTCGACGACGGCGAGCTTCATCTTCATCCAGCCGGCGATCACGGTGCTCGCGAGCCAGCTCTGGCTGCGCGAACCGCTGCCGGAAAACATGGTGCTCTCGACCGTTCTGACCTTCGCCGGTGTGTGGGTCGTCGCGCGTCGTCCAGCCGCGCGGCCGCTCGTGGCGACGCCCGAGGTCGCGCCCGGGGTTGCGGCCGAGCCCGGCGAGCCCGTGCAGGAATCTCCGCGGCCCGCGCGCTAACATCCGCGCCGCCCATGCACGCGCCCCAGGTTCCCGAGTCCTCGCGCATCCGGTTCCGCTGCAAGGCGCGCACGCGCTGGTCCGACGAGGACAACCAGAACGTGCTCAACAACGCGGTGTACCTCACGCTGCTCGAGGAGGCGCGCCACGCTTACTTTCAGAAGCTGGGCCTGCTCGAAGGGCGGCACTTCCCGTTCCTTCTCGCGCAGACGAACATCCGCTTCGTCGCGCCGGGCAAGGGCGGAGTCGAGGTGGAGATCGAGGTCGTGACCGCGCGTCTGGGCACGAGCTCGATCGAGCAGAGCTACCGCGTGCGCGAAGGCGCGAACGGTCCGATCTGGTGCGAGGCGCAGGCGGTGCTCGTGATCTACGACCCCAAGGCCAAGCGCAGCGCGCCGATGGCGCCGAGCTTCCGCCAGGCGATCGAGGCCTTCGAAGGCGCGCTCTGAGCGAGCTCTGGGCTCGGCCGCTCAGTCGTTCGGCGCGAGCCGCTCGATGAACTCGACGCCCGCGCGCGTGTTCCACTTCAGCCGCCACGCTCGGTGCTCCGGGCCGTCCGGGAACTGCTCGTCCGCGCGGTAGGGATAGCCGCTCATGCCGTGGAACGGCAGCGGCTCGACGTTGAGCGCCTGAAGCGTGTTCGGGTCGCGGTCCTTCGCCCAACCGTCGAGGAACACGAGGTAGTCGCGGCGCCAACCTTCCTCGAGCGGCGGCAACGCGGTCGCGTCGAAGTTGAGCGTGAGCGCGTCGCCCGCACCGAGGATCACGAGCTGGTCGTCGATCGCGCCGACGAGCTCCACGCACTCGCCGAAGCGCGTGTACAGGCCGGGGTGCTGGTTCCAGCGCGGCCGCTCGGCGAGCACCTTCCAGTCGAAGCGCTCGGGTTCGCGGCGCGACTTCGGCGGCAAGGGCTGGCTGAAGCCGCGCGGCCAGAGCGTCGCCGTCTTCGGCTCGAGCGAGTGGCGGCGCAACGTCGCGTCGTCGTCGTCCACCGCGAGGCGCAGCGAGTCCCAGTACAGCCGCAGCGTGCTGAACAAGCGCAGGCGCGCCGTGTCTCGCGGCAGCAGACCGGTCAGATCGATGACCATGGTCTTCGTCTTGCCGGCCGGGAAGCCGATCGGCGGGCCCGCGGGGCGCCACTCGCCGTCCTCACCCTGGAGCTGGATCATCGGCGGCACGAACTCCTGCTCGGGGTCGTAGGCGCTCGCCATGTTCACGCTCGCGTCGGTCCAATAGAACCAGCCGGTGGCGACGAGGCGCAGCTTCTTCGCCGCGCGCACGCGCTCGACGTCGAACTCGAGCTCGATCCAGTGCGGCGTCGCCAGCCCGAGGAACTGCGACGGCGCCGGCTCGAAGGGCTCGGCGTACTCGTCGTCGATCGCCGCGAGCTCGCGCGTCCAGTCCGCGCCGTCGCTACCGAGCGCCTTCGTCGGGCTCAGCGCGCCGCGCACGGTGTGCGTGTGTTCCTCGGGGAACGGCGGGAACGAGAACAGCTCGTTGGGGAAGATCTCCGTGCCGGCGGGCGAATCGACGACGTCGAGCCGCACGCGGTCGAGGTACGTGACCTCGCGCAGCTCCTCGGTGAATTGCAGCTCGAACACGCCGTCCTTCGCGGCGAGCTGTTCGCCCTTCACGAGCACGAACTCGTCGTGGTCGGGCGGCACGAGCATGCCCGGCGCCATCGGCAGGCCGAGCGGAGTGATGCCGAGCACGTCGGAGATGAACTCGTACTCGCGGCCGTTCCAGGTGTAGAGGAAGGGGCACGAGCCGGCGAGGCCCTCCTGCTGCTCGAGCGCGCCGAGCGCGCCGCCGCCAGTGGCCGCGCGATCGCCAAGGTCGCGCCGCAGCTCGTACTGGAACACTCCGTTGGGCCACAGCACGCGCACGATGTCCGTGCCGCTCTGCTCGCCCACGCCGAGCAGCGTGGCCTCGCCGCGCCAGAACGTGCGGCGGTAGATCGGACCCGCGCGGAGCTCGACGACGGCGCCGATGCCGCGCCGGTTGTCCTTCGTGCCGCGGAACGCGAGACGCACCGCGTTGGCGCCGGCGAGCGAGCCGCGCTGCCACACGACACCCGCGGCGCTGGGCCAGATCGCATCCCAGGCGAGGTCGCCGTCGAGGTCTTCGACGAGCGCCGCGGTCGCGCCGTCCGCGAGCTCGATGCGCGCGGATCGTTCGCTCGGCAGGCCGACGTCGTAGCGCACGTCGAGAGCCCCGGCGCGCGAGCCGACCACGTCCACCGCGCCGTTGAGGTCGAGGTCGACGCACCACAGCTCGCGCGAGCCCGCGAGGTCCGCGCCGGCGGGGCCCGCTACACCCGCGGCGAGCGCGCCCTCGAACTTGCGTGCGAAGGTGGTCGAGCCGCTGGCGCTCCACACGTCGGGCCGCGCGTCGGCGTTGAAGTCGGCGAGCACCGGCGCGAGCTCCGCCGCCGCGACCCCCGCGATCCAGGCGGGCTTCAGCTCGAATTTTCCGGCGCGCAGGTTGCTCGCAACCGCGATTCCACCGGCGCCGCCGAGCAGCAGATCGACGTCCTGGTCCGTGTCGAAATCCTCGATCGCGCACCACGTGAACGAGCCGGCGCGCGGAAGACCGCTGCTCTCCGTCACGTCGACGAAGCCGCCGCCCTCCTTGCCCGCGCCGTCGTTGCGCAGCAGCGCCGAGCCGAAGGAACCCACGAACAGGAGGTCGAGGTCGCCCTCGTGATCGAAATCGAGCGCGAGGCCGTTCGCAGGCGCGGCCGGCAACCGCGGCGCCGCGAGCGAAGTCCATTCGAGCGCACCGTTCTCGCCCTTCGTCGCGCGCAAGTGCGTGAGCTGCGCGCCGCGCGCGACGAGGAAGTCCACGGTGTCGTCGTTCGCGAAGTCGTGCGCGAGCGCGAAATCAACGGGTTCGGCGAGGAGCTTGCGGCCTTCCCACGCGCCGCCGCTCCGCTGGAACGCGACCGCGAGCCCCTTCGGACCGTAGCCGACGAGGTCGAACCGGCCGTCGTTGTCGAGGTCGCGCGCGAGCAGCTTCTCCGCGCCGCCGAGCTCGGGCGCGATCGTCGCGGGCGCGGCGAACTTCAGCTCACGCGCCGCCGTTGCGGGCTTGGTTCCGCTCGGTCCCGGCCACGTGACGCGGCCCAGGTTGCCGCGCGAGTACTCCTCGGGCTTCGGCGCCTTCACGGTCAGCGCGTCGAACTGCTTGAGCAGCTCGAAGCCCTCGTCGACGCGGCTTTCCTGCAAGCGGATCAGATTGCCGAGCTTGATGAGCGCCGAGGCGTACCAACCGCCTTCGTTCTCGACGCCGTGCGCGACGATCTCGCGCAGCAAGCGTTCGGCCTCGGCGGGATCGGTCTCCTCGATCGCGCTCGCGAGGTGGATCTTCGTCGGCGTATCGGTCGGGGCCGCCGCGAGCGCCTTGCGAAAGGCCGCGGCGGCGATCTCGAACTCGCCCTCGAGCTCCGCGAGGCGGCCGTAGTTGTAGTTGAGCGCCGCGTCCGCGCCGTCGAGCTTCGCGGCGCGGTCGAGCAGCGCGCGCGCGCGCTCGATGTCGACGAGCTCGATCTCGATCACCGCCGCGTGCACGAGGTCGCGCAACTTCGGTTTCGCACTCTCGACGAGCGGCTTCAGCGCCGCGCGCGCCTCGGCGAGGTTCGCGCTCGCCTTGTTGAAATGTGCGGCGGCGAACTCGCGCGCCAACTGCTCGGCCTGGGTCGGCGGCGCGGGTCGATCGTCCCCACAGCCGGCGCTGGCGAAGGCGAGGGAGAGAGCGAAGAGCGTGCGAGCGCTGAAGTGGGGGATGCTTGTCATGTTCGTCGAGCGCGAGTGCTGGAGTGCAACGTCGCGCGGAAGCGATTAGAACAGGCGCGCGATGGCGGCTCAAAGTTCCTGCGCGCGCGTGGTGCTGCTCGGCGCGTCCAACCTCGCCATCGGATTGAACGCCGCGGCCTCCGCCGCGCGCGCGCGACTCGGCGCGCCGCTCGAGACCTTCGCCGCCTGCGGTTGCGGCCGTTCCTACGGCCAAGTGAGCCGCTTCCTCGGCCGAGTTTTGCCGGGCATCGATGCGTGCGGCTTGTGGCGAGCGCTCGACGCAGCGCCTGCGGGGCCGACCTACGCGCTCGTCACGGACGTCGGCAACGACCTTGGTTTCGGCGCGAGCGCGGCGCAGGTGCAGGGCTGGCTCGAAGTCTCGCTCGATCGACTCGCCGCGCACGGCGCCCGCGCCGTGATCACCGGGCTTCCGCTCGCGAACGTCGAGCGCATCTCTCCCGCGGCCTTTCGTTTCTGGGCGAAGCTGCTCTTCCCGTGGCATTCGATCGAGCGTGGACGGCTGCTGGAGCAAGCGCGCGAGCTCGAGGCGCGGCTGGAGAAGCTCGCTGTCGAGCGCGGACTGGCGAAGGTCGACCCGCAGCTCGAGTGGTACGGCCGCGATCCGATCCACGTGCGTTCCTCGAGGCGGGCGGACGCGTGGCGGTGCTACGTCTCGCCGTGGAACGGCGCCGAGAACGCCGCGCCTCGCGCGCGCACCAAGTTCGACGGCTGGCCGTGGTACGAGCAGGTTCGGCTCTTCGGTTGGGAGTGCGGAACGGCGCAGCCCTGCGCGCGTTTCGAGGGCGAGAGCTCGCTGCGACTGTTCTGAAACGGCCGTCGGAGTGGGCGTCGGCACGGACTTCGTGCCGGCGCGGCCCGAATCGAGCTTTGGAATCCCGAGCCGGATTCCGAAACAATGGTCGCCCTCATGTCCCAAGCCTCGACTCCGCACCACGCCTCGCCCGCGGCCGATCCGCACCGTTCCGCGCACGCCCCGCTCCCCGAGCGCCACGATCCGGACCACCACGATCACCACGAGCCGGCGGCGGGGCCCGCGGTTCGACGTGCGAAGGAGCGCCGCGCGATCGTGGTCGGCGCGAGCTCGGGCATCGGCGCCGCGCTCGTGAGGCAACTGGTGAGCGAAGGCGTCGACGTGGTGGCGGTCGCGCGGCGCTCGGAACAGCTCGAACAACTCGCGCGCGAAGGCCACCGAGGTCCGGGCCGCGTGATCCCGCTGGTCCACGACGTCGCGCGCTTCGACGACGTCGAGGCGGCCTTCGACAAGGCTGTGCAGCAGCTCGGCGGCCTCGACCTGATCGTGTACGCCGCGGGCGCGATGCTCGAAGTCGGCCCGAACGAGTTCGACACCGCGAAGGACCTCGAGATGCTCGCGGTGAACGTCGGTGGGTGCGTCGCGTGGCTCAATCCGGCGGCGAATCTGATGCGGACGCAGCGCTCGGGCGTGATCGTCGGGATCTCGTCGATCGCGGGCGAGCGCGGCCGAAAGGGCAATCCGGTGTACGGCACGACGAAGGCGGCGATGAACCACTACCTCGAGGCGCTGCGCAACCGCCTCGCGGACTGGGCCGTGCACGTGTGCACGATCAAGCCCGGCTTCGTCGAGACGGCGATGGTCGCGCAGGCGCGCGCGCAGGGCCGCACGATCAAAGGCGCGATCTCAGCCGAGGACTGCGCGAGCGCCATCCTCAAAGCCGCGCGCCGCGGGAAGAACGAAGTCTTCGTGCCCTTCAAGTGGCGGCTCGTCGGCTTCGTGATCCGCAACATCCCCTCGTTCGTGTTCAAGGGCCTGAACATCTGATGGCGCCCGCGATGCGAGAGCTCGCCCTGCGCGCGAAGCGGCGGGTGCCCGAGCGCTACGAGTACGTCGAAGGCTGGGGCATGGCGGTCGGCGCGTACGCGCACGTCCTGCGCCCGCGCTCGGTCGAGGAAGTGCTCGAGTGCTTCCGCATCGCGAGCGAGCGCGGTGCGCCGCTCGTGCTGCGCGGCGGCGGCAACAGCTACGGGGACGCGAGCATGAACTCGCGCGGGCTCGTGCTCGACATTTCGCAGTTCAGCCGCGTGCTCGCATTCGACGTGCAGACCGGCGTCGCGACGCTCGAGCCCGGCGTGACCATCGAGAAGCTCTGGAAAACGATCGTTCCGCTCGGCTTCTGGCCGCGCGTCGTGTCGGGGACCATGTTTCCGACCGTCGCGGGCGCGCTCGCGGCGAACATCCACGGCAAGAACAACTTCGCGGTCGGAACGATCGGCGACGCGTGCCTGGAGTTCGACATCGCGCTGCCCACCGGCGAGTTGAAGACCTGCAGCCGCCAGCAGAACGCGGACTTGTTCCACGCGGCGATCGGCGGCTTCGGGTTGCTCGGCGCGTTCACGCGCATCGTGCTGCAGACCAAGCGCGTGCATTCGGGCGACGTGCGTGTGAGCGCGTCGAGCCCGCGAACGCTGCGCGAGATGATGGACTACTTCGAGGCGACCAAGCACGAGGCCGACTACCTCGTCGGCTGGATCGACTGCTTCGCCGGCGGCGACCGCGCGGGTCGCGGGCTCATCCACCGCGCCGACTACCTCGCGCCGGGCGAAGACCCGCGACCGCAGGACACGCTGCGGATCGCGCACCAGGAGTTGCCGGCGAACATCCTCGGCGCGTTCCCCAAATCGCAGGTTTGGCGCATCCTGCGGCTCTTCAACCACGACCTCGGGATGCGCTCGATCAACGCCGCGAAGTGCGTCGCGGGCCGGCTCGAGAGCATGGCGCCGCCGTACCTGCAGTCGCACGCGGGCTTCGCGTTCCTGCTCGACTACGTGCCGAACTGGAAGTGGGCCTACGGCCAGCGCCGCCGCGACTTCGGCTTGATCCAGTACCAGCCGTTCGTGCCGCACGAGCACGCGCACGCCGTGCACACCGAGATCCTCGAGCGCTGCCGCCGCGCGGGCCACGTGCCGTACCTCGGCGTGTTCAAGCGCCACCGCCCCGATCCGTTCTGGCTGACGCACGCGGTCGACGGTTGGAGCATGGCGATGGACTTCAAGGTCAGCCCGAGCCGGCGCGAGGAGCTTTGGAAGTTGTGCGGCGAGTTGACCGAGCTCGTGATCTCCGCGGGCGGGCGCTTCTACTTCGCCAAGGACGCGGTCGTCGACGCCTCGGACGCGGCGCGCTTCCTTCCGCGCGACAAGATGCAGGCCTTCGCGGCGCTCAAGCGCCGCTGCGACCCGCAGCAACTCCTCGAGGGCGACCTGTACCGGCGCGCGTTCGCCGAGTGGATCGACGCCGCGGCGCGCACCTGATCACCGCCGAGCGAGAAACCGCCAAGCGCGAAACCGCCAGCGCGAAGCCAGCTCGGTGCGACGGCTCACTCGCCGTAGCGCGCGTAGGGCCTGGCGGCTTTGACTTGCACGATGCGGTCCTCCTCGGCGATCCACGCCGAGAGATGGCCGCCCCACACGCAGCCCGAGTCGAGGCCGCGCAGGCGCGGGCGCAGCACGAGGTCCATGCGCGCCCAGTGGCCGTACACGACGGTGCGGTGGTCGCCGACGCGGGATTCGAACCAGTGCTCGAACCACGGAGCGTACGGCGCGTGCGGAGGCGGCCAGTCGCTGCGCGGCCGATCGCCGCTCGGGTTCGAATAGCGGGCGCGCGTCGCGAAGTCGATCGCCGGGTGGTGCGCGAGCGGATCGAGACCGCGCAGCTCCTGCTCGGGATCCGACCACGCCGGGTGCAGGGCCGCGTGGACCATCCACACATCCGGCCATTTCCGCACGAAAGGAATCTCGCGCAGCCACGCGAGCAGTTCCTCGCGATCGGGCGCGGCGAGAACGTCGCCGAAGGTGTCGTCCTCGCGGGCCTCGCGCAGGCCCGCCGCGACGCGCAGAAGGTGCACGTCGTGGTTGCCGAGCACGCCGCCCGTTCGGTGCGCGCGCAAGAGCCGAAGCACGCCCAGGGAGTCCGGCCCGCGGTTCACGAGGTCGCCCACCGGCTGCAACTCGTCGTCGGCCGGGTCGAAGCGAAGCGCTTCGAGCAGGCGCTCCAACTCGTCCCGGCAGCCTTGAATGTCGCCGATGTAGATGCGCCGCGTCATGGGGAGCAGCGTATCGCGACGTCCCGCCGCGGCGACGAGCTATCTCCCCCGCGCTGGGGCGGCCGTGCGCGCCGCGAGCGAGGACTCCACGCGCGCGGTGGAAGTCTCACCTCGGGGCTTCCACAATGTTCCGCGTGTCCAGCCAACCTTCGTCCGCCGCCGCGCGCGGCCCGCGCCGCATCAACGGCTTGCTCGTGCTCGTCGTGCTGGTCGCGGTGGGGATGGGGGTCACGAGCGTGGTCTTCAAGTGGATGTCGCCGCAACTGCGCGAGCGCATGCAGCGCGCGCGCGCCGACGCACCGAAGAGCGGCGAGCCTCGCGTGGCTCACTGGCTCGAGTTCGGCCGCGGCTTCGTCCACCAACGCATCGTGCAACTGCACTTCTCGTCCGACGAGCCGTGGCTGGTCACGCACACCGTCGGCCCCGATCGCGACGCGGGCGAAGTCGAGGTGTGGGGCGTCGACCTCGCGGATTTCCCGGTCGAAGCGACGGCGCGCGACGGCATGTGCGTGGTCGTGAATCTGCCCGAACCCCGCGTGCTGGCGCGCGGCCCCTTCGGAGAGCAGCGCAAGCGCAACGACAAGGCGCGCAACGTGCCGCACTTCGCCTCGGCCGAGGTCGCGCCCGACCCACGCGAGCGCGCGCGCACCGTCGTGCTGTGGGCGCTCGACCGGCTGGTCACGGCCCTCGTTCGCGACATCGAGGGCGCGAGCCTCGAAGTGCGTTTCCCGGCCGAACCGCTGCCGTCGACCGATCCGCCCGACACGCCGCCCGCCACGCCCTCCGACGCGCCCTCCGACGGCCGCTCCAGCAACGGATGAGCGCTGCATCGTGCGCTCGATAGCGCCTGCACGGTCGCCTCGACCCGCCTTGCCGAATTGCCCTCGAGTCGCGCCCCCGAGCCACGCGAAAAGTCCTCCACGCCCGTGACCGCCTCGCCTCCGCTCGTCCGCGACGCTCCGCCCGCGCCGATCCCGCTCTCCGCGCGAGCGGTGTCGGTGCTCGTCGTCGCCTGCGTGCTCGCCGCGCTCGACACGGCGCTGCTGCGAGCGGAGCAGAGCCACTGGCCGCTCGGCGCCGGCGCGTATGTGCAAGCACTCGCCCTGTGGGGCGCGTTCGCGCTGCTCGCGCAGCTTCCCGCGGCCGCGTTCGATCGCTGGATCCTCCCGCGCCTTTCGCCGAGCGTCGAGCGAGCCCATCTCGCGCGTGTCGTGCTTCGCTCGCTCGCCTGGACCGCGCTTCCGGTCGTGCTGCACTCGATCGTCGACGACTACACCGAGATCGGAGGCGACCTCAGCGGACTGGCGCAGCCGCGGCCGTGGATCGAGGTCCTCGCCGCGCTCTTGCTCCTCGTGTTCTTCGTGCGCGTCCTCGGCTCGCTCGCCGCTCGCACGAGCGCGGCCCGCACCCTCGCGCCGCTGACGCTCGCCGCGGTCGCGAGCGGCTTCCTGCTCGATTTCCATCACGCCGAGGTCGAGGTCCGCTCGAGCTCCGCTCCGCCGCGCCCGAACCTGCTCCTGCTCGTGTGGGACACCGCGCGCGCGCAGAACACGACGCCCTACGGCTACTCGCGCGACACCACGCCGCACCTCGCACGCGTCGCCTCCGAGTCGCTGCGCTTCGAGAACGCGCGCTCCGCGTCGGTCTACACGCTGTCGTCGCACCTCTCGATGCTCACCGGCGTGCACCCCTCGCACCACGGCGCGCGCCTGATGCACCGGCGCTTCAATCCGCTGAGCGTTCCGAACCTCGCGCGCACGTTGCGCGAAGCGGGCTATCGCACGGGCGGCTTCGTCGGCACCGACGTGCTGCGCGCGCCGAGCGGCGTGAGCCACGCTTTCGAGCGCTACAGCGACCGCGTCGATCCGTGGGTGACGTACACGCACGGCTGGGCGCTCGTGCACGACCTGCAGGCGCTGGTCGCCAAGTTCGTGCCCGCGCTGCGCTTCAACGACCTCCCGCACTGGTTCCAGGACTACCAGCGCCCTGCCGACGAGGTGCTGCGCGAAGCGCTCGATTGGACGCAACAGGACGATCCGCGGCCGTGGTTCTGCTTCGTGAACCTCTACGACGTGCACTGGCCGTATCTCCCGCACGAGGAAGCGCTCGAGCGTTTCGACGAGCCCTACGACGGCATCGTCGACGGCTACTCGGAGCGCGGCGACCGCGTGCACGCGCGCAAGGGCTACAGCATGACGGACGCGGACCACGCGCGGCTCGTGACGCTGTACGACAGCGAGTTGTTCGAGCTCGACGGCAAGGTCGATGCGTTCCTCGGCCGCCTCGACCTCGCGCGCACCGCGCTCGTGATGACCTCCGATCACGGCGAGGCCTTCGGCGAGGGCGGTCGGCTCGAGCACTCCGACATCCTCGAGTGCCAGGTGCGCGTGCCGCTGCTAGTGCGCGCGGCCGGCGGCGGCGAAGGGCGCGTCGTTCACACGCCGGTGAGCGGAGTCGACGTGGCGCCGACGCTGCTCGAGCTCGCCGGCCTCGCGGCGCCGAAGGAGATGGTCGGCCGCGCCGTCACGAAGCTGCCCGAAGGGGAGCGCGCGATCCTCGTCGAGCACCGCGACATGCCGCGCTACGACCGCACGCAGATCGCGATCTACGACGGACCGTTCAAGCTCGTGCGCCACGGCGCTGCGCCGAAGTTCACCTGGAAGCTGCACGACCTGCGGACGGACCGCGAGGGCCTGGTGGACATCGCGGCGGCGCAGCCCGAGCTCGTGGAAAGGCTGCGCGGGGCGCTCGAGACCTATCGCAGCGGCTGGAATCCGATCGACGGGGACGGCGCGGTTCGCGGCGGGGGCGGCGCCGACGCGCGCGGCCTGCGCGCCCTGGGCTATCTGGACGTCGACCCGCCCG
>CALFYL010000150.1 GCA_937952135.1 uncultured Planctomycetia bacterium
TTCGCCTCTCTCCGTGCTGCGATGAAGCTCTGTGAACTCCCAACCGCCAAGGCGTGGAGCCGCGCGATGCTCGCACTGGCGTCGTGCTCGACGCTCGGCGGTTGCATGGCGCCGCCGGTGCTGAGGCCCCTGCCCAAGCCCGACTTGGACGCGGCGCTCGCGCTGTACCCGCCGAACACGCGGCGCATCGAGATCGAAGCGGAGAACGGCGACAAGCTGCGCGGAGTGTTCGTGCCGGCTGGCGCGAACGCGCCGGTGGTCCTCCACCTGCTCGGCTCGGCGCAGTCGCCAGCGTTTCTCGCCCTGCCGCTCGACGCGATCACCTGGAACTTCGCCGACCACGGCTACGCGTCGCTCATGGTCGACTACGCCGGCATCGGCGCGTCGAGCGGAGAGGCTCACGCCGACAACCTCGGACGGGACGCGTGGCTGATGTGGCGCACGGCGCTTGAGCTCGCGAACGGCGCGCCCCAGCGAGTCGCCATTCGCGCCACGAGCCTGGGAGCGATCGCGTGCGCACTGGCGCTCGAGCGCGGCGCGCGCCCGGGCGCGATCCTGCTCGTTGCGCCGGTCTTCCCGGACTCGGTTGTCGGGCGCTTTGCGCGCGACAACTTCGGCGTCCTCGCCCAGGCCTTGGCCGCGCTCGTCTACCGACCGGTCGCGCGCGTCGACGTGCTGCGGCAACTGCGCGAGAGCGGCGCGCCCTTGGCGGCGCGCGTGTTTCGCGAGGACAACTGGATCACGAAGAACCAGTTTCGTGACTTGAAGGAGACGGTGCTCAGGGCGCCGCAGCACTCGTGGTTCGAGCAGGACGGGAATCACGTCGGGGGCGTGCTTTTCGCCACGACCCTGAGCGACCAGGAGCGCGCCTGGCTGACCTCGATCGAAGCGCTGACGCCGAGCGGCAACCGAAGCGCTGAAGCTGCGATGGCCGAGTTGTCCGACGCTGCCCGCCGCACGCTCGAGCTGGATGCGGCGGCAAGTGCGCGTTTCGCAAAGTTGGCGCAGCGCTTTGCTCTGGTGCGCGCGGAACACCTCGCCGCCGCGGCACTGGAGCACCGCGATCTGGACCGCGCCGCGCAGCTGGTCGTTTCGTTCAGGCACGATCCCAGCGGCGAAGCGCAGTTCGAGCGACTCCGCACGCGCTACTCGACGCGCGGCGATCAAG
The DNA here is from genome assembly GCA_937952135.1 of uncultured Planctomycetia bacterium. Classification (GTDB taxonomy): domain Bacteria; phylum Planctomycetota; class UBA1135; order UBA1135; genus WYBT01. The sequence continues at coordinate 1,169 of CALFYL010000150.1, forward strand.
CCGAGGCGCTGGTGGACGCGATCGCATCGCTCGAAGTCCTGAGCGCGAGCGCCCTCCAGCGCGGACTCGCGCTCGACGAGAGCGGCTGGGACGATCCGAAGCGGATTCCACAGCTTCTCCGCGAGACAACGCGCTCCAACCCCAGACTCCAGCGGCGACTGCGCAGCACAGTCCTCGGCGGACTCGCGACCGCGACCTTCACCGTCACGGGACTCGCTGGGCAAGCGCGCGGCGACTACGAGTTGCGCCGCTTGCTCGCGCGCGCCGCGCTGAAGCTCGCGGACATCCCCGAGCGCGTTGTCGCCGCCGACACGGGCGCGCCGACGCTGGAGTATCTCGACGGCGAGACATGGCGCGCGCTGGACCTGGGCGCACCACGCGAGGCGGGTGAGGTTGCGCCGTAGGTCGGCGGTCAGTCGAGTCGTGGCCCCGCGCCGATCAGCCGTCCGCGTCCACGATCGAGAGATCGAAGGTGTCGGGAGCTGCGAGCGCTCGACGGATCTTGACGGGACTCTCGCGCTTCGCGCACCAGCGTCGCAGTGTGGACTCGGCCTCCGGCGAACAGCACGCGCCCAAGATGACCGCGCGCACGCAGTGCGACGGGACGGGACGGCAGAGAGCTCCGGTCTCCCCGACGAGCCGCCACTCCCGCTCGTACTGCCAGCGGATGTCCTTGGCCGTGAGCCACTCGAACAGCGGAAGCTTGGCCTCACCCGACAGCGCTCGCAACAGCGTTCGAGTGCCTACAACCGGACGCGCCGAGGCGTATCGCACCCGGATAGGCAACAGCGTTTCGCGCTCAAGCACTTCCCACTGGTCGTTAAGGTCCAACTCGACGCAGTAGCCTCGATGGCCGTCCGCGTAGTGCGCCCACAAGAGCGGCTCCTCGCACGACTCTGTCAGAGAGAGCACGCCGAGGCCCTGCAACTGCTGCCGAAACGTGTCGCGAATAAATTCCGCGCTTCTGAGCCTCTCTCTGACGTGCGACAACCTGGTCGCGCGATCACGCTCTGAGACCCCGGCCAGCCTGCGCGGAGCAACTATGCGCAAGTAGCGTTCGAGGTCCTCATCCGTCGCATCCTCGACGAGCGCAGGCATGCAGTCGAATGGGTCGTTCAATGTCGACGGATTTGCGAACCAGAGCGACGAGCGTTCGACAAGCGCTCGATGTCGCTCGAGGTCCTTCTCATCACTCAAACGCGGCGGAGGCTTGAACTTGTACAGCGACGTCGGGGGCAGAACCTCGTCCTCGGCGTCTGCGGTGTCGATCTGGGAGTCCATGACGCCAGTCACAGGTCACTTGGTGTGAGCCCCGTCGCCTTGGCGATCTTGGCGAGCACCCGGTGGGAGCCGGTCTGTCGCTTCACCGCCCAACCCAAGCGAAGCAACGCCGCCAGCACTCGCGGCGCGCGCGTGCTCAGCCAATCGCTCATGCAGCGGCGAAGGTGATGCTGACCAGCGCCGCGGTCGATTCACCGTGATCGATGCGATCGGCGACGACACGAAGGGCGAGCGCCTGCACTCTGGAATTGGCTTCCTCAGCGGTCGCGCCGTATGCAAGAACACCGGGCAGCTTGAGCACCTCCGCGATCCAGCGCCCGTCGTCTTCGCGCTCTAGTTGAATCGAAAGTCTCATCGCACCTGCTGAGAGGAATCTTAGGCGCAGTCCATCGACGCCACAACGCCTGCGCGCCCAGCCCACTGCGCCTCGAGCGAGGCTCGCTAGAACCGCCGAGCGACGGAGCGGCGCGCGCTGCGCGCGGCCGAAGATCGCTCGCGCCACGGCGTCAGAGCTTCAGCGCTTGACGACGAGGCGCACGCCCTCGATCGGCGCGGGCGCAACGAG
>CALFYL010000151.1 GCA_937952135.1 uncultured Planctomycetia bacterium
GCGCCATCGAAGGCCTGGGCGAGCTGCGCACGAAGATCGCGCGCGGCTGACTCGACTCGCGCATCGGCCCGAGTGAGCCGCGCCGTGAGCACCGGTCGTAGCTGCGAGGCGTGCTCGACCGGCGCAGCGCAGCGAACGAGTGAACTCGAGCGGCGAGGAGCTGCGCCATGTCGCATCCGACCGAACGCGTCGAACCGAGCTGATTCACGGCGGAGGCAGCGACCACTCTGCGCCCAGGCGCTCCGCGGGCGAACTCCGCGAGTTCACGAACGCACCCGCGCAAGCAGCGCCGCAGCGTACGCGGCGCGCGTCAGCGCCCGGCCCCGAGCAGCCGTCGCGTCGACGCGGACTGTTGCTCGACGCGTCACGACGGCGCGGCGACGGCTTCGAGCGTGTGACCGTATGCGGCGCGCGCTCTAGCAGCGCACTGGTCCGGGGCCCCGGTTCGGCGCGAGTCCGCGCCTGACTGCCCGGCGCATTGCGACTCGCAAGCTGCTCGTCATCGACGCGCCGACGTCCCGTTGCGCCCGAGCGACCCAACCAGGTCCGGCGTCGAGCCCGCAGCGGCGCGGACGAACTCCAACGAAGGGAAGAGAGGCATGCGTACCTGCACTCGCAGCGTCTTGGCGCTGATGGCGGCGGCTTGGATCACCAGTTCGTGCAGCGACACTTCCATCGCTCCGGACGGCGCGAGCGCCGAACTGGCGACGACCCCGCACGTCGGTGAACTCGCGGAAGACCCGGCGACCGGGACGCGCTTCGTCGCCGCGGAGCACGCCGACGGCGCCGCAAAGGCGTTGCGAGTCGTTTCGGTGGCCTGGGGCAGGCTCGTCGACATCTATGCGCCCTGCGAGGACCTCGCTGAGGACGCCGATGGAGCGCTCGCGAACCGACTGGTCCTGCGCGACGTCCTGATCGGCGCCGAGATCGCCTCGGACGACGCGGACTTCGAGCTCGCGACGCGCGCCAGCGGCCGCGAGGTCCTCACGATCCGACACCGCGCCAGCTCCCGCGAATTCATGCGAGCGTTGCGGCGCGCCGAGAGCTCCGTCGAGCGCATCGCTGACCGCAGCTTCGCCGTGGACGAACTTCCGCCGTTCGACTGCGTGCCGCGCAACGCCACGCTGGCGATCACGTTCGACGACGTGCTGGACGCGGCGTCGGTGAGCGAGCGCGCGGTCGCGCTCGTGCAGGGCGAGAAGCTCGATGTCGCGTTGGCCGCGAACGTGCGCATCGATCCGAGCCACGGCGCGCTCCACGGCGGACGCTTCCACTCGACCCGGGTGCTCGTCGACGCTCGCTCCGCTGGCCGACCGGGCCTGCCCGCGGCGACGTCGATCGCTCGCGCCAACCTCGGACTGCGGATCCGGACACAGGGCGAGCACTCGCTGCGCGGAGTGAACGGCGCGCGAGTGGCCCTCGCCGGCAACGGGAGCATCGAGAGCACGACGGGCGAGGTCGTGCGCGCCTTCCGCTCGGGCGGCGACAGCTCGACCACGGGCGATCCGCACCTTGGGTTCATGCTCGACACGACTCCGCCGCGCCTGCTGCTCGAGGTCGGTTGCACGCTCACGAACGTGACCCACCCCGCGGGTGCGCCTGCGGACGAGTTCGATGCGCTGATCCGGTTCACCACTCCGGGGTGCGCGCTGCGTCGGCAAATCGGCGACACGATCGAGACCGCGACGCACACGGCGGAAGTGCTGTACTCGACCCCGACCGCATCACGAGTGCGCGTCGTGCAGGGGGCGCCGGCCAGCTTCGCGCCGGGCAGTGCGCGATACATCTCGCCGTACACGACGTGGCTGGGCCACAACCCGCAGTGCGCTCTGGGTTTCTCACCCGCGGCCGCCGCGCCGCCTGCGGCGGGCGTGTCCGTCGATGCGGCGGTGAGGCTGCGCTTCAACGAGCCGATGGATCCCTCGAGCTTCCGGCCCTTCGACTCGCTGCGCATCGAGCGCCTCGCGCCGCAGCCCGCGCTCAATCGCTACGTGGTGGGCGAGATCGTCCCCGCGCCGGACCTGCGCTCGTTCACGTTCCAGCCTGCGCTGCCGCTCGCGCACGCGCTGGGCGCTGAAGACTCGTACTTCGTCGAACTCGACGGCGCGCAGGTTCGCGACCTCGCCGGCAACGCGCTGGCGGATGACCCGCCGACGATCGAGTTCACGCTCGAGGCGAACCAGGCTGCGCAGAACACCGCCGGTCTCGTGCTGCGCATGGATCGCCCGGACGAGGACGGCGACGGGCGCAACGAGTTGCGCGGGCAGGTGCTCTATGACCCCGTCGAAGAGTGGATCCAGCCGCGGCCCGTGGCGCGCTTCTCCGCGCCGGTGGACCAGACTCAGCCGATGGTCGCGGCCATGGCGGACGTCCCGATCTACGCCGGGAACACGCCCCTGACGCCCTTCGGCGCCAAGTCCATGAACGTCTGGCGCTACAGCGAACTCGGGATGACGCTGCTCGACGAGGCCGACCACAACCTCGACGTCGAGGGTCTGTGGTGGCGGCCCTACGCCGGGGCGTTGCTCGCGGACAGCTTCGCGCAGTTCCAGATGTCGTTCGCGCATTCGCGCTTCCTTCCGGACGAGCACCTCGAAGTGAGCCTGCTGCCCAGCTACCCGCTCTCCGGCCTGGTGACCTCCTTCGCATCGAACGTGAGCTCGCCGACCTTGGACCCGCTCACGGTCGTCCACGCCAAGTCGAACGGCTACGTGATCAACCCTGCAGACGTGGGGCAGTCCACGAGCGGCGACGTGATCGCGCCCTGGCCGCTCAACCGCAACGTGCCTCCGAGCCAGTTCCAGTACTGGACTTGGCGCGACACCGCCAAGCAGGTGGTCGGCGGTCCGAACGGGTTCGGAGCGGATCCCCGTCGCATGGCGCAAGCGGCGATTCCGGGCGCCGTGACCGGCTTCTATCCGGTGAATCAGGTCCCCACCATCGGCCTGCCGCTGCTCACCGAGTTCCGCACGTATCCCGATGTGAACGCACAGGGTCTGAACGGCTTCCGCATCGCGATCGCGATCAACTCGTCGGCGCGGCCGTACTTCCGCACCCACTCGACCGGCGGGCTGGACCCCACCACCGGGCAGATCCGGTTCATCGATCCCGACAACGAACCGGTGGCCACGGGCGGTCCCAACGCTTCCGCGGCCAATCTGACGGCGCCGGGCGACACCGCGGTCCCCTACGGTCAGGCCGACTTCCTCGTCCGCGTGTCGCGCATGCACACGCGCTGGTTCGACACCAACTTCGCGACGCCGCGGTTCGCCGACGCGGTGCTCGACCTGCGCGGTGGTGCGACGGCGGGAACGCAAGTGATCGCGGCGTTCCGCGGCGCGAGCGCGTTGACCAACCTCTCCGCGGCGGGTTGGCGTGACGCGAGTCGTTACGACGCCTACGGCGACGGCTTCAGCGGCGCGCAACTGCAGAAACTCAGCTTGCCCACGACTACGTCGTTCGCACCGGTGTACTACCCGACGCCCAGCGACTCGTCGTGGCGCAGCAGCACACCGCAGCTCGACGGCGCGCGCTTCGTGCAGATTCGGCTGACGTTCCTCAGCGATCCGATCTCGGGCGCGTCCGCGCGCGTCGACTCGCTGGCGCTCGCGTTCGGGCAGTAGCGCGAGATCGCGCGCGTGTTCTGGCGCGCGCAAGTCGCGCTGACCTGCCCCCAGTAGCGGCGCCAGTTCTTCTGTTGGTTGGAGTCCCGCTTCGCCTGCGAGCAGGGGCTGCCGGAGCGAAGCGGAGGCGGCCCCTGCTGGCAGGATCGCCAGCGGCGCGGGGAGCCGATAATTCAGTGAGCTGTGCGGGCGGAAGCAGTTGTACTCACGCCGCCACGCTTCGATCACGGCGCGCGCCTCGCCGAGTGTGAAGAAGATTTCGCCGTTCAAGAGTTCGTCCCGCAGCTTGCCGTTGAAGCTCTCGATGTATCCGTTCTCCCACGGGCTGCCCGGCTCGATGTAGAGCGTCTTCACACCCACTCGGCCCAGCCAGTCGCGCACCACCTGCGCTGTGAATTCCGGCCCGTTGTCCGAGCGGATGTGCTCGGGCACGCCGCGCTCGATGAAGAGCGCCGCCAGACGGCATAGCACGCTCTCCGAGTCCAAACGCCGCGCCACGTCGATCGACAGGCACTCGCGTGTGTACTCGTCCATCAAGGTCAGCAGCTTCAGCGGCCGTCCATCGTGCGTGCGCGCGTGCACGAAGTCGTAGCTCCACACGTGGTCGCGCCACTCCGGCCGCAGTCGAATGCACGAGCCGTCGTTCAGCCACAGGCGTGCTCGTTTGGGCTGCTTCGCATGCACTTTCAGACCTTCCCGTCTCCAGATCCGTTCCACTCGCTTGTGATTCACAAGCCATCCCTCCGCTCGCATGAGCTGACAGACCCTTCGGTAGCCATAGCGCCCGTACTGGCTCGCCAGCTCGATCACGCGCTGCTCCACCTGCGCCTCGAAGTCCTCTGCCCGCAGCTCGCGGCGCTGCGTCGACCGAGCCTGCCCGAGCACCCGGCACACGCGTCGCTCCGACACGCCGTCCAGTTGCTCGAGCACGTGCTCGACCGCGCGCCGACGGCGCTGCGGGCTCAGAAGTTTCCCGACGCCGCTTCGCGCAGGATCGAGATGTCGAGCGCTTGCTCCGACACGATCTTCTTCAAGCGGCTGTTCTCGCGCTCGAGGTCGCGGAGACGCTTCACCAGGTCGACCTGCAGACCGCCGAACTCCTTCCGCCTGCGGTAGCTGGTCTGCTCCGTCACCTCGAGCCGTCGGCGCATGTCCTCGACCGAGCGCCCCGCCGCGAGACCGACCTCGGCCTCACGCAGCTTGTGGATGATCTGATCGTCGCTGCGCATGCGTTTGCGAGCCATGGCCTGCTCCTCGGGATTGAGCGCGGGTTCCAAACATTCGAACCGGACCCGGTTGCGGGGGGCAGGTCACTTGTCGAGGCCATCGACGTGCACGACGGCCCCAACGCGGTCCGCACGGTGACCATCGGCGAGACGACGCTGCGCGTGTCGCCGGGGCACTTGTTCCTGACGACGGAAGGCTGGCGCCCGCTCGGACAACTCGAGAGCAGCGAGTTCCAAGTGCTGACGACGTGCGGACTCGAGCGCTTGTCGCCCGGTGCGTCCAACGCGACGGTCGATGAGCGCGTGTTCAATCTGCGCATCGCAGGGTCGGACGCCGACCTCGTCGGCGAGAGCGGAGCGGTCGTGCGCGACCACTGATCTCCACTCGCCGCTTCTCGAGCGGGGCTCGCAGGCATCGGACCTGCGGGCCTCGCTTCGTTTGCTACGCGTCGACTCGCCGCGCGCAGCACAGCCAACGAGGCCAACGACGTTCCGATTG
>CALFYL010000152.1 GCA_937952135.1 uncultured Planctomycetia bacterium
TGAACCGCGCGTTGATGCTGCTGGCGCAGAGCCTCGACGATCTGCGGCCCTAGAGGGTTCGCGGTAGCCGCGCCGACGATCTCGCGTCACGTGAGGACGTCGGCGAGCACGACGGCGTCGCTCGGGCGCTCGACTCGAAAGCGCCCCTGAAGGACGGAGACGGCGCGCAGGCGGCGCGACCCGGGCCGCGCGAATGAGCGCATCCGCTCCCTCGTCGACGGGCGCGCGACGTTCCTGTCCAGGTCGATGGACGAGTGACATCGGCGTCTTCGGCCCCCGAGGCTCCTGCGTCGCCTAAGCGCGCGCGAGGAGATGCCACCAACGGACCTTTGCCGAGCGACTTTTCTCGTTTGATTGAACCCGCTTCTTCAAGCGCTCGGTCTCCACGGTCCTTCGCCGGCGCAACCGACAATCGGACGCGCCCTCCTCGGAACACGTGAAAGGAGACCGCTGATGCTCCGCGATCGATCCACACTGTTGGCGCGCACGCTGTCGTGCGCCGCTCTTCCCATTGTCGCGACGCTCTTGGCAGGCAGCGTCGCGGCGCAGACCGCGTGGCGCTTCGACATGGGGCCCGGCTCCTTGGCCATCCCGTACATCCGGGTCGAGGCCAACGACGAATTTCCGCAGAGCGCAGCCGGAACTCCGAACTACGGCTGGATCTCGACGCCCAGTTCGAACCGGGTGGAAGCCGACGCGGACATCCCCGAAGAAGTGATCCATGCGCAGTCGTCTCGGCTCCTGCGCGATCACGTCAAGGACACGGGAGGACCGCTTACGTTCGGACTTGGCGTGTCGCCCGGGACCTACCACATCACGGTGTACTTGGGAGACGTCTCCGCGCCCATCGAGGGCATGAAGATCACGGCGAACACTCGTGTCGTCGCTGACGGAATCTTTGCCCGCACCGTCAACCAGAAGGCGTCGTTGGAAGGCGCGCTGGGCGGATTCAAGCGCGTCTGCTTCAAGTTCGATGCGCCCACGGCGATCGCGCCCGGCGTACCGCGCCTGCGCCTGAAGTTCGAGGGATCCGCTGGGCAGGCATGTCCGGTCATGGGCATCGAAGTCCGCCCCTACACCCCGGAGCCGCTCTACTTCGACCACGCTTCGAAAGACCTGGCAGCCAACGTCACGCCGAGCACCGAGCTCGCGCAGGCGATCGCGAAGTACAACACACACGACTACGACGAAGCCGTGACGCTGTTTCGAAGCGCGGGCGCGAACCACCCGAGCGAGAAGCTCGCGATGTGCTACGGCTTCGCGTTCGTGCTCGGATCGCTGACGGAGCACATGAACGCAGTCGACACGGCGTTGCTGGACGAGATGGTGGACGAGCTCGAGCTCTTGGACGCCAACAACTCCGCAGTGCACAACCTTCTCGTCGATGCTCAGGACTTCGAACTGGCGGAGCTCTTCGACCGAACCCGCGGTTACACGTTCGAGGCCTTCGAGGAGAACGAGCAGAACCTCGTCGACGTCTCGCCGTCGGGCGTACCGACGTGGATCACGCTCAACCTGTGCGCGGCCGTGCAGCTGTACGAGCAGATGCGCGACGACACGTTCCTGACGACCCCGTCGCCGTATGCGACCGAGTGTCCGCTGTTCCCCAAGGCGCGCTATCTGATCGCGCGCAACATGTGGGGAAGGAACACGCTCGTCAGCGCCGGCAACACCAACGGCCTCACCCAGTCGTGCGACTTGGCGTTCGTCGAATACAACAAGTACTGGTACGGCATCATCAGGGACGAACTCCTAACGAGCCTGACGGGGAGCTCGCCCCTGTATCCGAAGGGGCACGAGGCGATGGTGGTCTGCTTCCTGCTCGACCACTACCTGAAGAATCAGGTTCTTGACGATGCGTCGCCCGATGAACCGTGCACGAAGTACTTCAAGGACGGGCTCATCGGGCAGTGGATCTTCGACTCGGAGCGACCCGATGCGCCCGTGCAGCCGCAAGACGCGTGGTGGGGACAGTACTCGAACGTCCAGGACACGGCCGCCGAAGGCGGCGAGCGGTGGGCAAGAGACCTGCGCGCCCACACGCGGCAGTTCCGCAACCTTGCCCGCTGGTGGATCCAGGAGCGGCTGCGAGAGAACCCGGTCACGAAGATCAGCGAGTTCGGTGGAGGATCAGGAGACGATCAGGAGCTGACGGTGCTGTCGACGCCTGGAATCGCTCTGAGCGAAAGCCCTGACAACCCCAACGTTGAGGGTCCGTTGAACTCGGTTTGGGACGCCTACCTCTACCACGAGGATCAAGTCAGCGTGGAGGAGGGCTACTTCAAACTGGCGGGCGACGTGGAGCACAGCGCCGAGTTCACGTCGAACCTGCTGTTCGTCCTGATGCCGACGGACTACGGCAATCCCGACTACTTCGGGCTTGGCGTGAGGACCATGCGCAACATGGAAGACCTCCACATGCAGTTCCCCGAGGTGACTCGTTGGACGATGGTCGACCCGACCAGCACGAGGAACGCGCGACACTTCCGCTCGTACTTGATCGGCGGAGAGGCGGCTCCGACTAGCGCGTCTCCGTTCAATCTCGACATGCCGATCAACATGAAGGCGATCGTGCCCGGGTTGACTGTGTTGGACTACAACGGATCCACGGAGCTCGGGCGAGTGTTCGAGGAGTACGCGTGGGCGTGGCAGGCCGTGTCGATGAGCCAGGACAGCGGCAAGCCGCCCGGATTCTTCCCGGGTGCGGTCCAAGTGGGCGCCGACGGTGAGGTGTACGCGTTCGGGGTCGGAAGCGGCTGGTGGAGCGCGCCAGACGGCTACCCGGCGTTCCCGGGCGCGTACGCGACCGATGTCTATCTGAACATGGTGGCAGCGTCGCGCCGCCAGACCTCGGATCCCGATCGCATCGAGCTGCTCGATCCCTTGGCGACAGCCGTGCTGTTCGTCGCCAACAACCCAGGCGACGTAGACGCGGCGCCGGGAACCAACTCGTGGGTCTCGTTCAAGGCGCGCTTGCCCGTTGCGAACGCCGCGTGGTTCGCCAAGAAGGACTTGCTCGAGCAGCACCCGCTGTTCAACGACTTGACGAATCCGAACTACCAAGCGAATCGGGATGCGCTGGAAGACGTGATCAACTCGTTTGCAGCCCCGACGCCGCGCTTCCTGAACCAGTCAGACACCGGTACGACGGACAAGTCCGATATCGCCACCACGTTCGAGTTGGCTCGCAAGTGGCTGGCGCAGTACTGGCCGTTCGCAACGACGGCGGTGAACCATGTCGACCGCGTCATCGTGAGCATCCCCGCGCACAACGCGCTCACCTCGACGCCTTCGGGCGGAATCTATGGTCTCGCTCCAACGTACGCGGTCAACTGGTTCAACCCCCACTCCGACTCGACGACGACGCCCAGCGAGGAGCTCGACTGCGCGATTCTCGTGAACCACCTCACGCCGACCTCGCTCGACGTGCTGCTCTACAACGCGAAGACGCAGCCACAGGAGATCGGCATGCGAGCGTGGCGCTTCCTCGAGCAGCACAAGTACCGCGTGCGCATCGGCAAGAAGCAGATCAACGAGGATGAGTGGGACGGGGCTGCGACGGTTCTGCCTGACTTTGACTTCGACAGGCCGGGGAAGAAGTACGTGTTCGAGCTTCCATCAGGCATGCACCTGCTGCGCTTCGACGAGCCGATGACTTTGACGGCGCTGAATCCGTCGTTCGATCTCGCACTCGGGCGCCACGGTCTCGCGTGGGAGGACAACTCCAAAGCGAGCACCTCGACCCAGGACCGACTGCACGTGACCGTCACCAATCTCGGGAGGATTGGCTATGTGGTCGGACCTGGCGCTCGTGTTTGGGTGACGGTGGGCAGTGACCCCGCTGTGCAGCACGACCTGATTCCTTCGCTCGAGGGAATCGACAACTCGACTCCGCCGCTCACGCCGCAGACCTACGACATTGATCCGTTCGTTCTTCCTTGGGGTGTCAACGAAGACACCGAGGTCACCGTGGAGATCCGGTTCGTTGGTACGGCGCCCGATCAGCTCTCCACCGACAACGACAAGGTCACCGTTCGTCTCCGTGATCTCGAGAAGCTCTGACTTCGAAGCTCGACCTTCGCTTTCGGGCCCGGCGCGCTTCGCTCACGCGACGCGCACCGGGCCCGTTGCACGGCCCGCTCTCGTTCCTCGCGCGGGTCATGCGCGCCGTCTTGCGCTCCGAACGCGAGTCGTCCGTTCGAACGACCGAGCGTCGGAACTCCCGGCTCGATTCGAGTCGGCGCCGCATGAAGAAGGGTTCCACGTCGCTTGGCGCGAGAGCGACACCCAGCGGCCGCGCACTTCGCGCGCCGCGCTCCTTACCAGGTGACGATCTCGCCGCCCAGTGTCACGCACGTGCTGCACTTGAGGCGCGCGCTTGGCGGCGCGATCGACAGCGCCGTGGTGCGCCTTCATCGCCTGTTGGGACGTCGTGAAGCTCTAGGTTCCCGGGGCCTACTACGCCGCATGGCGACGATCGGGGAGGAGCTGTTCATCGAGCGCAAGCCCGAGCGCAAGGAGATGGCCCGCGCCGCGGGCGTGGCCGTGAGCTGGGAAGTGGAAGGAGGACTACGGCGCCAAGAACCTCGAGCGATCTCGAGCCCGCGTCATCAGCGCCGTTCTGTTCGCGCGGTTCGCGGGCGAGCGGCATGCTCGTCCCGGTGCGTGACGAACGGCCCAGGCGAGGTCGAGTTGGTCGCGCGAGCGCTCCGAATCAACTCTCGACGCTGCGTGCGGGGGCTCCGCTGGGCGACCGACGCCAGCAAAGGATCTCGTGCACGACGCCGGGTCTGTGAGCTGTGCAATGACTCGGCAATGGCTCGCGCGGAGCGGTCGGGTCAGACGGTCCACGTCGACGACGCGGCGCAACAAGCCCAGCGCACGTCGAGCGTCTCGCGCAGTGACGGCCGACGGCGCTGGATGCAGTCGGTGAGTTGGGCGCGAGAGCACCGCGCAAAGGCGAACGAGAGTTGGCGCGCGCTTGGGCACGACCAGGTCGCGCCAGGCAGAGGCCGGCGCGAGCACGCTGTGGTAGGTGGGCTGGGGCGCGCGGGGGCGGAACGAGAGCGCGTCAACGGAAACGGCGGTGGCGTCGTCACGTCCGGTGATGTTCGAGCCCGTCGAAGACGCGGCCCGCCCTCGCCAGCGAGTCGCAGCTCAGCTGCTAGGCTGGGTCGCGTCCTTCGTCCCTTC
>CALFYL010000153.1 GCA_937952135.1 uncultured Planctomycetia bacterium
TGCGCACCCAGGGCGCGATGCCCAGGCCGTACTGGTAGCCGCTCGCGTCCTCGAAGGCCGAGCCGGTCGAGGTGTTGTAGCCGCCGATGATCGAGGCGTTGATGTTGCCGTGGCCCGCGCGTCCGTCCGCCGTCGCGTCGCTCGTGTAGTTGTTGTTGAACGCGACGCGGCTCGCGCCCGCGGCGAGGCCGTCGACCTTGAACTCGACGTTCACGTCCGTCGTCGAACCGCGGTCGACCCCGTCGTCGTGCACGTCGACCGAGAAGCTGAACGGATTCGCTCCGGGAAAGCCGAGGCCCTGCAGCCACGCGAGGTAGCCCGGCCCCGTCGGCTGCGTGCCGGCGCCATTCATGTTGCCCGCCATGATCTGGCCCTGGGCCTCGTCGAAGCGGCGCGCCTCGAGCTTGGGCTCGATCGCGAACACGTGCGCGTCGCGGGCGAGGTCGAGGACGTTCGCGCCGTCCATCGTGAGCTCGACGTTGATGTAGTTGAGCACCGCGTGCGGCTCGCCGTGCGCCTCCACGGCCCGCGAGCCGAGCGCTTCCACGAACTCGCGCTCGCTGCCGTCGGCGACGACCTGCACGATCACGCGGTAGAACTCGGAGTACGAGAGCTGCGGCGGGCGCAGCTCGCGGCGCAGCTTGAACGCCGGCTCGTACTCACCCACGGCGAGCACATAGGGCTTCGCGCGCAAGCTGTCGAGCGCGGCGCTCGCGTCGGCGTCGACCACCACCACGTAGGCGTTGTTCGCCACGTACGTGACGACGTAGGCGCCGGTCTGGCGCACGCTGTCGAGCCACTCGTCCTTGACGGGGCCGTCGAACTGCACGAGTCGCATGCGGCGTTCGTCGCGCTCGAACTCGCCCGTCGGAGCGCGCAGCTCCTCGGGGATCGACGCGAGCGTGCTCGCGGTCGTGAGCGCGTCGGCGCCGTCGAGCCGATAGCCGTTGAAGCCCACGAGCGTCTGCTCGTCGGCGAGTTGCGCGCCGCGCGCGAGAAGCGAAGCGAGGCCGCCCGCCCGCGGCGCCGCGACCTCGACCATCACGAAGGAGGAGTAGTCCTCGAGCTTGCGCACCGCGCCCGCGGCGAGCAGCTCCGCGAGCAACGGGTCGTCCGCGGCGAGGCGCAGGCGGTGGAAGATGCCGTTTGCGACGAATCCCTCGGGGATTGCGTCGGCGCTCGCTTCCGCGGGCGCGTTCCTCGTCTCGACGTCGAGGGCGTTTTGTGCGCTCGACGTCGCGGCTAGGGCCAAGAGCCAACTCGATCCGACGATCCAATTCCGAACAGCTCTCATGGTGCCTCCTGGGGGCAGAGGAATCTGCGCGGCGCGCGAGACCGCCACGAGCACGGGCTCGCGGCCGCGATAGCGTGAATAGGTTTCGCAGGGGTCGGCGGAGCGCGAAGCATGGGGCCGCGCGGCCCGCCGACGACGGCGTTCGAAGGCTAGCGACGCCCTGGACAAGCACAACGAACGGCGCTGATTCGCGCGCGTGACGTCCCAGAAACGGCGTCGCGCGGCGCGCATCCAAGGCGGCGACCGGCGCGAAAGCTCCGGCGAACCGCTGCGCGCGGGTCGATTTGGCAAGGCCCGCACGGCGGCGTAGGTTGAACGCGGAGCCCCCGCACGAGTCAGCCCGCGCGAATCGGCGAGACACAGCGACACACAGCCCGCAACGCGGCCCATCTCCAAGGAAGCAGCAAATGAACGTCGGCAATTGGATCGCGCTGAGCCTGCTGGTGCTCTCGAGCCTGGCCATCGTGGCCGGTTGCGCGCAGCGCGGCGGCGGCGATGGGCGCGTGGGCGCCGAGTCGGAGAGCCACAACGCGGCGGCGAACCTCGCCCCGCACGACACGAAGGAGCCGAAGAACTTGGACGAGTTGAAGCAGAAGCTGACCAAGCTGCAGTTCGAAGTCACCCAGAAGAACGGCACCGAGCGGCCCTTCGCGAACGAGTACTGGGACAACAAGAAGCCCGGCATCTACGTCGACGTGGTCGACGGCACGCCCCTGTTCAGCTCGGCCGACAAGTTCGACTCGGGCACGGGCTGGCCGAGCTTCACCAAGCCGCTCGAGAAGTCGGCGGTCACCGAAGTGCGCGACGAATCGCACGGCATGGCGCGCGTCGAAGTGCGCTCGGCGAACGCGGACTCGCACCTCGGGCACGTGTTCGAGGACGGCCCGCGTCCGACGGGCTTGCGCTACTGCATGAACTCCGCGGCGCTGCGTTTCGTGCCGGCCGAGAAGCTCGCCGAGGAAGGGCTCGGGCAGTACGCGCACCTGTTCGGAGCGGCGGCCGAGCCGGCGAAGGGCAGCACGAACGCGAAGGCGACGGCGACGGAGGTCGCGGTGCTCGCCGGCGGGTGCTTCTGGGGCATGGAGGACCTGCTCCGCAAGATCCCCGGGGTGATCGAGACCGAGGTCGGCTACACGGGCGGCCACCTGGAGAATCCCAAGTACGACGACACGCACGACAGCGCGAGCGGTCACGCGGAAGCGGTGCGCATCGTGTTCGATCCCGCGAAGCTGAGCTACGACGAGCTGCTCGTGTGGTTCTTCAAGATGCACGACCCGACGACGCTCAACCGCCAGGGCAACGACCGCGGCACGCAGTACCGCTCGGCGATCTTCTACTCGGGCGAGAAGCAACTCGCCGCGGCGAAGAAGGCCGTCGAAGCCGCCGCGGTGAAGTGGAAGAAGCCGATCGTCACGACGCTCGAGCCGGCCGCCAAGTGGTGGCCCGCGGAGGGCTACCACCAGGACTACCTCGTGAAGAACCCGGGTGGGTATACGTGTCACTACTTGCGCGATTGACTCGCGCAACAGACAACACGATTGCGCGACTGACCCGCGCAAGAATCAACACGGCTGCGCGACGGACCCGCGCAGGATTGAACACGGCGGCGCGACGGACTCGCGCAAGCTCGAGCGCGCCGCGCGACGGACCCGCGCCGCGCCCGTGACGACACCGACACAACGGCCGACGCCTCCCGCGGGGCGCCGGCCGTCTTCGTCGGCAAACACGAGCTTTGCGCGGTAAGTTGCGGCGGGCCGGGATTTCTCGGCACGCCGGACGGGCATCGGCGCTTGCGCCCCTGCGGCGCGTTGCCGCGTCCTCTCTCTCGTAGCCTTTCGGATCGCCATGAACCGCTCTTCTCAACTGCCTTCGCGTCGCATCGAAGCCGCCGCCGCACTGCTCGTGCCGCTCGCGGCCCTCGCGCCCTCCGCTTCGGCGGATGTCCTCACCACCTTCACGGTGCCCGTGCGCGCCGGAAACGCCGTCGCGGGCGTCGGCGCCGTGACCACCTTCGACTCCTTGGCCGTCGCGAACGCCGGCCTGTGGACGGTCGAAGCCGACACGGACAACGCCGACACGAGCGCCGACCAAGTCGTGTTGCGCAACGGCGTGCTCGCGGCGCGCCAAGGCGACGCGCTGGCGGCGCCAGCGGGCACGACGATCAGCTCCTTCGGGTCCGGCGGCGCGCCGATCAACGCCGCGGGCCACTGGGGCTGGAACTACTTCCTGAACGGCGCGACGAGCTCGACCGACAGCGGCATCTTCTTCGACAACACGCTCGTGATCCAAGAGAGCGACGTCTCGACGGCGCCGCAGTTCAGCGCCGGCACGCCGTACATCGGGTTCTTCGGAGCGAAGCTCAACGACGCCAACCAGATCCTGGTGATGGCGTCGATCGACGATCCGGCGATCGCGAGCACCGTCGACCGCGCGCTCGTCGTCGCGACCGTGAACGCGAGCGGCGCGCTGCTGAGCGAAGCCGTGCTCGCGAAGGAAGGCGACGTGCTCGCCGGCCAGATCGAGACCGTGGCCGACTTCGCGACGGGCACGCACGGATGGGATTGGAACGACAACGGCGACGCGCTGTTCCTCGTCGATCTCAATGGCGCCACGTCGACGGACGGCGCGCTGTACCTGGGCGGCACTTTGCTCGCGCAAGAGGGTTCGCCCTCGCCGGTCGCGGGCCGCACGTGGGCCAGCTTGAGCACCTCGCAACGCGTCGCGCTGAACAACAGCGGCGACTGGGCGACGACGGGCCTGCTGTCGGGATCGACCGCCGACGACAGCGTGATCGTCGTGAACGGCGCGGTGTTCCAGCAGGAAGGCCAGGTTCCGCCGGACGTCGCGGGCGGTTGGGTGCTGACGGGCTTCGGGTCCGCTCCGCTCGACCTCGACGACGCCGGAAACGTGTTCTGGTACGGCGACTGGAACGACCCCGACACGGCGCGCGACACGGGCCTGTTCCGCAACGACCAGTTGCTCGTGCAGGAAGGCGTGACGGTGATCGGCGGCCAGACGCTCACCTCGCTCGCGGGCGTGCAGGAAGCGTTCATGGTCAGCGACGACGGGCGCTGGCTGATCTTCGAGGGCGCGCTCGACGGCACGCCGGCGGTGATCCTGATCGAGATGACCGGCGACGTCTTCGCGTACTGCACGGCGGGCACGACGACCAACGGTTGCCTGCCGGCGATCTCGAGCGTCGGCACGCCGAGCGCGAGCCTCGCGACTCCGTTCACGGTCAATGTCGCGAACGTCGAAGGACAAAAGGCCGGTTTGCTCTTCTACGGCGTGTCCGGTCCGACGGCGCTCGCGTGGGGCACGGGCTCGAGCTTCCTGTGCGTGAAGTCCCCCACGCAACGCACGCCGTCGCAGTCGACGGGCGGCACGGCGAGCCAGTGCAACGGCGCGCTCACGCTCGACTGGAACGCCTACATCTCCGCGAACCCCGGCGCGCTCGGCACGCCGTTCCAGAGCGGCGATATCGTCTGGATGCAGGGCTGGTTCCGCGACCCGCCGGCCTCGAAGACGACCAACCTCTCCGACGGCTTGCAGTTCGCGCTCCAACCGTAAGCACGGCGGCTGGGTCGTAGAGCGCCCGGCGCGCGATGCTGGTGGTTGCAACGTCACCACCTGCAACGCGCGCCGGGCGCTCGACGTTTTGCGGCGCTCGGGTGAGCGCTCGCCGCTCAACGATCGAGTTGGAGCAGCGCTTCGACGCGATCGGATTCGAGTTCGAGCGACAGGATGCCCGTCTGATACCCGTCCGCGGACGCCCGCACGAGCACTCGGCCGGCCGGCACCCGCGCTAGGCGGCCTCGACCGGTCGGATCGATCACGAATCCGCCGTACGCCGCGACCGGCTGGGTCCCGAGCCCGAGCTGCGACCAAGTCATGTCGTGCGTCGCAACCTCTTCGCGCGTGACGCGATCGACGACATGCACGACGAGCTCCACGGGCGGCGGCAACACGACGCCTGCGATGCGCGGGTCGTAGCGGCCGTCGAACTCGACCCAATACGAGGCGTTCTGAACGAAAAGCCCAAGACCGAGATCGCGCGGAACGCTCGCGCGCCACTCGAAGCTCGCGTGACCCGCGAGTTGCGGCTCGAGCGAACGGAGCGTCACGCCGACCTGACCTTGCTTGTTGCCCGGCGAAACGAAGGTCCACAGCGACACGCGCGGCTCGGTGAAGCCCCACTCGTTCGGGATGTGCAGCCGGCCCACGATCTGCTCCAGGAGCGGCGTCACCGGGACCGTCAACTCGACTTGCGCACGACGGCCGCTGCGAACTTCGACCTCGGCCGGCGTCACGTCGGCGAGCAAGAACGGCGACTCCTGGGCGATCGAGACCTCGTAGATCGCCGGCAACAAGCCGCGCAACTCGAGCGGCGAGTCGGCGGAGACGGTGTACATGCCCACCGACTGGCCTCCGCGCGCGATTCCGACCCGCTCAGAAGCACCTGCTTCGAGCCCCACCACGCGCACGGACAAATCGCCGCCGGGTTGCAGCAAAACGGTGCGAACAAGCGGCCTCTCGAAGTCGGCTCTCGTCGCCGACCACATGAACCCGGGCGCGATCACGAGCAGGCGGTGCACGCGCAGCTCGTCGAAGCGTGCGCGCAGCGCGCCGAGATCGATCGGCGAGCGTAAGCCGGCGGCGATGCGCCGCGCGGGGTCGTCCCAGGTCGGCGGCGAGACGCCGAGCGGATCGCCCGAAGGGCTCGCGAGAAGCAGCACGTCCTCGAGGTCCGCGCCCGTCGCCGCGTCGAGAACTCGCAGCGTGTTGCGAGGCCAAACGCGCACGTGGACGGTGAGTTCGCGCTCGGCGTCCGCGTAGAAACGGCCCTCCGGCGCCTCGATGCTCACCGCGCGCTCGCCGAGCTCGACCTCTCCGACGGAGAAATCGACGAGCTCCTCGGCGTTGAAGAACTCCGCACGCCACTCGCCGTCCTTCACGATCGCGCGAAGGCGCTCCGAACGGCGCGGAGTCCAACCGACGAGCTCGAGCACGCCGTCCGCCTCGTGGTCTTGGTTCCCGTTCACGTCGGTCACGATCAGTCGCCCCGAAAACGCGAGCGCCTTGTCCTCGCAGACCGCTTCGCGCTCGACGGCGGTCGGTTGGGCGCGAAAGACGTTGGCGGTCGCGCGCAGCGCGTTGGCGTCGTCCGCGATGGGCACGAGCTCGGGGGCGGCGCTCGACGCCCGGCCCGTTTCCCTAGCTCGAGCGTCCGCCTCGCTCCCGCCGCCCGCGCCGACCCACCACCACAGTCCGAGCGCGAGCGCGGCGGCCGCGGCGGACACGAGCCCCAGGGCCGCGGCGCGAGAGTGAGGGGACGGCGACATGGGGCGCCATCGTAGCTCGACGTGTCGACGGACCGTGTAGCGGGCGCGCGGAAGCGCTTGCGGTGCGACCGCGTGGCAGCGGACCGACGCAATCGCGTTGCGGATCGCTGGCTGCGCGAGCGCCGTACGGCTCCTGGCGCCAGACGGGAGCACATCGGCGGTCGTGAGCCCACGCGAGGCGCTCCGCGCGCCGCTACGCGAACTTTGCTTGCGCGTCCGAGTTCGGCGCTTGCGTCGCTTGTTGAAATACGCGTACTCTTTTCAACATGCCGACCGCCCGCCAGCGCCCCGACTTTCCGCTCCGCGAAACGCGCCAGATCCGCGCGCTACGCTCGCCGGCGCGGCAGGAGATCGTCGACGGCCTGCAAGCCCTCGGTCCGTGCTCGATCGCCGACCTCGGCGCTTCGCTCGGCCGCGCACCCGATTCGCTCTACTACCACGTGCGCGCGCTCGAGCGCGTCGGGCTGATCGTCGAGAGCGGCGCGCGCCGCTCGGGTGCGCGCACGGAACTCCTCTACGCAACGCCCGGCCGGCTGGTCCTCGACTACGAGCCGCGCACTGCCGCCGAACGCCGCGCGCTCGTGCAGCTCACGCGCTCGGTGCTGCGCATCGCCGAGCGGGATCTGAACCGCGCCATCGACGAAGGCCGTGCGAAGTACGCGCAGAGCGTGGACCGCAACGCGTGGTGCGCGCGCGTCAAGGGCTGGCTGTCCGCGCGCGAACTCGCCGCGCTCCGCAAGCACCTCGAGGCCGCGAGCCGGATCCTCGTCCGCGGCCGCAAACGCCCGGACGCCGAGCTGCACAGCCTCGCCTTCGCGCTGGCCCCGCTCGCGCCCTCCACCCGCGGCCGCGCGCCGCGCACGAACGAGAAAAAATCCCGATGAAAACGGCTCTACGCACGCAAATCCGCTCGCGCTCGCCCCACTTCTCCACGGTGTTCGTCCTCCTCGCGACCCTCGCTTGCGCGTCGACGCCTCGCGCGTCCGAAGTCGACGAGCACCTCGCCCGAGCTCGTCGCGCACTCGGCTGGGATCGGCTCGTCGAGCGCAACGCGTGCGTCGAAGTGCTCGGCGCGACGCACTTTCTCGGCACGGATGCGAAGCAAGCCATCGTGTTCGACTCGACCGGGCGCGTGCGCGAGTCCATCGACGGCGAACTCTCGCAAGCGAGTGGCTTCGACGGCGCCACGTACTGGGTCCTCGACTGGACCCGCACTCCGCGCGCGCTGACGCTCGGCGATCGGACGCGCGCCGAGCTCGACGAGCTGTTCCTCACCGGCCGCTGGACGTCCGCGGGCGAGCGCTTGAGCTTCGAGCTCGCTTCCACCGAGGTCGACGACGAGGTCGCGCTCGGTTTTCGGCACGCCGACGGAGTGCAGCACGGCACGCTCGTGCTCGACGCCGCCACGCACCGGCCGCGCGCCGTGCGCTTCGGATCCGACGGCGTCCGCACGGAGCGCACGTTCAGCGACTGGCGCGTCCACGACGGTTTCGCGTTCCCGATGCAGGTCGAAACGAGCGAGCAGGGCCTCACGCGCACGCTCGCAGCCCACTCCGTGCGCATCGCGGCCGCCGTCGACGACGCGCTGTTCGCGCCGCGGCTCGACGCGCCGACGGACACGCGCTTCGACGCGCAGACGCCGGCCGAACTCGAGGTGAAGCGCGTCGCCTCGGGCCATCTGCTCGTGCACCCGCTCGTCGACGGCCGCGACCTCGGCTGGTTCATCTTCGACAGCGGCGCGGGCACGAGCTGCATCTCGAAGGCCGTGACGGAAGGTCTGCAGGGGCCGCTCGGCGAGATCCTCGCCACGGGCGTCGGCGGTTCGGTTCCCACGCATTTCTGGCGCGCGAAGGAGCTCCGCATCGGCCCGATGAGCGTCGCGAACCCGACCTTCATGGAGCTCGACCTCGCCTTCCTCGAGACGCACTTCGGCGTCCCGGTCGGAGGCGTGCTCGGCTACGAGCTGTTCGCGCGTTGCGTCGCTTCGGTCGACATGAGCGGCGCGCGGATCGCGCTGCACGATCCGGCGAAGTACGTGTTGCCCGCGTCGGGTCGCTGGGAGCCGGCGCAGCTCTTCGGCCGCCAGCCGTGCGTCACGGCGCAGTTCGAAGGCCGCGACGGCGTGTTCTTGATCGACACCGGCGCGGCGCGCGACACGGT
>CALFYL010000154.1 GCA_937952135.1 uncultured Planctomycetia bacterium
CAGCGCCGCCGCCCGCACCGCCGGCGCCCGCCGCGCCGCCCGTATCCGCTGAGCCGCGCGCCGGCGAACTCCACACCGTCAAGTACGACGAGAGCGCATGCACGATGTAGGCGCGCTCGTCGCGGAAGTCGCGGAACAGGTTCTCGTCCACGCGCGGCAGCACCGCGAACTCCGCCAGCGACAGAGGCATGCCCATGTCGCGCAGCTCCTCGTTGTCGGAGAGCAGCTTGGGTTTGGGCAGCACGGAATTCGTCCGTTCGCGCAAGTGCGCGCGCATGCCCTCGGCGATGCGGATCGCCTCCGAGCGATCGAGATCGACCGCCGAGCCGTCGCGCATCATGTCGATCACCCGCACGAGGCGCTCGAAGGCTTCCTCGGACTGCGCTTCGTCCTCTGCGAGGATCGTGAGCAGGTTGAGCTTGCTGTCCTCGTCTTGAACGAAGATGCGCAGCTCGATGTCGCCGATCGAGGTGCGCTGCGCGCGCCCCCACGAGTCTTCGCGCGAATCGGTGGGCCCGGATTCTTCGCCGCCGCCCGCGCCTTCTTCACCGCCGCCCGCCGCCGCAGCAGCGGCCGCGGCGCCCGCTCCACCGCCGGCGGCGCCTTGCTCGGCCTCGGCCTCGCCGTCGGTTCGCAAGCGGTCGAACACCTCCTGGAGCGCCGACTCGATCGCCAGGTCGATCTGCGTCACCGTCACGTCGTTCTGGGTGACGCGCAGGTCCGCGGACGTCGTGTACCAGAGCTGGAAGACGATCGCGTAGATGACGATCAGCATCAGGAACGCCATCAAGAGCGCGGAGCCGCGCCGTGAACGGCGGCGGAGACGCGCGAGGCGTGCGAGGCGGTGCAGTTTCATGGGCTCGAGCGGGCCGAGTGCGTTCCGACGCGCTGCGGGCGCACTTCTTCCGCCCAGTGTACGCCCGGAGAGCACAGTGTACGCCCGGCGTCGGCGGACTTCGCCGCGCGCGAGCGCGGCGCTCAGAACTGCCGGTTGAGGTCGCTGCCCTGCAGGATGCGCGGGCGGATGAAGAACAGCACGTTGGTCTGCTCCTTCCGCGAGAACTGCGAGCGGAACAGGTGCCGGATCACCGGGATGTCGCCGAGGAACGGGACCTTGCGTTCGGTCTCGACGGTGCGCTCGGTGATCAGCCCGCCGAGGATCACCGCCTGGCCGGGCTGGAGGTAGACGACCGTGCGCGCGCTGCGCGTCGAGAGCACGGGCACCTGGACCTGGGAGTTGTCCGCGGCGACGAGCACCGTCTCGTTGCCGGTTTGCTGTGACTGCTCGACGTCGATGTTCAACGCCACCGTCTGCGTGCCCACGACGCGCGGCACGACGAACATCTTCACGCCCACTTCCTGGAACGCGACCGTCGCGTTGTAGCCGCCGGCGTTGTTGATGCCTCCGACGTTCAGGAACGGGATCTTGGTCGTGTTCGTGATGTCCGCGCGACCGCCCTCGCGCACGGCGATCTTGGGGCGCGAGATGATGGAGACGTTGTCGTTGACCGCCAGCGCCTCGATCACCGCGTTGAAAGTCACCGCGTCCTGCACGCCGCCCAACGTGAGCAGACCTTCGATCCCGTCGGCGACGTTCGGCATCGAGCTGTCGAAGCTCTTGACGAAGGTCTTGGACGGGAACTGGAACATCGGCACGCCGTCGGGGGCGCGGATTCCGATGTCGAGCACGTCGGTGAGCGAGATCTCGACGATCTTCGCCTCGATCTCGATCTGCGGGACGCCGGCCGCGAACAGGTTGATGAAGTCCTCGACCTCTTGCAGCAGATCGGCGCCGGCGGTCACGACCAGCCAGTCCGCGAGCGGCTGCTCGGCGCCCGCGGCGACGGCGGCGTTGCGCAGGTCCTGGTACAGCTCGACGTCCCACTTCTCGAGCAAGTCGAGCTTCACCGTGGTCGGCGAAGAGGGGCCCGCACCCATCTCCGGCGTCCACAATGGGAAGTTGCCGTAGTCGACCAGCAGCTTCTGAAGGCGCGTGCCGGTGCCGACGCGCAATGGGAACGGCTTGGTGATCGTCCCGTCCGGATAGACCTTGATGCGCGCGCCGAACTGCAGGTACGGGTTGAGCGGCGGCTCGACGAACGGCGGCGGCGCGACGGCGGCGGGTGCGGAGAGCGGCTCGGTCGGCGCCTTCATTGCGCCCGGCGCGGGCTCTTCGGGCGGTCGCGCGGCGGGCTGGTCCGGATCCTGGGGCGCCGCTTCGCGCTCGGGATCCATGCGCGTGTCGACCTGCGCGAAGGGGTCGTCGCCCTCCATCTCGAGCACCGGCCGGATGGTGCCCTTGCTGAGCAGGTCGCGGAGCTCCTCGGCGCTCAGCTCGCGGCGCGGCCCCGACGGCTGGCCCTCGCCCTTCTCAGGAGTTCCGATGCACGCCGTCAGCCCCAGCGCGGCGAGCAGGACCATCCGAGCACGGTGTGCCGAAGGTCTGCGGGTGGGACTCATCTCGGGACGGACCAAGCTGGGGGCGGAGGGGGAGGAAGGGTGCGCGCGGGCACGGGGTTGCGTCAGAGGCTATCGGCCAACGCGCTGCGAAACTTCTTCCGTGCGGGCCGGGCGGCGCGCGGTTCCCGCGGGCGGCGACGGCGGCTTCCGATCGGCGCCTGGGTCGCGGGCGGGCCGAGCCAGACCGTTGCCCCCAACCGTCCGATGGCCGATCCGCCGGCCCGATCGATGGACGATTTCCGCACTCGCGGTCCGTGGCGTTTCGCGCAGGGGGGCCGGGACTCGAATCGCCGGCCGGATACCCGTTGGCAGGGTTGGAGCTGCTGCTGGAGGGGGCTCAGAACTGCGCGGTCACCTGGCTGGAGATGTCCGTGACGGCGCGGCCGTCCTTGTGGCGGATCGACTTCCACACGCTGCAGTAGCCGTTGGCCCGCTGCACCGCCTCGCAGGCCTGCGTCACTCGGTTGGTCGCCTCGGTCACCAGGCGGATGCCCTCCGGGCTCTTGGGGTCGATCTTCTCCGACTTGATCTTCTTCATCTCCGGGGTCGCGTCCAGGCAGGCCTGGAAGTCGATCACGACCGGGTTCGACACCTGCGACAGGTCGCGCAGCCCGCAGATGTTGTCCTCGGTCTTCCCGGTCCAGTCGCGCGAGGGCGCGGCCAACTCGGCGTCCACAGGGGCGACAGCGACCTCCGCGGTGACTTCGGCGGCGACTTCGACGGCGACCGCACGCGCGACGGCCTCCGCGCGCAGAGCCGCGTGCAGATCCGCGCGCGCCCCGGGAGCGTCGGTCGAACAGGAACCCACCGCGGCCGTGACGGCCAGGGCGACTTGGGTGATGAGAAGTTGAAGCATGGTCGTCGATGGAAGGGGCTGAGATGGCGGCCGCCTACTCAAGCGCCGTTCCACACATTCTCGACATACGCCGCCTTGGGCCTTGACCGAAGCCCTAATCAATTGCTCGACAGCAACTTAGGAGCATTCTAACACTCCATCCAACGAGCGCATGTCGGGGCCTTCACGGCGGCCTCGGACAGGGCCTTCATTTCGACATTATCCGACAGGGGCGTGCGCTTATCGCCCAAATGTGGCCCGCGAACGGGCCGCGGAGCGGCGGAATCGGGTCCCGCGTCGGCTCCCCTCGCGCTCGAGCAGGCCGCGCTCCGCCAGGTCGAGCAAATCGCGCAGGGCGGTGCGGTTGGAGATGCCTTCGCGGGCCGCGAGCTCGGTGGAAGTGATCCGCTCGCCGCTGGCCAGCGTCTCGAGCAGGCGCTCCTGCCGGTCGGTCAGCCCGGCGCGCGCGGAGGCGCTCATCGCCGCGGTCTCGACCCTCAACTGGACGTGCTCGACGGTGAGCTCGCCGCCGCTCGCCAGCACGCAGCCCTTGGCGATCGCGTTCTCGAGCTCGCGGACGTTCCCGGGCCAGTCGTGCTGGCCGAGCAGGTCGAGGAGCTCCGGAGCGACCCCCGTCACGGGCCGGTCGGCCGACGAGTTGAAGCGCTGGAGGAACGCGTCCACCAGGTCGGGGACGTCGCCCTTGCGGAGGCGGAGCGGCGGCACGCTGACCTGCGCCACGTTGAGGCGGAAGTAGAGGTCGCCGCGGAAGTCGCCGCGCTCCACGGCTTCGGCCAAATCGACCGACGAGGTGGCCACCACGCGCACGTCGATGGGGATCGGACGGGACGCGCCGAGGGGCTGCACCTCGCGCGCTTCCAGCAGGCGCAGCAGGGCGACCTGGCCCGCCGGCGCCAGGCCGGCGATCTCGTCGAGCACCACCGTCCCGCCCGAGGCGAACTCGAAGGGTCCGCGGCGCCGGGCGAGCGCGCCGGTGAAGGCCCCCTTCTCGTGCCCGAGCAACTCGTCCTCGATCAGCGAGCTCGACAGCGACGGGCAGTGCACGTGGACCAGGGGTCCGGCGGCGCGCGCGCTCCAGCGGTGCACGAGTTCGGCGATGCGGTCCTTGCCGACGCCGGTCTCCCCGCTCACCAGCACCCCGATGTCCTGTTCGGCCAGCCGGCGCACCGTGTCGAGAAGCTGGAGCATCAACGGGCTCTTCGCGACGAAGTCGGTCGGGATGAGCGGCGCGAGCCGGACCAGATCGAGCGCCGGAACGCCGGACTGCGCCTCGGCCAGGCGGTCTTCGAGCACCCCCATCACGAAGCGCGCGCTCGGCCCGTCCTCGGGATAGCTCGCGTGGGCGACGAAGAGCCCCGACACCGCTTCGCCGTCGGGCCACGCCGCCGAGCTCACGCGGTCGACGAGCCGCCGCGCGAGCGCCTCGATCTGCGGCGCGCGCCCCGACCAGGGCAGCGCGACTTTGAGGTCGGCGGCGCCCGAGCGACCGAAGAGGGCCATGCCGCGCACCGCGAGACGCAGGCGCTGCGCGGCCTCGCGCAGCCGCTCGCCCGCGCGCTGGTCGTCGCGAGGCAAGCCCGCGAGGCGCAACTGCACGAGCACGACGCCCGCGGTCGAGTCGTCGTGCGCCCGCTGGATCTCCTCGGCCAGCCGCTGGCGGAAGCCGGGATCGGTGAAGAAGCCCGTCAGCGCGTCGCGGGTCGCCTGCGAATACAGGCGCGCGTTCTCGAGCACGATGGCCGCCTGGTTCGCGGCGGCGCGCAGGAAGGGCAAATTGCTGGGAGGACGCGCGTCCTCGTAGCCGAGCACGATCGCGCCCCGCGTGTCGCCGCCGGCGATCAGCGGCGCGCAGACCACGCGCTGCACGGCGCCGAGGAGCACGCGCTCGAAGTCCGACAGCGCCAGCGAACGATTCGGGTCGACGAATTGGAGCAGCTCGCCCGCGCACACCGCGCGCTGCAGGACGCCCGCGCGCTCGGACAGCGCCAGCGACCGGCCGCCATCGCCCCACACGCGCGCCGCGTCCCCCGCCTCGCCGCGCCACACGAGCCAGACGCTCTGCGCCCCCGAGGAGCGCGAGAAGAACTGCAGCACCGCCTCGCGCGCCTCGTCGGGGTCGAGCCGCCGCGCGAGCTCCGACTGCGCGCGCTGCAGCAGCTCGAGCTGCGTGACCCGCTCGGCGACTTCGTCGGAGTAGCTGCGGATCGCACCCGCGAGGCGCCCGATCTCGTCGTCGACCTCGGCCTCGACGTGCGCGACATCGCCGCGGCGCAGCGCGCGGTCGAGTCGCTCGATCGGACCGACGACCCCGCCGGTGAGGATGCCCGCGAACAACACGACGGTGAACAGCGCCGTGATCGCCGCCGCGAGCAGCAGCTCGAGCAAGTTGAAGTCGCCGAGCACCGGCGCCGCGCGCGCGCGAGCTTGCGCGAGCAGCACGCCCGCGAGCGCCTGGCCCGCGGCGTCGTAGAGCGGCCGGCGGATCTCCGAAGCGTCGCGCGCGAGCACGTCGAGAGCCGTCGGCGCGCTGTCGCGTCCGCCGCCGACGAGCCGCACCGCTCCCTGCGGCGCCACGGACGACGAATCGGGAAGCTCGGGCGGCCGCGCCACGACGACCTTGAGCGGCTGTTCGGCGCCCGGCGTGGTCTGCGCGACGCCGCACACGAGCAACTGGCCTCGCGCGCGGACGAGTCCGGTCGCGAAGCCCGTGTAGGCGCGCAGTTGCGCGACGTTCGGGCCGACGCCGACGACGACGCGCTGGCCGTCGTGGCCGGT
>CALFYL010000155.1 GCA_937952135.1 uncultured Planctomycetia bacterium
ATGCACCGGGCATTGATCAACGACACGGGTTTTTTGCGCGCAGAGCGGAATCTCTTGCGGAATCAGGGATGGACGTACGACCCCGGCACGACTCTCTGGTCCCCTTCCCGATGAACTCGACGGGAGAACATGGCGGCGGGATAGTGCCCGACCGGAGCGCCCTGGGATTCGCTGACGCCGTAACGGACGCATTCGGCTTCTTGGTGGAGGACTTCGGATTCAAGGTGGTTGATACCGATGCGACGCTTGTCCGCTACGAGTCCGACAGGATGTTCCTCAGCGTGTACCACGGGAGACGGTCGTACGAGATTGGTGTCGAGGTTGGCCATCTGCACGAGCGCGATGCGTACCACTACCGGCTTCCCGAAGTGCTCGGAGCAATCTTGGGCGAATCTGGACAGCAGAATGCGTACTACTTTCAGTCGAGTAGCCGGGACGGTGTCCGCAGCTGCGTAGAAGCTGCGGCCAGGCTGGTCAAGGAGAACTATGGGCCTGTGCTGAGAGGCGATCCCATCGCTCTCAAGCGGGTCCAGGTCTTTAGCTCGAGACGCAACGAGGAGTACACCCGCGAGGTCGTCCAGCAGCCCATCCGAGAGTCTGCGGATCGCGCTTGGCGTGCGAAGGACTTTGCGATGGTCGCGCAGTGCTACGGGTCGATCCGCAAGGACTTGACACCGACTGAGCGGAGACGCTTGGAGTACGCCGAGAAGCAGCTCTTGAGGTGACTACTTCGTCGAACTACCCCGTGTTCGTACTCGCGTTCTGCGTTGTGGAGAAGCGTCGCTAGGCCGACGAGATCTGCCCGGCGCTGGCGCACTTCAAGTTCCGCCACTTCGGCCACGACCTGGTCATCCTGCACGAGCACGAGATCGCGAAGTCGAAGGGCGCGTTCACGTTCCTGCTCAACGCAGCCCGCCGTGAAGTGTTCCATGCTGAGCTGACGGCGCTGATCGCTCAGGCGCCGATCACCCTGGTCGCCGTGGTGATTCACAAGACGCGCCTGAAGGACCGCTATCGGGAGTCGACGAACCCGTACCACCTGGCGCTGGAGTTCGGGCTGGAGCGTGTGTCGAGGTTGATCGCCGAGCGCGGCGGCCAGCAAGGCCTGACGCCCGTGATCTGCGAGGCGCGCGGACGCCGCGAGGATGACGCGCTCGAACTCGAGTTCCGGCGCGTGGCCGCGAGCATTCCCGGGCTGGAGATCCACTTCGTCGACAAGCGCGCCAACCTGCCCGGTCTGCAGCTCGCAGACTTGGTGGCGCGTCCCATCGGTCGCCACGTGCTCGCGCCCCAGCAACCCAACCGCGCCTTCGACGTGATCCAGCCCAAGCTACGGCGTGGGCCGCGGGGGCAGGTTGAGGGCTTCGGCTTGAAGGTGTTCCCCTGAAAAGCACAAGGCCCCGGTGCTCACCGAGGCCAAGCGCCGACCGGGAATTCCCAGTCCATTGCGAGGATTATCGCACAGAGTCGCCAGGAACTTGTGGCGTGTAACCAAATCCCTTCCGCTTTGACGCAGTCCAGCGAGAGGACTGACGGCCGTCTGTGCAAGCCCTTGAGGGGGCGAGGAGATGGTCCTGCGCAAGGGCACGGGTAGCTGTGGCCGGCAAGCGCGCCAAGCGCACACCCGAAGACGTGGCGAAGATGGGCGAAGCGGTCGTCGCCTACGTCGCGAAGAACCCTGGCGTGTCCGTCGAGCAGATCAAGAAGGCGCTCGGCGTCGCCACCAAGGAGCTCCAGCTCCCGATCGTGCGCATGATCGCGGCGAAGAAGCTCAAGACCACCGGGCAGAAGCGGGGGACGAAGTACTTCGCTGCGGGCGGATCTGGAGCCGCCACCGAGCCGAAGCGAGCTGCTCCTACGCGGAAGGCGTAGGCCGCCGAGGTTGCGACCCTGGCGGTCGGGGGTAGCGTAGAGACCGCGATGCTCGCTCCCTCGCGCTTACCCTCCGCCCGTAACGCACACACGCGCCGCTGCAGCGCGTCGCCCGGCAGCGACGTGAAGTTCCACACGGCGTTCGACGAGCGCTGGCGGCAAGTGGCGACGTTCCGCGGCAGTGACTCCAGCCCCAAGGAGCAGTTCGTCTACCACTGCGCGGGGAATGGCGGCTGGGGCGGCAGCTCCTACATCGACTCCGTGTTCTTGCGCGACCGCGACATGACCAACGGCTGGACAGGCGCGGCCGACGGCACGCTTGAGGAGCGCATCTACCTCCTGCAGAACTGGCGCGCGGACGTGGTCGCGCTGGTCGAGCCCGACGGCGACGGCGGCGCGACGATGGTCGAGTGGATCAAGTACTCGGCGTACGGCGTGCCGTTCGGCCTGCCCGCGGGCGACACCGACTCGGATGGCGACTGCGACTCGACCGACGACGCCCAGGTCACAACCTGGAAGAACGCGCCGGCGTACGACGTTCGGGGGGACCTCAACCTCGACGGCGTGATCGACGCGGACGACGAGACGCTCGTGGTCAGCGCGCACCAGTCGCTCGGACGCGGGGTGCTCACCTCCACCTCAGTCGGCAACCGCAAGGGCTACGCAGGCTACGAGGGCGACGCCAAGCTCATCGCGAAGTGGCATGTGCGCCATCGCGTGCTCGACTCGGTGATCGGAAGGTGGTTGAGGAGGGATCCCCTTGGGTATGTGGATGGCCTCGGATTGGCGGTCTGCTCTCGGAGCGCAGTCGTGCGACTCGTCGATCCGACAGGGCTCAAAGCGCCACAGTTTGCCGACAGTTGCGCGCAGGCCATGCATGACTGTCTATTGAAGCACAGTTTCACATATCAGTGCATCTACACTGAGATGGGTGCCATGGCTGGGAATTCGACTGTGGGGTCCAAGCCTCCCAGTTCACCGCCAGCTGGAGGAACCAACGTCGACCTCGATAGCTCGGGCGCTGTAACGGGTGACTCGACTAGCGCCTACAACGCAGGTACGGCCGAGAACTTCGGGCACGAGGTTGCGCATGCTCGAAACGCTCAGCAGAACGCTGGCAGGAATTTGACGGATGATGAGTGGGATGCGGAGGAGGCGGACGCGCAAGCCAATGGCGAGGCGATTGGCGACGAAGCGGGGAAAGAATGCGACGGCATTTGCCGGGACTGGTCGATCTGGGGGAGCTTGACCTATTTAATCTACTTGGCAACAAAAGGCGAGTAGCGTCATGAGTCTCGACATGATCGATCTCTATCTCAGAATGCCGGCGCGAATGCGGCCCACACGACTCGCTGATGCTGAACGGCGAGAGCCGTTTCGCCTCTTTCAGCGCGGTCTTGGCAGCCTGAGCTATCGCCTGCTGGGCCCAATCTTCGCCACTCTCGCGATTGCCGGGCTCGTTCTGGCTTCGGTATCGGCTTGTGCGAAGATTCCGCGAGCGCCGACGGCAGTGGACGATCGCCCTCTCTGGAGTTTCGATGCTCTGCCGAATCAGGTCGACATTGAAATCGAGAAAGTCGCAGGGCTACCGGCCGGGCTGCCGGTTTTTGTGGACTTTCTTGGCGCGACTGATGGTGACAATGTGCTGCTCGCGGTCGACAAGGCCATCGATGGTTTTAGGCGCATATCACTGCGAAGTACCAAGCAATCTGGAGTGACGTTGGATTTAGATTTGGCCCTCCGGGGCGGCGACGTTGTTGCCGCACGCGTTGCCGCGACACTTCGACGAGACGCGGTCAGTCGGGGACGCCCGGCCAAGGAGCCACTTAGTGTTGTCGGCGGTCGCCTACAGTTTGGAGCGGGTGGCGCGTCGCATCCTGTCAAGCGCATTCACTGTCGGATTGATGTCGCGACGCAAACCCAGTCCGGTCGACAATACGCAGCGACGGGGAGCTTCGAAGTCGTCGCAACTCGGTGAGCCTAGCGGTTTCAGCGCAAGCGAAAGGCATGTTTGCGCCAAACGCTGCGACTCTGCCCGTGCGTGAGTTGTCGCTAAAAGCGGTTTCATCTGGCCCGCAGCGTGATCAGTGTCAGGTGCAACGAACTCCCTTCCGCTCTGAAGGTCGGGATAACGGTTGGTGGCCTCGTGCGGTGATTGCCACAATCATCGGACTGTCAGCACCTCGTCGGGCGGGGTCGACCTCGCGAGTCCGGTGGACGATTCAGCGCGCTGGTCGGCGCTCGAAAGTGGTGATGAAACTTCCCCGGACCTTCACCAGTTTTGGCGTTTCCCGAAACGGCGCGTTCGCAGAGTTCGGACTTAGATAACTGCGGATCAACGGTTTACGCACGTTCTGGCGCATCGCCGCTGGTGACCAAACTTCACCAGTAACGCGGGAACGCCCTCGGGCGGATTGGCCGCCCTTGTGGACGGATTGCGGGCGGGCTACAACACCATTCGTTAGCTACATTCAGCACGCGGCTCCAAGTCCAAGGTCGAAGTCAAAGAGCAAGTACGGGCCGCCCAATCGATCCCCGGATCGAGGAGCACAAGGCCTTGGACTCGACTTCGAACCTCACTATCCGCCGCGTCGCGCTCAGCGCACTTCACCCCGACCCCGCGAACGCCCGCTCGCACGACGAGCGCAACCTCGCCTCTATCGCCGCGAGCCTAAAGCAGTTCGGCCAGGCCGAGCCGCTCGTGGTGCAACGCAGCTCGGGCAAAGTCATCGGCGGCAACGGCCGCATGAGCGCGATGCAGGCCATGGGCTGGACCGAGTGCGATGTGGTCGAGCTGGACCTCGACGACACGCAGGCAACGGCGCTCGGAATTGCTTTGAACAGAACGGGCGAGCTGGCGGCGTGGGACCTGCCGGCGCTCACGAAGATCCTGGAGAGCTTCAAGGGCACGGAAGTGTTCGACGCGCTCGGCTTCGACGAGAAGGAGCTGAACGCGATGCTCGACGAGGTGATCGCGGCGGGCCAGTCGCTCGACGGGATCGTGGAGGACGGCGCGCCTGCGCTGCCGGACGCGGCGACGACGCGCACGGGCGACCTGTGGGTGCTCGGCGACCATCGCTTGCTGTGCGGCGACAGCTCGAAGCGCGAGGACGTGGAGCGCTTGCTCGGCGGCGCGCGGATCCAGCTCGTGAACATGGACCCGCCATACAACGTCAAGGTCGAGCCGCGTTCGAACAACGCCATCGCGGCGGGGCTGTCGAGCTTCGGCACGACGCACCATCAAGGCCTCGACCTCGCGCGCCATCCGGGCAAGGCGAAGAAGACGCACGACAAGCTGCGCGCCAAGGACCGTCCGCTCGCCAACGACTTCGTGAGCGACGAGGAGTTCGATCGTCTCTTGCGCGCGTGGTTCGCGAACGCTGCGAACGCGCTCGACGTGGGGCGCGGGTTCTACATCTGGGGCGGCTACGCGAACTTGGCGAACTACCCCGCCGCGCTCACGGAGAACGGCCTGTACTTCTCGCAGGCCATCGTGTGGAACAAGCTCCACCCGGTGCTCACGAGGAAGGACTTCATGGGCGCCTTCGAGCTCGCGTTCTACGGCTGGAAGGAAGGCGCGGCGCACACGTTCCTGGGGCCGAACAACGCGTCCGACTTGTGGGAGGTGAAGAAGCTCCACCACGCGAGCATGGCGCACTTAACGGAAAAACCCGTGGAGTTGGCTGCGCGCGCGATGCAGTACAGCTCGCGTCCTGGCGAGAACGTGCTCGACCTCTTCGGCGGCAGCGGGTCCACGTTGATCGCGGCTGAGCAGACGCAGCGCAAAGCGTTCCTGTGCGAGCTGGACGCGCTCTACTGCGACGTGATCGTGGAGCGCTGGCAGAAGCTCACGGGCCGCGAGGCCGCACTCGAAGGCACGGGCGAGACGTTCGCGAGCGTGCGTAGCGCGCGGAGTTCGTCATGACGCGCAAGATGCCCGACGACGCATTCGCGTTCTACGTCGCGCTCGGTCCCGATCAGCGCAGCTACGAGCTGGTAGGCAAGCACTACGGCGTGGCGAAGAAGACCGTGACGCGCACGGCCGAGCGCGAGCAGTGGCAAGCGCGCCTGGAGGTGATCGAGCGCCGCGCGCGTGAAGCCACGGACGCCAAGCTCGCCAAGGACCTGCACGCGATGGACATGCGCCATCGCAAGCTCTTGTTGGGCATCGCGAGCCGCGCAGCCTCAGCGATCCAGACGTTCCCGCTCAAGACCGCGATGGAGGGGATCAAGGCCGCGGAGATCGCGATCAAGTTGGAGCGCTTGCTCGCGGGCGAGCCGACCGAGACGCGCACGATCAGCGTGGAGCAGGTCACGCGCGACGAAGTGCATCGCTTCCTCCTGGAGGATGGACAAGCGGACGAGTGGAGCGATGGCGACGATGGCGACGATGGCGACGATGGCGACGACGAGTCCGATCTGACTGCGGCGAACGAGGATCACGCCGATGGCGAGCAAGCTGAACAAGCGTGAGCTGTTCGAGTCGCTCGGCTACCGCCCGCACGAAGGACAGCTTCTCGTACACCGCTCGACCGCGCAGCGTCGAGTGCTCGCCTGCGGCGTGCGCTGGGGCAAGAGCACGTGCGGCGTGATGGAGGCTTCGGCTGCCCTGCTCGCACCGCGTGAGAGCGCGCTGGGCTGGGTCGTGGGACCGACGCTCGATCTCGCGCGCCTGATCTTCGAGCGCACGGCGGCGACGATGCAGCGGCGCTTCAAGCACCGGGTGCGGTTGTACTCCGCGCGCGACCAGAGGCTGGTCGTAGTGAACCTGGGCGGCGGCCTGAGCGTGCTCGAAGGCAAGACCGCCGATCACCCGACCTCCCTCCTGGGCGAGAGCCTCGACTTCCTGATCGTCGACGAGGCCGCGCGCATGAAGGAGCAGGTGTGGACCGAGCACCTCTCTCAGCGCTTGCTCGACCGGCGCGGCTGGGCGCTCTTCCTCTCCACGCCGCACGGGCGCGACTGGTTCTTCAGGTTGTTCCGCCGTGGACAGAAGGGGCGCGATGCCGCGTTCGAGAGCTGGCAGTCGCCGTCGTGGACCAACCCGCACATCGATCGCGCGCTGATCGAGGAGGAGCGCGGGCGCTTGAGCAAGGAAGCCTTCGGCGAGCAGTACGCGGCCGAGTTCACGGGCGAGGACAACGAGCCGTGCGACCTGTGCCACGGTCCCGATCCGCACGCGCCCGGAGTCGTGATGTTGCTCGACGGCGCGCAGCTCCAGCGGTGCCGAGAGTGCAACGGCGCGGTTGACGATCGCGGCCGCACGGTGGTCAAGCGCGTGGGGGTCGACAAGCGACAACTGATGATCTTGCACCTCGAAGAGCGCCCGGGTGGAAGGCCGCTTCCTGAGCGCGGGTTGTCGCCGACGCCGACGCGCGTTCCGGTGCTCGCGCCGCGCACGGTGGAGATCGAGAGCGGCGCCGCGCGATTGCCGGAAACGGACTTGCAAGCGCGCGCGGGCTGAGCCCCTGTGTGCGTGCGGCGCGCGGTGCGTCGCGAAGTCCACGTTCGAAGTCCACGAGGTGATCCATGCGCATCAGCGATGCGCTGGCGATGTTCCTGGTGCAGCTACAGGCCGACGGCCGCAGCTCGCACACGATCAAACAGGTCGAGCGGCATGTGAGGCTGCTCGCTCGTTGGGCGGGCGATCCTCCAGTGGCGGAGTTGGGCCACGAGCACGTTGCGCGCTTCCTGGCGAGCGATGCGGTGCGCGAGCGCGCAGATGGGGGAGCGCGCAAGGCATCGAGCGCGAACGCGATCCGATCGAGCGTGCGGGGCTTCTGCGCGTTCGCGCACGGCGCGGGCTACGCAGCCAAGAACGCCGCTCGCCTCGTGCGACGCGCGCGCACACGGCCTCCCACGCCCAAGGCGTTGAGCGACGTGGACGCGGCCAAGCTGCTCGGCGCGCTTGCGGGGGCGCACGGTGCCGATGAGCTACGCGACCGCGCGCTGTTCACGACGCTCCTGCGCACGGGCCTGCGCTTGGGCAGCGCGCTGGCGCTCGACATCGAGGACCTCGACTTCGACGCGGGCGAGGTCCGCGTGCGTGCGCTGAAAGGCGGGGGCGAGGACGCGGTGGTGATGCCCGGCGACCTCGCGGCGCTTCTGCGCGAGCACATCGGCCATCGCGCGGGCGGCGCGCTCTTCCTCGGCTCCCACGGCGCACGCATCGGGGCGCGGCACGCTCGCCGTCGCCTCGCGCAGTGGGCGAAGCGGGCGGGGATTTCATCAACCCATCCGCATGCGTTGCGACACACCTGCGGCCAGCGCATCTACCGCCGCACCAAGGACGTGCTCGTGGTCGCGAGCGCGTTGCTGCACAGGTCGGTCGCGTCTGCCGCGATCTACGCGCGGGCGGATCGCGCGGCGGTGCGCGCGGCGATGGGATGACCGCGGGCTCAGTTGCGAGCGCGGACGTGCATGTGGAGAGTGCGTCCACGTCAACGATCGTTACCGAGGTCCAAGATGCCCAAGAAGAAGTCCAAGAAGTCCGTGCGACGATCGGTGTCCGCGTCAGCGCCCAGCACGGCGGGACCGAACGTCGACCACTACGCGAGGTCGGCAGCTGCGTTCGACGCTTTGATTCTTGCGTTCGTGGAGGCCGAGGCCGTTCAACGGGTCGCACGTGAACTCGGCAAGGCGATCGAGGAAGTGCAGAAATTGGGCGAGACCCCGAACTACATCTCGCGAGCCGAACCCGACGACCCTCCGGACCTTCGCGAGAGCATCGAGAGAAGGCGAGCTCAACAGCCCCCTCGGTTGAAGCGGATGGTCGGACTTGCCGACACGTACTTCGCTACGGAGCGCCGATTCCGATCCGCGGTAGAGACGGCGAAGGTGGCTGTCGACCGCGCGGCCTGGGAACTGGACTCGCCGGAGACACCGCCGCTCAAGCGCACGTCCATCGCCATCCGACGCGCGCTTCGAAACCTGAGCGGTAGCGTTCCGTACGCCATGACTGCGGGCTGGGCGGAGGCCACCGAGCCGAAGGTGCTCGATGGGATCGACTACACAGCGCGAAGAGTGTCCGTCTGGATCGAGGAACTTCGTCTGCTGGTGCGGCCTCGGCACACACTTCCTCCTCCGCTCAGCCTCCGCCGAGAGTCCGCTGGTCCACCACTGGAGCTTTCACCGACAGCGGAGCTTCGAGCTGCGCCAGAAGTGCAGTCTCCCCACGTCGACAAGAAGCCTCGGAGGCGTGCTACACCGCAAGAGAGCCGGGACGAGCGACGAGCTGTACTGGCGACTGAGGGAAAGCTGAGCGAGCTCCAGGAGTTCTTGACGGACCTGCAGATCGAGTTCCTTGGCGCACTTGAGAAGGTCGGCGCGTTCGACTCGGAGAGCCGTCGGTCCGCCGATTTCGTCGCACAGCACGCCATGCACAATCGCGACCCCAAGAGCATCACACACGTGCGAAGGGACCTGATCGCGATGGAACTCGTGCGTACCCACGGGGGTAGCGCGGGTGGCGCTTGGATCACTTCGAAGGGACTAGGAGTGTTACAGGCGCGGCGCACTGCGCGGGCCGGAGCACGAGTCGTGCCAGAGAAGTCCGCGCTTTCGCCGACCTAGCTTGGAACGACGATGAATTGCGATGAATTGCGATGAACGTCTCACGCGCCACGCGCAATTGCGGGGTCGTTACAGCGTGACTTGCTGACGAGAGTTCGTGCACCTGCGAACGGGATCTCCCCGGTTGCACAGCGCACGACATGCACCAAGAACAACCTTTCGACAGTGACCACGACCTTCCGCAGCGTTCGCGCGCCCTCAGCGGCGAGGTTGCGGACAACGGCGGTCCCGCGAGCTTCTCCGCCCCTCACCTGGGGCACGTCCCGAGCGACCTGTGCGAACTACGCCAGTGGGTGGCGTGGCGCGCGAAGCCGCCCGCGAAGGCGGGTGGGAAGCTCGGCAAGGTTCCGGTCAGCCCGCACACTGGTAGGGACGCGAGCACGACAGACCCCACCACCTGGGGCACGCTCGATGAGGCGCTCTCAGCGGCGACGCAGCACGGGCTCGCCGGCATCGGCTTCGTGTTCACGAAGGAGTCGGGCATCGTCGGCGTGGACCTGGACAAGTGCCGTGACCCTGCCACCGGTGCGATCGAGGCGTGGGCGCAGGACATCGTCGCGACGCTCAATAGCTACACGGAGGTCTCGCCCAGTGGCGCGGGCCTACACGTGTACTGCAAGGGCGAGATGCCCGAAGGCGCACATCGCCTCAACAACGTGGAGATGTACTGCGATGGCAGATTCTTCACGGTGACCGGCGCGCGGCTGGAAGGTGCGCCCGAGACCGTCGGGGAGTGCAGCGATGCGCTGCGTCAGGTGCACGAGAAGTACTTGGCGAAGCCCAAGAACACGACCCGCAAGAAGCCACGCGCGACTGCGGGCGGCGGTGCCGGACCTGCTGTAGTCCAGCAGGGTCAAGAGACCGGCGTGTGGCGACGCGCGTACCCACAGGAGTCTTGGACCGATGAAGTGATCTTGGGGCGCGCTCGCGACGCTGCCAACGGCGTCAAGTTCAGCGCGCTCTTCGACGGCGACGCCAGCAGCTACGCATCGGAGAGCGAGGCCGACATGGCGCTGTGCTCGATGCTCGCGTTCTGGACAGGGCCGAACGAGGGACGCCTGGATCAATTGTTTCGGCGCTCCAAGCTGCTGCGCGAGAAGTGGGACGAGCTTCACGGCTCCAGCACCTACGGGCAGCTCACGATTCGCAAGGCGTTGGACGGCGCGACGTTCTACGGCGACGACGGCGTAATGCGTGCGGAGTGGGTTGCCCACATGGCGTACGGCAAGGGATCGCTGGCGTTGTGCGCATCAGCGTCGCCGAACTCGACCAAGGTCCAACTGCGCTGTGGCGAGCGCGGGCACGCTGAGTTCGTCGACAGCTTCAACGTCGCCAATTCCAAGGCTCGCACAGATGCCTGCAAGCGCGCCTGCAAGCGGCTGCCACAGCTCGACGCGGTCGCGCTGGACGCCGCCTTGGAGAGCCTCGCCGTGGTAGTGAGCGGCCACGCCGAAGCCGCCGCGGACTGTGCGGACGGTGCGGACGGTAGCTCCCCTACTTCTTCTATCGCCGACCAAATAATCTCGATGGTGGTCGACGACGACTGTGTCGAGCTGTTCCACACACCGGGGCGGCACGACGCCGAGGCCTATGCCACGATCACGGACGGGCAGTGCCGTGAGACCTACTCAGTTCGGGGCCGCGCGTTCCGCTACTGGGTCATCAAGCGCTACCGCGAGAAGTACCAGTCGTCGCCGTCGAGCCAGGGGCTCAACGATGGACTGAACAGCATCGCGGCCTCGGCCGTGCACGACGGTGATGCGCACCGAGTCCACGTGCGCGTCGCCGGTGATCACGACGCCACTTGGCTTGATCTGGCCGACGACACAGGCCGCGCCGTCCACGTGGACGCCTCAGGCTGGCGCGTAGTTCCTGGCAGCGAGGTGCCTGTGCGCTTCCTGCGGCGCGGCGGAATGCAGGCGCTGCCCGAGCCCGTGCACGGCGGGTCCATCGACGAGTTGCGCCCGTTCGTGAACTTGCCCGATGAGCGCGGCTGGATCTTGTTCACCTGCGCAGGAGTCACGTACCTGCTGCCCGATGGGCCGTACGTCGTGCTCATCATCAACGGGGAACAAGGCAGCGCCAAGTCCACAACGATGCGCGCGCTGCGCGCCCTGATCGATCCCAACAAGGCGTCGCTGCGCAGGCCGCCGCGGGACGAGAAGGACTTGATGATCGCGGCCAACAACGCCTGGATCGTCGCCTACGACAACATCTCCAACCTGCCCAACTTCCTGTCCGACTCGATCTGCTCGCTCGCCACCGGCGGAGGGTTCGGCTCGCGCCAGCTCTACACGGACGACGAGGAGAAGCTCTTCGAGGCCATGCGGCCTGTGATGCTCAACGGCATCGAGGATGTGGCCACACGGCCAGACCTGCTCGATCGCGCCATCATCCTCACGCTGCCGGTCATCCCGGACGAGGCGCGCAAGGAGGAGAGCGAGCAGCGTCCAGCCTTCGAGGCTGTGAAGGCGCGTGTGCTGGGAGCGCTGCTGGACGGTGTGTCCACAGTACTGCGCATGCGCTCGACCGTGAGGTTCCAGCGCAAGCCGCGCATGGCGGACTTCGCTGTGTCCGCGGTGGCATGTGCGTCGACCTACGGTTGGTCGCAGGCGCAAGTACTGGATGCCATCGAAGCCAACCGCTCGGAAGCCAACGAGATCGCGATCGGCAACTCGTTGTTGGCTGAAGCCATCGTGCGCGAGATGGAGAAGGTTGACGCGATCGATGCGACCGCCACTCAACTGCTTGAGCTCCTGTCAGGGATCAAGGATCCGAAGGAGCGTGCGCGCGCCGGATGGCCTGCGACACCACGAGCGTTGAGGGGCGCGCTGAATCGAGTCGCCCCGAGCCTGCGCCGCGTGGGCATTCACATGGTCTTCGACCGCGAGGGCCACGCGAGAAATCGAATGGTGCGGCTGTCCAAGGTAGGCATACGACCGTCCGCACAGTCCGCACCGTCCGCAAATGGCCTTGGCGACCCCGCCAGCGCGGAAGACTGCGGACGGTATGCGGACGGTTGGCCCTCTGGACCGGGTGTACCGTCCGCACCCAACCGTCCGCAGAACCCCGCGGGCGACCCCGAGAAGCTCGATTCCGAACCCGATGCGGACGGTGCGGACCGTGCGGACAGTAGTTCGCAGACCTTGGGAGGTCTAGGCGACGAGGAATTCGAGGGGGCCAGTACGGAGATCTGTGAACGCTGCGGCGGCGATGACCTTGTCGTACTGAACGACGGCAGCCCGGCGTGCCGGCAGTGCGACGCGCCCGAGGTCGAGGACATCGACGGAGGTGCGCGTTGACGCCCTTCCGCATCACCAACGTGCGCTTCCGTTCGGCGTCGAGCATCGACGAGCGCGCGGGGCTCCTTGGGTGGAGTTCGTTCCTGCTCAACGACGCGCTGCGCATCTCGTCGGTCGCCGTCCGTCGCACGCGCACCGGCCAGCTTGTGCTCGCGTTCCCGACGCGGCGCGACTCGCAGGGCGTGGAGCACCCGATCGCGGCTCCGATCACGGCGATTGCGCACCGCTCGATCGAGAACCTCGTGCTCACCGAACTGCGCGCGCTGGGAGTGGTCCGATGAGCGCGCACGGCAACTTCACGGGGGCGCTTCGGGCGCGGGCTGGGGACGCTCTACCGCGCGATCTGGCGCGCGCTGGCGTCGCGTGGCTGCAGCGCTCGTTCGCGGGCGTTGGAGCGCACGTGGCGCGTCCTGGCGCGCGTGGGGGAGCGCTGTACGCGGCGCCGCACGACACGTCCGTTGCGGGCGATCAGGATCGCGAGCGAACGATAGAGCGCGCGGCGGGTGCGCCAAAAATTTGTGCGTGCCTCTCTCGACGTTGGACCCACGCGCGCGGGGGGCCGGCGTACCCCGGGGGGCGCGCATCGTCGTCGCTCAGGCAGGTTGCGCCGGGGTCCCATTTCGATCTCCGTCGTCCCCCCGGTGGGGTCGGCGCGCGTCTCGATCTGGACGGCGCGCGTGGGCGTGGTCGCGGGGCAACGTCTGCCCCGGCGTGCGCGGTGGCGGGGCGCGTTTCGCCCCGGCGTGGGGCGGCGGGCTACGGGTTCGGAGCCTGCCCGTGGGGCGCGGGGCTACGTCTACGGAGCGTCGTGCGCTGCGCAGGTGCGCGCGGGAGATGCGCATGAGCCTCGTGCGAGTCGCGCGCGAACCTCGACGTGCTCCACGAGCGGGCGGCTCGTGGTCCAGCGCCCATTCTTGTGGTCATCGGACGTTGGCGCGCGGACGGCGATCGGATCGGAGGCGTCATGAGCGCAAGGCATGACGACGACGACCTCGGGCGCGACCACGTGCCGACTCTCACGTCGCTCTTGATCGTGCTCATCGACGAGACGCGCGCGACGAACGCGAACCTCGTGGCGTTGCGCGAAGCGATCGAGCGCGGGGGCGCGGCGAGCAAGGCCAAGGACGCGTTGATCACGCCGCGCGAGTTCGCGGAGATCTTGGCGGTCGACGTGCGCACGCTTCGACGCATGCGATCGGCGGGCGAGTTGCCCAAGAACGTCGGCGCGGCGAAGCGTCCGCGTTGGCGTCGCTCCGATGTCGAAGCGCACGTGGCGAAGTTGAAGGGGAAGCGGGCGTGATGCGACTCGCACCTTCACGTCCGAGGTCGACCTTACACGTGACGAGCGGTCGAACTCCGAGGTTGAACTCGCTGGCTGCGCGGGGTCGAGCCCACATGCGTTCGACGCCGCAATCACGCGGCGCGAACCGCGCGAACGCGCAGGAACATGCACATGGCCACGAAGAAACAGACCGCCTCGATCACGCTCGCCGAACTCTCCGAACGCTACCTGCAACACCTGGAAGCCGAGGGGCGCTCGCGCGGCACGGTGTTCTCGTACTCGATGGAGTTGAACGTCGCGCAACGCGAACTCGGCGCGGATCGTTCGATCGGCGCAATCTCGCGCAGCGACATCGAGACCTACAACGCGAGCGACCGCGTGATGAAGCTGCGCTCGGGGAAGCCGAAGGCCGCGCCGTCGTACTTGAAGACGCAGCGCGTGTTGCGCCTCGCGCTCGCGTGGGCTGCGCAGACGGGCCTGATCGCAACGTCGCCCGCGGAACCCATCGAAGAGCCCGCTGCTGCGCCGAAGAAGCGCGCGAAGAAGGACGACGCGCCCGCGTCGGAACCCGCGCCCGTCGAGAAGAAGCCGCGCAAGCGTCGCGGCGCGATCGTGCTCGAAGTTGCGCAGCACGAAGCGGAAGCGGCGGCAGACGCGGCCGAAGCGATGATCGCCGCGACCAACGACGAGACGGTCGCGTAGTCGTACGAGGCGCACGCGTGGCCGTCGATCTCGTGCATCAACACCGAGGTCGGCGGCCGCGCCGCTTCACGGAGGTGAACCCGTGATCCAACGACTCGGACGCGCGTTCGGACCCGGCAAGCTCGCGCTCGTACAGCGCGGGGCGGGCGCGGCCATGTGGACCCTCAAGTGGACGGACGCCAACGGCGTGCGCCGCCAGCAATCGC
This sequence comes from uncultured Planctomycetia bacterium, assembly GCA_937952135.1. Lineage (GTDB taxonomy): Bacteria > Planctomycetota > UBA1135 > UBA1135 > WYBT01. The sequence continues at coordinate 14,937 of CALFYL010000155.1, forward strand.
TCTCGACCGACAAGCGTGTTGCGCAGATGCGCGCAACCGAAATCATCCGCGCGCGCGACATGGCGCTGCACGGGCTCGGCGCGGTCGCTGGGCAGGCGATGGACCTGGGCGAGCTGATCGAGAGCTACCTCGCCGACCTCGGCACGCGCGCCAGCGACGCGCACGTCACCAACAGCCGACAAGCGCTCGCGCGCATGATCGAAGAGCTGGGCGTGCGCCGCGTGATGGACGTGCGGCCCGCCGATGTGCTGCGCGTGCGCGCCCGGCTGCTCGATGGGGGCCTCGCGCCGCGCACCGTGAACGTGCACGTCGACCGCCTGCGCGCCGCGCTCAACTGGGCGTGCGACGCCGGGCTGATCGCCGAGAACCCGCTCGCGCGCCTCAAGCGCTTGCCCGACGGCGAGGCGCATCAGGTCAAGCGCCGCCGCGCCATGAGCGATGACGAGATCGCGCGCTTCCTCGCCGCCGCCGAGGCCGACGATCGCGAGAACGAACGCAAGCTCGCCGTCAGCGTGGAGCGCGGTCGTACGCGGGCCAAGCGCTCCGGCGGCGTGCGCATCCCGCAGGCTCCCTTGTGGCGCTTCCTGATCGAGACCGCGTGCCGCTACGGCGAGGCGCGCGCGCTCACCTGGGCCGACGTGGACCTCGCGACGCGCGTGGTCGCGCTGCGCGCCGAGACCACCAAGGCGCGTAGGGCGCGCTCGCTGCCCATCACGCGCGCGATGGCCGCGGAGATGGACCGGCTGCGCGAGCTACGCCAGCGCGCAACAGGGCGCGCCGTGCGGCCCGTGGAGCCCGTGTTCGTCTCGCCCGAGGGCAAGCCGCTCTCCGCGCCCACCAACAACGCCATGCGCGTGCTCGACCGCCTGCTCGCCGCCGCCGACATCGAGCGCGTTGACGCCCACGGCCGCTCGCTCGACCTGCACGCGCTGCGGCACACGGCGGCCTCGCGCATGGCCCGCAATGGCGCGCCCCTGGCGGTCACGCAGCGGATCCTGGGGCACTCGGATCCCAAGCTCACGGCGCGCGTGTATGTGCACCTGGGCGTCGAGGAGATGCGGGGGGTGGTGGAGCGAATGGGGTAGGCACCCGATGATGCCAGACGCGCTACCATGCACTTAGGAGGTCCGCTGCATGTCAGAGGTCGCGCAGGAGCCGTTCGTTCAGCGCTTCTTGAGCACGTTCAGCCCGCCTCGACCCTCACGCGGAAAGAGCGGCAAGGACTGGTGGGTGTCCCGTGTTTGGAGCGACTACACGAGATCGTGGCTCGATCAGCATTTTCGGTGGATCGCTGAGTTTCCGGCTGGCGATGGGCGACGGCTCGACGCCGCCGTCTGGTATCGATCCAGCCCCGGCCCCATCGATGTTGCGTTGGAATGGGAGTGGGACAACAACGAGTCCCATCGCAACTTCGCAACTGGCGACTTCCGAAAGCTATTGGAGGTCCAGGCTCGTTGTGGTGTTGCCCTACTGCAGACTCGGGCGCACACCCGAGGCGGCATCGAGAAGTCCGACGATGCGATCGCCCAGATCGTGGACTCAAACAGGAAGCGGAACCGTGACCATCGTCCGGTCTTCGTGATCGATATCAGGCGTGTGCTGCACAGCGCGCGGGCTGTGGAGTTCGTGATGCAGGTGCATGACATCGCATCGGGTGGCGTCATCTCAGGTCCAAGGTTCGCCTACTCCGAGTAGGCGGCGGATGATTTGGCACGCATGACGACGTGGATCTTCCAAGCGAATCCCGACCAGTTTCGACTCGACGGGTACCTCGAGCCCGGCGCTGAAATCCGCTGGACCGTTCGCCAAGAGCATCTCGCGGCGCAGATGTCGCCCGGGGACCGGTGCTACATCTGGCGAGCGAAGGGCAAGGGAAAGGAACCAGCCGGCATCGTGGCCAGCGGGTCTCTCGTGGCAACACCCGCGCTGGAGGCGGAGGACCCGAATGCGATCCAGCACTGGTCAACGCCGCCGGTCGGGAAGGCGCTGCGCGTTCGACTGCTTCTCGATCGCGTCGCAGCGAAGCGGGAAGTTGTCCGGCGCGAGTGGCTCAAGGACGATCCTGTTCTCAAGGACCTGCGTATCCTCCGATTGGCTACGGAGACGAACTACAAGATCGAGCGCGATCACGCGCAGCGCCTTGCCGATCTGTGGCGCGACACGGGACGTGACTGGAACGAGCGCGAATCGCTGGCTGGCTTGTGGGCGTACGCGCATACCAAAGGGCAGGAGGTGTCGAGACTCGCTGGGTCGCCTGTCGCTGACGCCGCAGTGCGAATCGGCCGCGCCGTCACGGGCGTTTACAACAAGGTCATGAACTTCCGCGCCCTCGATCCAGCCGACACGCGGGCTGGGTTGAGTGGCGGGAGCGAGACCGACCGTGCCGTTTGGGCGAAGTACTTCGACGGTGAGACACAGTCGCTCGATGTGAAGCGCATCGACGCCGACTACGCGGCAGAGTGGGCTTCGGCAGCGACGGCAAGTCGGTCGAGCGATCAACTCGGTGCTCCCTACAAGCCAGAGGATGAGAACGTCTCGATCGCCGCTACCCAGCCGAACGAGCGCGACCCGTCGGTGATGGAGCGTGGCACTCGCGGGCATCGCAAGACACAGAACTCGCTTGCGGAGTATCTGATCGGACATCGCATCGCTCCGATGTCGCCGATCGGGGAGCCGTCCTTCGACGTGGCCTGGAATCACGAGGGCAAGCTCTTCGTCGCCGAAGTGAAGAGCGTCACCGACCAGAACGAAGAGTCGCAGCTACGACTTGGCCTCGGTCAGGTTCTGCGCTACCGGCACCAGATGTGCGCGGGTGAGACACCTGTCATCGCTGTCCTCGTGCCGGAGCGACGACCGACAGACCCGCGATGGATGGAGTTGTGCGAGAGCCTCGGCGTGCGGCTCGTGTGGCCGCCATTCGACGGGCTACTTGGCCCATAGAGCTGCCGTCACCCATCCTTCACCGTGCGCCCCCGCGCGAGAGCCACCTCGGCCTCAGGCAGCTTGTGGATGATCTGATCGTCGCTCTGTTTGCGTTTGCGTCCCATGACCTGCTCCTCGGGATTGAGGGCCGGTTCCTAACATTCGAACCGGACCCGGTTGAGGGGGGCAGGTCAGAGGAAGATGACTTCCACGCAATCGAAGGATGCGGCCGGATCCACATCACACGATAGAGCACCCAACCTTCCGATCCCTAAAGCGGAACGGCCCGGTGTGATACCACGCGTCACGCAAGTCATGAATCCAGGGCTTCTGGCTGTTTCGGCATTGTCAGCTTAAAAGCGAATCGGAAGCCCTTTTGCATTCGCCTCCATTGCTCCGGGCTACGAACGAGAGCAAATAGAGTTCCATCGTCTCTTTCGACAAACTCTGCGTGGAAACCAAAGAAGAGCTTGCGAGCCTCGTCCCAAACGGTGGTCCAGAACGCATCGAACTTGTCACGGTCTTGCAGCAGCACCTGGGGAGACGGGCTAGCGGGTAGCTCACGCATCAAAATACCTGCGAGGGCTACTGCATGAAACCGCAATCGATACATGTACGAAACAACTTCATCGCGCTCACGCTCAAGCTTGGCTGAGTCCTTTGCAGCATCATGGAAGGCCACCGCAAGCATCGCCTCCCTCAAGATCTCATTGGTCCAATTGCTCTTGAGGTATCCGTCGACTCCGAATGCAGTCTCATACCGGCCGCCACGAGACCGCGGCGTCCAAAGTGACTTTGGGTCGGCGTGTACCTCGCATGGATCGGCGACGTACGCATACCGGATCTTGGCTAGTTCCTCGAGTTCGACCACTCGTGACACGTTGCGAATGCGCTTGCCGCTTCTTTTGGGCTTGTAAGCAATGCGCCCGAGAACCGGAGTTTCTGGGAACTTGCCAATCTGCGTATGAAGCCATGACTGTATTGCGTCGTTTGCTCGGAAGTCGGAGACTTCTATACGGTTCTGTGTATTGTTTGCCGAGATAATGTCGCTGTTAACGCCGTGATCCGTGGTGACCGTCCCCGTTTGAACGAGACGGAATAGCACGCGAACATCTTCATTGGGCGCGGCAGCAGCGATGCTGCCTACAGTCTGAGCTCCGTTGATAATCTGGAACTTCCTGATAGTGATGTGATTGCCATCAATGTCGAACGAATGGCAGATCGCCGTGATTCCGTTGTTGAAGTAGAAGAAATGGTCAGGCCTCGTCTGCGCAGTATCCTTGATCTGGTGGTTGATTCCTCTGTCCCCAAGATAGTTGCGAATATTCCATGCGAACAGCGACTCGCGCCTGTTTTGACGCAAGTACTGATTTCGCAATTCATTTCCTTTGAGTACAGCCAGCACGCACCGCATTGGTCCCGGGACTTCGACGAACTGACCGTCCGGTAGATCTATCTCAACGGACTCTGGAATCGCGGCGTCCAGCGATTGCGCACGATCGTAGGCTGCGCGTAGTCCATCCCTGTCTATCAGCGCGTAAGTAACGTCTAGGTCTTTGGCCGCTAACTCCGTGTTGCGACGCTGCACGTCCTCGTGGCATCGGTCGGACGCAACTGCAGTAGTGACAAAGTGAAACTTGGCTTTCCAGCCATTCTTTAGGTAATGGGTGTACGGACCAAGCAGTTCTCTGGCCTGTTTGCTGCCTTTTCCAATGAACGAATGATCTTGAAGCTGGTCGTGCTTGCGCAGAAATGCCTCGACCTCGGCCGGGTTCTGGTCTTTCTGTGCGCGCCCGTGGCCTCGGAACTTTGTTTGAGCGAGAACGATCGTCTTATTTGCGTCGTCCGGCAACACCACGTCAATTCCAAGGTCGCTCCCGCCGCGCATGACGTTGTCGACGATGTCGTCAGGGAGGGAGGCGTCTGAATTCGCGAGAAGCTGAGCGTACCACGTGCTGAACGCATATCCGGCGTGCTCGTTCTTGCTGAGGTCCAGGTGCAGTTCTTTCGCTATCCGGGTAAGGTCTTCCCGCAGCTGCTCCAGGAAAGCGTGGACACCGGTAGATGAGTCGGCCATTGGGGTTCTTGGTGGTTGCGGCGTCGTGCGGGCGTGGTCTAGGCGGGTTACTGCTCGCGCGGGGAGTGGGCCTCGCATGGGTGGCGACCATTGAGAGTAGCGAAGCCCGTCCGTCCGGCTATTGGCATCCTCTGGCGCGCATACAGCTCCCTGCCGGGCGCGCTCAGAGGACGCGGGAGAGAGTCCAATCGCACGAGGACGTGCTTGCGGAGACTGATTGCTGCGGGACGATCAACCACGGCCCCCTCAGTTGCACAGCGTGAACCTCAACCCATCGCTCAGGTTCGTCTGCTTGGGCGCGCCGGGGTCGTGGAGCCAGCCTTGGGCGTAGAACACTTGGCCCGCGACGAACGGGCTGCTGAGCGAGCCGGGCGGGGTTGCACGGGCAACTCCCTCGGGCGGGGAGCCTCTGTGGTTGGCGTCGGAGAGCGAGTGCATGGCTGCGAGGCGGGCGATCATGAGGAGTGCCATCCAGTGAGAGGGCGGGCACCACTAGACCCACTGATCGGGATCCTGTCCACCCGAGTCCTCGTACGTGCGCGAGTGGTCTTGCGCGTGCGGGCGCGGCCATGGATCATCCAGCTCCAGAGGCATCGCAGGCAGCCCGGTCCGTCGCACGCGGTCGAGAGAACGGAACCCATCGCCATGTCGGTCGCAGTGACACGCCGCCAGTCTCGTGAGGAGAGGTTGTCGCCCTACCTGTCGAGCCTTCTACTCATCGCATCGTGCTCCTGCGCGAGCTGGGGCGGATCGCATCAGCCGCGTTCAACCGAACTCCTCGGGCGCGATGCCAAGGCTGTCTTCGACGAGCTGGGTCCACCATGCGAGCAAGCGCCTCGTGGTCGCGAGGCGGACGTGTGGTGGTACTACTGCGACTGCACGGAATCGGCGGCGTTATCGACGCGCAGGTTGTACGGCAGCTCTGCGACGACGGGTCGGGCGTTCGACACGAGCGGCTTCGTCTGCCGCACGCCGAACTACTTCGCGCCCGTCTGCCCCGACACGAAGCTCGTTGTTCACATCGGCGAGAATGGTCGCGTTGACTCCGTGTCGCTTCCGAGCGCAGCCCCACGGAGTTGGATGGACGTGGACCGATCTGCTCGCGCCGACTGACGCGATCGGGCTAGCGCACGCGCGCGCGCGCGGCGGCGGTGGGGCAGCGCGGCGTGTGGGCGGGCCGCGTGCGCCAGATCGCGCCGTGGGCGGCCGTGGGGGGCGCGCTGCACCGCCCAGCGGAGCGCGCGGCTCGGTGCTACGGAGCCGCGCCGTCCGAGATCGCCTTCAAGCGCGGGCCGAACGCGCGCTTGAACGACATCAGGTGCTTGACCATCCAGTCGTGGTACTCATCGAGCTTGTCCTGCGGGTCAAGGATCGTTCCAACGCCGTACACCACGATCCGGCAGGCGCGACTGGTCTCCAGTTCCTGCCACTCAAGGTTCTCTCCAATTTCGCGCTCGATTGACTCGCGCTGCTGTTGGAGCGCCCGAAGAGCGGACAGGTTGAGGTCGTCGTCCCCGAAGTCGATGTAGATCTCGACGGCGATCCTGCCTCCGGAGGGAAACGTCGCGCCGTAGCGAAAGCCGCGGACGCCTGTGCTGAACGTGTACCAACTCCGCGGCCCAGCGGCTCGTGCGTTCGTGAACTTGTACTTCTCCCGAAGCTCGTCGATCAGGCGCTGGAAGAACTCCTGGTAACGCGCACCACGCTCCGACGGCTCGCTGGGGCTCGACGAGCGGCTTGCGGATCCGTTCCTGCTGATCCGATACCCCGCCGGCTTAGCGACGATGCGGAAGTTCACGGCGGGCTTGGAGCCGTCGACCCGAAGGACTTCAACTGCAACCGCAAAGAACTGCGTCGAGTTTCCCAGGCCCTGGTTCAGCCAGTCGATCGCTTGTCGGTGCTCTTCTCGGAACGCGGGCGTGAGCCACACGACGACGCCCGCGTCCACTCCGGCTGCGTAGGTGATGACCTGCCCAAGGTGCGTGTGGTCCGTCTGCCCGAGCTGATTCTCGATCACCACGTACCGTTGGCTCGTCAGCTCGCGGGCAAGAACGTCGATCGAGAAGTCGCCCACGTCGGACTCGGTGCGGACGAGCTCCAAGTCCATGCCAAGGACTTCGCCGAGCTGCTCCAAGTGCTCTGCGACCCAGGGCGTGAGGTCGCGAGCTTCGTTCGCCCAGACACTGCGCGGGTCCTCGCGCGTCAGCGCACCAAGTTCGATCGGCATAGTGGTTCTCCCGCCGCGCAGGATGCCTTGGAGCGCGATGAGCCGCCACGGCCCCTGGTGGAGTGTCAGCCTCCACCCGCCGCGCCGCGCGATCACCCCTCGAAAACGCCGAGGAAATCGAGCATCTCGTGCGCGCGCCGGGCCGCTTTTGGCGCGCTTGGGTGCAACATTACCGCAACTCGTGTCCGCTTCCGCCGAGGTAGCCTTCGCGGTCGACGCCGCAACTCGCGACAGACACGCGAGTTATGTG
>CALFYL010000156.1 GCA_937952135.1 uncultured Planctomycetia bacterium
TCGACCACCGTGTGGATGCCGCCGCGCACCATGAAGTCGCCTTCGACCACCAGCTTGCGCGGCGAGAGGAGCGCCACGAGGTCGTCGAGGATCTTGTTCGTCACCGCCTCGTGGAAGGCGCCTTGGTCGCGGTAGGACCACAGGTAGAGCTTCAAGCTCTTGAGCTCGACGCAGCGCTCGTTCGGCGTGTAGCGAATGCGGATCGTGGCGAAGTCGGGCTGGCCGGTCTTGGGGCACAGGCACGTGAACTCCGGGCACTCGAAGCGGATCTCGTAGTCGCGCTCGGGCCGCGGGTTGGAAAACCATTCCAGTTGCTTCGTGGGCTGCGTGGTCATCGGCGCAATCTAGCAAGCGCGCCGAACGCGGAGCGGCGCCTCGGACGGCCGCGCGCCTTTTGCGCTGCGGCGCTTGTTGTTAGCTTGCCTCGCCCCCGTTTCGTGCCGGCCCGCGCGGCGAAACGCCCCCACTGCCTCACCGAAGACCATCCATGGCATCGTCCACACGCCAGCGGGGGCTCGTGCTCCTCGCGCTGTTCCTCTCCGGCCTCGCGGGCCTCATGCACGAAGTGGTCTGGGCGAAGCTGCTCGCCAACCTCACGGGCAGCACGGCCAAGGCCCACGCGGTGGTGCTCGGCGTGTTCATGGGCGGCCTGGCGCTCGGCGCCGTGCTCTTCGGGCGCCGCTCCGACAAGCGCGAGCGGCCGCTGATGGTCTACGTGGTGCTCGAGGTGCTCATCGGCGTGTACTGCATCGCGCTGCCCTGGCTCGCGGGCTTCGCCGGCACGCTGTACGAGTCCGTCGCGGCCGCGACCTTCGAGCAGTCGGGCCTCAAGACCGTGCTGCGCCTGTTCCTCTCGCTGGCGGTGATCACGGTCCCGGCGGTGATGATGGGCGGCACGCTGCCGGTGCTCGCGCGCTACCTCGTGCAAGAGGTCGCGCAGACGCGCAAAGCCGTCGCGAGCCTCTACGCGCTCAACAACATCGGCGCGGTGATCGGCTCGGGCGTCGCGGGCTTCTACTTGCTGCCGGAGTTCGGCATCTACGGCTCGCTGATCGCCGCTTCGTCGCTGAACTTCGTCGCCGCCGGCATGGTGTGGCTCGCCGACGCGCGCACGACGATGAGCGACCAGCCGACGGAGCACGAAGCGCCGCCGACCGAGCACTACACGCGCGGGCAGTTCTCCGCCACGCTGTGGGCACTCGCGCTCGGCGGCTTCGCGGCCATGGGCTACGAGATCGTGTACCTGCGCATCATCGCGCTCGGCTTCGGCTCGTCGACCTTCTCGTTCACGGTGATGCTGATGTGCTTCATCACCGGCATCGGCCTGGGAAGCGGCGTGATTTCGCTGATCACCGTCAAGCGCCCGCTGGCGCTGCTCGCGGTGTCGCAGTTCGGCGTGATCGTCACCGTGTTGCTCTCGACCTACGCGATCGAACACCTGCCCTACTGGGTCAGCTCGATGCGCACGGGACTGCTCGACTGGAGCGACGATCCGACGCAACTGTGGGCCAACGGCGAGAAACCCTTCGGTTTCGAGAGGTTCCTCGCGGGCCAGGCGCTGATCTGCTTCTTCATGCTGATCCTGCCGACGATGCTGATCGGCATGGGCTTCCCGCTCGTGTCGCAGATCCAGGCGCGCAGCGCGGCGAGCATCGGCAGCACGGTCGGCTCGACCTACGCCTGGAACACGATCGGCAACGTGCTCGGCGTCACGGTCACGAGCTTGTTCCTGATGCCGAGCCTCGGCATCGACGGCGCGCTGCACTTCAACATCGGCTTGAACATGGCGGCCGCGCTGCTGCTGCTGTTCGCCGCGACCGAGTTCTCGCTCGTCAAGCGCTTCGCCACGCTCGTCGCGACGTTCGCAGTGATCGGGTACTACTCGGGCAATCTGTCGCACTGGCACGAGACGCTCAACTACGCCGAAGGCCACTTGCGCCTGCGCCGGCCGCTGCCGAGCGACCTGGCCGACAACGAACTCGTGCGCTCGCGCTATCCGGCGACGAACTTCGAGGCCTGGAAGCTCAAGCACGTCCGCAACGACGATCCCAAGGGCGACGGCTGGGACCGCCTCGAGCTGTACGAGGACGCCGACGCGACCGTGATGTGCGCGCAGCGCGACCGCAACGTCGGGCTCTACATCAACAGCAAGGGCGACGCCTCGACGGGCCCGCTCGACATGATCACCTTCGTGCTCTCGGGCCACATCCCGATGCTGTTCAACACCGCCGCGAAGGACGTGATGGTGATCGGACACGGCTCGGGCGTCACGACCGGCGCGATGAGCCTGCACCCGTCCGTCGAGCGCATCGACGTGGTCGAGATCTCCGGGGCGGTGCTCCAGGCCGACGAGCTGTTCGCGCCCTACAACCACCAGGTGCTCTCGAATCCCAAGACGCACGTCTACCAGGACGATGCGCGCACCTTCCTTCGCACCGTGCCGCGCAAGTACGACTTGATCGTCTCGCAGCCGTCGAATCCGTGGATCGCCGGCATCGGCAGCCTGTTCACCGACGACTTCTACCGCGACTGCAAGGCGCGCCTGAATCCGGGCGGCGTGATGATGGTGTGGTTCCACCACTACGAGCAGTCGAACGAGACCATCGAGCTGATCGTGCGCACGATCAACTCGGAGTTCCCGTACGTCGAGTGCTTCATGACGCACGAGTCCGACGTCATCGGCCTCGCGTCGATGGAGCCGCTGAAGGTCGACTTCGCGCGCATGGAAGAGCGCTTCGATCTCCCCGAGATCCGCCAGGACCTGGCGCGCGTGACGTGCTTCAACCTCCCCACTCTGCTCGCCTACCACGGCATGTCGGCGAGCCACTTCCGCGCGATTTCCGGCGCGGGCCCGCTCAACACCGACGACCACCAGTTGCTGGAGTACAAGGGCGCGCGGAACATGTTCGTCGGCCGCGACGCCGACCTGCTCGTGCAGGACGCGGGCTTCGACTTCAAGGAGGGCGGCACGAGCGACGAGCACTTCCTCGACCGCTACATCGCCTGGCGCGCGGAGCAGGGCGACCCGGTCAACGCGGACGAGATGAGCGTCGCTTACGACATGGTCCGCAACATCATGCTCGCGGACCACCGCTGCACGAGGCTGCTCGAGCTGCGGCTCCAAGCCGCCGCCGCCAACACCCAGATCTCGCAGCGCCCGTCGCGCGGCGGCCGCGTGCCGATCGAACAGATGGCCTTCTCGGAAGCGTTCAACTGGGGCATGTTCATGTACCGCCGGCAGGGGCCGGAGGTCGGGCTCGCCTACTTCCGCCGCGCGGCCGAGCTCGAACCCGCGAACTCGATGACCGCGACGACGATCGCGAACATCCTCTCGGATCTGAGCCGCACCGAGGAGGCTGCCGCCGAGCTGCAGCGCGTAACGGAAGCCGGCACGCGGCGCACCGATCCGAAGTTGCTGCTCGCGCAGTACGCGCTGCGCGCGGGCCAAGCCGAAACGGCGCTCAAGCTGTTCTCGGAACTCGTCGACTACGAAGAGAACCCGCGCGCGCTGCAGTACCTGGGCGAACTCGCGGTGCTCTCGCGCGACGCGTTCGAGGAGGCGCTGATCCTGTGGGAGCGCGCCTTGAAGCGCGACCCGAACATGCTCGAGGTCTCGCTCAACTACATCACGTTGGTGCGCAACCGGGCGCTGATGGAGCCGAACGAGGAGCGCCGCGCGGAGCGGCTCGAGCTCGCGTACTCCGAGGCGCTGTGGGCGAATTTCAAGCACCCGGGCGACGAGCGAGTCCAGACCTTGCTGCGCGAGCTCAAGCCGCTCGTGCCGTCGCAGTTCTGAGCCGGCTGTCCGATCGAGTTCGGCGCTCGGCGCTCAGCGCTCGGCGTTCAGCGTTCGACGCTCAGGGCGCGAGCTCTCCGCGGATGCGCTCGACCGCCTGCCCGTCCACGCGACCCTCGAGCGCCCAGGCGATGGCGGCGACGCCGCGCGCGCGCAGGCGCTCCACGTGCGCTTCGGCGCCGTCGAAGCGCAGGCCCTCGGGAGTCGCGGCGCCCGGGGAGAATCGAGTCGCTGCGAGCCGCTCGAGGTCCACGAGCACCAGCACGTACTCGCGCGCGACGAACGTCGCCGGCGGCGCCGCGCGCGGCGCGAAGACCCACGCCTCGCCCTTCCGAGCGGGTTCGGTTTCGAAGGGCGGCGGTGGAAGTCGCGGCGTCAGTTGCGCGCTGTCGATGCGGCTCCAACCCGATTCGGACAGGATCCGCCGAACTTCGCCGCTCGCGAGCCACTCGAGCTCGTGCGTGAGGTCGAAGCTCGCCTGCGGCGAGTCGCCGAGTTCGGTCCACACCCCTTCGCAGCGGCCGCCGGCGCCCGCCGCGCCCTCGACCGCGCCCTCCACGGCGGGCGTGCGCCAGGCCATCACGAGCGGACGCGCGGAATCCGCGGGCGCGTCGAAGCTCACGAGCAGCGCGCCGTAATCGAGCGGGCCGACCGCGAGCTCCGGCGAACGGCCCTCGCGCAGCCACGTCACGGCGGCGACCTCGGCGGACGCCGGACGCAACGTCGCCGAACGCCAGGTCGCGTCGCCCGCTGCCGTCGCGCCCGCCGTCCGCCACATCCAGCGCTCCCGGTTCGCGCGCGCGGCGCTCGAACGCTCGGAAGCGAGCCAGGCCGCGAACGCATCGAGGTCGGGGCAACGCCAAGGACCGCCCGCGAAGGCCGGAACGCCGTCGATCGAGAGCGGAGCGTCGACGAGCAGCGGGCGCTCGTCCGTCGACGCGAGCTGCCGGCGCAACTCGGCGACCTCGCGCGCAGCATTCGAGTACGCGAGCGAGTTGCTGAAACCGAGCGCGCAGTACAGCGCGGCGACGATCGGCGGAAGCACGATGCGCGGCAGCCCCGAGCGCGAAGTGATGGCGACGGCGCCCGCGGCGGCGACGACGGCGGCGGAGGCGAGCAGCGAGTCCGCTTCGGCCCAGTCGAGCGGATGCACGCGCAAGCGGCCGAGCACGAGTTCGGTCGACACGAGCGCGACGGCGAACCCGGTGAGGATCCAACCCCACAAGCGCGGCGCGGCGCGCGCGGCCCCGAGCATCGGGTGCAGCGTGAGGAGCGCCGCGAGACCGGCGAGGACGAAGCCCGGCGCGCCGAGCACGTGGGAGTTCACGGCGAGAAGCAGCATGCCGAGGCGCTCCACGGCCACCGCCGAGGACGCGACCGGCGACGTGAACCAACTGCCGAAGTCCGCGAGCTCGAACGGCGCTCGCGCGGCGCCCAGCGCGATCGAGCGCAAGAGCGAATCGACGGCGACGCAGGCCGCTCCGGCGGCGAGCACCGCGAGCGCGGTGCGCTGCTTCACCGCGCTCGTGCGGCGCCGGCTGGCCGCGGCGTACTCGGCGCCCGCGAGCCAAAGCGGCAGCGCGAGCGCGGCGCCGTGGCTGAGTCCCGCAGCGACCGCAAGCGCGGCGGCGGCCCAGATCCAGCGCGGGTCGCGGAGTTGCCGGCCGCGGAGGAAGCACCACGCGCAACCGAACGAGAGCGCGAGCCCCCACAGGAGCACGGCGGCGCGCACGGAGCCGATCGCCGCGACGCTCAGCGGGTGCAACGCGAAGAGCATCGACGCCGTCCAGCCCGCGGCGCGCGCGAGTTCGGCGCCGATCCACGGCTCGCCCAGGCGGCGCGTGAAGCGGCCGAGCAGCCACGCCGCGAGCAGCAACACGAGCACGTTGTGCGTGCGCCACAGCAGCGCGTTGTCCGTTCCGCCGAGCCGCGCGAGGGCGGCGCTCGCGAGCGTCGAGAGCGGATGGCCGCCGAGGGGCTCGAAGGCCGCGGCGGCCGCGAGGCTCTCGAGCGGGGCGAGCGCTTCGAGCAGCGCGAGCTCCTCGGCGCGCAAGCCGTGCGCGAAGAGCGGATGCCAGGCCCAACTGGCGAGCAGCGCGAAAAGAAGCGCGACGAGCGTGCGTCGCAGGTGCGGGGGCATGCGGCGCGCGATTGTAGGGATGGCGAGCCGCGATGCGATCGACGGGCTTGCCTCTTTTGCCCGGCGCGCCGTAGGCTCCGAGCCAACGATGGCGCCTCCTGGACGTGCGAAGCTCTTCCCCGGCGTCGCACTCGGTCTCGCGCTGACCGCGCTGTTCGCCTGGCGTTTCAACTTCCTGGTCGACGACGCGTTCATCAGCTTTCGCTACGCGCGCCACCTCGCCGAGGGCCACGGCCTGGTGTGGAACCTCGGCGAGATCCCGCCGGTCGAGGGCTTCTCGAACTTCCTGTGGGTCGTGGTGTGCGCGGCTTTCGAAGCCCTCGGGCTGTCGCCGCTGATCGGCAGCCGCGTCGTGAGCGCGCTCGCGGCGCTCTGGCTCACGTGGAACGTCGCGCGCGCCGTCGCCGCGCGCTCGGGCGCGGGGATCTCGACCTGGAGCGCCGCTTTTGTCGCCACGCTTCCGCCCATCGGTGTGTGGGCGACGAGTGGGCTCGAGACCATGGCCTTCGCCGCGACGCTCTTCGCGTGCTTCGAAGCGCTCGCGCGGCTCAACGACGCGGCGAATCCCGGCGCTGCGCGACGCACGTTGCTCGCCGCATTCTGGGCCGCGCTCACGGTCCTCCTGCGCGCCGACGGCTTTCTGTGGGTCGCGATGGCGCTCGCCGCCGCCGCTTGCGTGCGCTGGCTCGACCTGCGCAGCGACGCGCGCGAGACCGCCTCGACGTCCGTGCTGAGCGCAGCGCTACGCCCGCTGATCCCCGTCGCGCTCGCGGCGCTGCTCACGACGCTCGCCTACGTGCTGTGGCGCCACAGCTATTTCGGCGAATGGGGCCCGAACACGGCGCGCGTGAAGGTGCACCTCGACGCCCAAGCGCTCGAGCGCGGCGCCAAATACGTCGCGAGCCTCGGCCTCGCGGTGCTTTCGCTTCCGCTCGCGCTCGTCGGCGCGTCGATCGTGCTCCGCCGCGACCGCACGCACCTCGCCGCGCCCGCGCTCGTGTTCGTGGCGCTGTCGGCGAGCTACCTCGCGCTCGTCGGCGGCGACTGGATGATGATGCACCGCATGCTCGTGCCCGCGCTGCCCTTCGCGGCGCTCGCCTTCGCGGCGCTACTCGCGGCTACGTCGTCGAAGGCGCTTCGAGCGGCCCTCGGCGCGGGAGCGCTGGCGCTCAGCGTGCTTCCATCCTTCGACGTGCACCTCGCGCCGCGAGCGCTGCGAGAGCTCACGCACTTTCGCTGGGGCCAGGAGTACCGCACCGAGTACGAGGTGTGGCGCAAAGGCGTCGTCGACATCGAGAACTGGATCCTCGTCGGCCGCGCGCTCGCGCTGCACACGCGCCCCGGCGAGTCGATCGCGATCGGAAACATCGGCGCCTTTGGCTACTTCCCCGAGAACCTCGTCGTGTACGACGAACACGGGCTCACGAACAAGGGCCCGCTCGTGCCCGCGCATCCGACGGAGCGCGGAATGCCCGGCCACGACTTCAAGGTCGACAAGGTGTTCACGGACGCCGCGAAGCCGACCTACCGCGGTGCGATCATCGTGCCCGCCGACGCCGATCCGCTGGACCTCGTCCCCGCGAGCTGGCGCGAGCTCGACGAGAACGGCCGCAAGCGCTTCAACGCCTTCGCGAACGAGAATTTCGAAGTGCTGCTCCTGCCGCTGCCCGACGAGCAGGGCTTTCGGCCCAACACTTCGCTGTTCCTCGTGAAGTTCCGGCGCTGAAGGAAACCAGCGCCGCGCGGCGCGCGCTCAGCGCCGCTCGAGCACGTACGCGTGGTCGATGCTGTGGCGCGACTGCGCGTCGTGCACGCGGACGTAGTAGGTCGCGCTCGTCGCCGAGATGAAAGCGAGCGCGGTCGCGGGCTCGTGCTCGACGATGCCCTCCGTGCTGCAGAACGAGACCTCCGCGCCGCTCTCCGCGATCTCGTTCGGCGTGGGCGCGTCGTCGAGCAGCGTGAGCAACGGCGCCACGGACGACCCCCACGCCCCGCGCTCGCCCGAGCCGCCGTTGCGCGCCCAACCGCCGTAGCACTGGAGCACGACGAGCTTTCCGGCTTCCGCGTCGATGCGCACCAGGTCCGTGTCGCCGCTGTCGACGAGCAGGCCCGCGATGCGCTGACCTTGGGCCAGCGTCGGCGCCTGGTTCGGCAGCTCGTTCGGCTCGCTCTCGAAGGCGCCGCTGCGCACCACGCGAACGCGCGCGCGGTAGGTCGCCGGCGAGCCGTCGTGCGTGACCTGCAAGTAGTACAGCCCGCCTTCGCGCGCGATGGCGGTGAGGCGCCGACCGTGCCAGGCGCCGCTGCCTTGGAGCGGCGTGACTCCGTCGGGCATCAAGAAACCCGGCGCCACGATGCCCGTGCGGTCGTCGGCGTTGAGGCCGTCGAGCACCTGCACCTCGAACATGTCGCCGGCATTCACCGTGAAGCCGAAATAGTCTTCGTCGCCGGGCGCGACCGCGCCTTCGACCCAGGTCGAGAGCGGCAGCACCGACGCCTGCGCCGGACTCTCGTTCGGCTCGGACTCGGCCACCAACGCGCCGCGCGGCTGCGCAGCGTAGAGGAGCATGTACTCGCCCGACTCGGCGCCGCGCGCTTGCGCGATCTCGAGGTAGTACGTGCCCGCCGCCGTGAACGCGAACTCGAGCCGCGGATCGGAGAAGTGCACGTTGTCGGCGGACTGAAGGAGCGTCGCGCCGTCGGTGTCGAGGAGCCGCAGCCCCATGTCGAGGTAGTCGCCCGCGCCGCCGTGCATGCCGCCGCGTTCGGCGTGGAGGTCGAAGCTCACGAGGCTCGGCGCGGCGACCTGGAACGACACGACGTCGATGTCGGCCGGCGATTGCGCACCGAACAACACGCCCGGCGCGAGAGGCTGCGCGGTTGCCGCGGTGTCGTTGACGCCGGTGATCCCGAGATTCTCGGCCTCGAGCGAGACGGTCCCGAACGCCGCCTTCCGCGCGCGGAGGATGTAGCCGGCGCCGGGGCCAGCTCCGCCCGCGCGCTGCACGCGCACGAAGTAGGTCCCATCGCTCGGCACGCGCAGGAACGAGATGTCCATGTCCTGCGGCTGGTGGCCGAAGCTCGGCGTGCCCGCGCCCGAGCCCACCACGTAGTCGTGGGTGCGCCAGATCGTCTGCGCGTCGGGATGGAACACGTCGATCCGCGCGACGGCTGACACGGACGAATCGTCCCAGTGGACGTGGTCGGCGCGCGTGGCGAAGAGCTCGACCTGCAGCAACTCGGCGCGGGCGAGCTCCAACTTCCACCAGTCGACGTCCCCGACCGTCGCGAGCGAACCCTGGCCCGGCTGGCCGACGAGCAACGCCGTGGCGCCGGCGGAGGTGTTGTTGGGCTCCGTCTCCGGCGCGACGAGCTCCGAGAATCCCCCGCCGCCGCCACCGCCGCCGGACCCGCCGCCGCCACAGGCGGCGACCGCGAGCGCGCACGCTCCGAGCAGAGCGGAGCGCCAGAGCGAGGAAGTGCGGCGAGCTTGGTGTGAGGAGGCCATGCAGGGTGCGGGATCCGAATGCGCCTGGGTCGAGCCGATCAGGGCCTGCCGAGGGCGCCGACTAAGATGCGCTAAAGACAGGGTGCACGGAACCCGCGCAGCGCTGGCGACTCAAGTCTACGCCTTGGAGCGGAAACTCGCCGAGCGACGGAGCGGGCCTTCATCGACCCTCGTGCGCGCCGGAAACCAGTTCGAACGGCGGGACGTCCGCTCGAGATCGAATGAGATTCCAGTCACGCCGCACCGTGCCCGAGCAATTTTTTCACGCACGCTGAAGCGCCGCCGCTCCTTGCCGCGATCGCGCGGCTTGCGCGGAAAGGTGGCTCCGCCGCGCTACGGCCGGCACGGTGCGGCGAGTTCACGGAAACACGGTGAAGTCGACCGCATCGCTCAATCCCCGCTCGCCGGCGGCCTCGAACCATCCCTGCAGCACCAAGTGCACGCCGGGCAAGAGCGCCGGGTCCGCGCCGCTCTGCATCCAACGTTGGAGGTCGACGACCAGCGACTCGCCGCACGCTCCGGCGGCGCCCGCGGGCGTTCGCAGCGCCGGGAGTCGGCGCCACGGCGGCGCGACGCACAGCGTGCCGCCCGCGAACGGAGTCGAGGTGGTCTGCGCGCCGTAGACGAGCGACGCGCGCGTCGCGGGGCCGAGCTCGTCGATGCGAATTTCGAGACCGTTCGCCGAGAGCGCCGACGCCACGCCACTCGCCGTGATCCGCGGCGTGCATCCGGCGACCGCGCTCGCACCTTCGCAGTAGCGGCCCGGCAGGTCGCGGTCCTGCGAGAGCGCGCGCATCGCGGGAGGCAAGTTGTAGCCGTCCGTGGCGCCCATCGCCAAGGCGAGGTCGACGCGACCGTCGCCGTCGAGATCGCCGGCCGACACCTTGAGCAGCGGGTACACCCGGCCGTGCAGCACCGCCTCTCCGAAGCCGCCGAGCGCGTCGCCACGCGAGACCCGAACGGCGGCGCCGCCAAACATCTCGACGAGTTCCGCTCGCCCGTCGGCGTCGAGGTCATGGAGCCCGGCGATCGCCGAGTAGTGCGAACGCGGGCGCTCCCAAGCTGGCGACCAGGTCCCGCTCGCATCCGCGAACCACGACTGGTGCGAACTCGACGAGCTGGTGAGCACGCCGAGCCGAGGCGCTGCGTCGCGTCGCACGATGCGCAACTCGGTCGCGTTCGAAGGGAACGCAAGCTGTGCTTGCGGAGCTTGCCCCGCGGGCGGCGGACGCAGCATCCAAACTCCGATCTCAGAGTCGACGGCGAGGAGTTCCTCTCTGCCGTCGGCGTCGAAATCCCCGACGATTCCGCGCGTGAGCGCGATCGGCAGGTAGTAGTTCACACCTGTCGCGAAGCCGCCGCCCGCGAGTTGGCGCAGCACCGTGATGCTGAACGCGACGCTGTTGAGCGTCACGATGTCGCGCACTCCGTCGCCGTCCCAATCGATCGAGTGCGCCTCGCTCGCGCCGCTGCTCACGAGGGCGGTCACCGGGTTCTCGAAGTTGCCGACCGGCGCGCGACCGCGACGCAGGTACACGCTTGCGCCGTAGAGCGCGAGAAGGTCCATCCAGCCGTCACCGTCGTGGTCGACGAACCGCCCGGGTCCGAGGTACGCGGGGAGCGCGGTGAGCAGCGGCGGGCCGAAGCTTCCGGTTCCCAGGCCGGGCCGCACGCGCAGCGTGTCGTTCGCGATTGCGACCAACTCGGGACGTCCGTCTCCGTCGAGCTCGAGCAGCTCGCTCGCGGCGTCGTCGCCGAGGTCCCACAGCTCCGACTCGAAGCCGGTCGCGGTCGCGTGGAGCACCGAGAGCCCGGCGATCTCCGGCGTGGTCCATACGAGATCGCGCCGACCGTCGGCATCGAGGTCGAGCACCCGCACGCTGACCGCGCTGAGGTCGGGGATGCGCTGCTCGAACGCGAGCGCGCCCTGCCCCGTACCGCGCCAGAGCTGCAATCCGTTTCCACCGCCGAACACGACGTCCTCGCGCCCGTCCAGGTCGAAGTCGACGACTTCGATGCTCCGCGGATAGAACGTCCACGAGCCTGCGAAGTCGTAGGTTTGCGCCGCCGCGAGCACTCCTTGCACGTTGCGGTACACGTGGAATTGATCGAACCCGCCGGCCGCTACGATCACGTCGGTCCAACCGTCGCGGTCGAGGTCGGCGAGCCTGGGGAGCGAATCGGCGTAGCCGGCGATCGCCTGCGCGAGCGTCAACTGCCCCGTTCCGTCATTGCGAAACCAGCGCACCCCCAACCACGATCCACCGCTGACGAGCAGGTCCGCCACGCCGTCGTTGTCGAGGTCCCCGACCGCGGTGCGCACCCAGTTGAAGTTCGTCGTCGGGATCGGCGACACCGCTTCGGGCGCGAAGGCGCCCGCACCGTCGCCGAAGTGCAGGCTCAAGTGCCGCGTGCCGTACTGCTTCAGGGCGAAGACCACGAGGTCGAGATGAGCGTCGGCGTTGAAGTACCCCGCGTGGAGTTCCAGCGGGAAGCCGCCCACACTCACGAACTGCGGCGGCGCGAAGAATCCGCTCGCGAGCGCGCGATGGAAGTACACGCCATTTTCTGCGCGTCCCGCGAGGTCCTCGAGGCCGTCGCGGTCGAAGTCGCCGCGCACGAACTGCGACTGCGCGGCGAGATCCGGGAGCGGCTCAGGCGCGCCGAAGACGCCTCCCGCGCTTCCGCGCAGCCAGACGCACTCGTACGCGCCGACTCCGGGGAGCAACGCGTCGAGCACGCCATCGCGGTCGAGGTCGATCATCCACAGCTCGCCGCCAAAGCCCGACGCGGGAAACACGCGCTGGCCGTAGAGCAAGTCCGGCGACGGCGGTGCGACCACGTCTTGAAGCAGCGCGGCGAGGAGGAGTGCGTGGATCATGGGAGAAAGGTGAGCTCGACCGCGTCGCTCCAGTTCAAAGCTCCGGCGCCGTCTCGGTAGAGCGCCTGCACGCACAGTCGCGCACCGGCGATCCAACTCGGCGCGGCGCCGGAAGCCGAGTAGCTCGACAGGTCGAATACGACCTGCCCCGCGCAAGGTGCGGCGGCGCTCGCGAACTGCACTGGAGTGCGCTGCAGCGGCGGAGCGACGCACAACGTGCCGCCGAGAAAGGGCAGCGCCGCTCGGTTCGCGCCGTGCACGAACACGACCGGCCGCGCAGGCGGGAGCTTCGCAACGACGAGCGGGATCGAAGCGCCGAGGCTCGCGCACTCGGGCCGAAGCATGCGCGGCAAGCAGCCGGAAAGGTCGCGTTCAGCGCCGCAGTACCGCGCCGGGGCCGCGGATGAGTGGGGAATCACCGCCAGGAAGTGATCGGGGGCGTTGGACGAAGCCGTGGAACCCGAGAACACGAGCTCGGCTCGGTCGTCGTCGTCGAGATCGACGGCGCTCAGGCTGTACGGAAAGCCGCCGAAGGTCACCGCCCGCGGCGAGGAGAATCCGCCGTCACCCGTTCCGAGGAAGATCCGCCCCGACACCGTGTCGCTCGAGAGCACATCGAGCACGCCGTCGGCGTCCACGTCCGCGAGACTCCAACGCCCGCTGGAGGGCAGCGTCGCTGCACCGGGCGCGAAGACGAAGCCTCCCGGTCGATTCAGCAGCGTCTGCAGTTGAGCGGGCGAGCCGCTGTGGAGCACGAGGTCGACCCGCCCGTCGCGGTCCATGTCGACCGCTTGGATGCGCCGCAGACCTTGTCCGAGAATCGTGCTGAGCTGCGACTGGAACGTGCCGTCGCCGAGCCCCAAATGCAGCGTGAGGTCGTAAGAGCCCCCGCCCAGTGTCGCGAGGTCCACGCGCCCGTCGCCATCGAAGTCCGCCGCCGCCACCGAGCTCGGCAAGTAGCCCGCGACGCCTTGCCACTGCGCTTGGAGCCCGAGCGCTCCATCGCCGAGGCTCACACGCAGCGCGCCGCCGCCATCGATCGTCGCGAGATCGAGGAAACCGTCGGAGTCGAAGTCCGCGAGCGCGAGGTCCCAGATCTCGGGGCCCCCTGCTGTCGCCGCGTGAAGCACGGGCGTCCCGCCGGGAACTCCACGAAAGAGGAAGAACGTGCTCGCCGTCGTGAACAGGATCTCGCTCGCACCGTCTCCGTTCAGGTCCGCGAGGCGGACGGGAGAGCGCTGCGAGTCCGCGGTCAGCGCCGTGAAGTGCGTGAAGCTCCCGTCGCCGAGCCCGCGCGCATAGGCGGGCGGCAAGTACCCTCCGCCCGACAGCACGTCGACTTCGCCGTCGGCATCGAGGTCCGCGAACGTCAGGTCGAACGCCGCATGGTCGTCGCGCGTGATCACCGGCGCCCGAAGCTCGAGCCCAAGGCCCTCGAGCACGGCGAGCGACGTGGCGTATCCGCTGCCCGTCCACAGCGTGACGAACAGCTCGTTGTCGCCGTCCCCGTCGACGTCGTGCGCGAGCCAGTCGAGCACCGAATCGCTCGTTTCGAGCTCGCGCGGCAGCTCGACCAGACCGCCGACTGTCGCGCGCAGCCACGACAGGCGCCCGAAACCGTCGCCCACGAGCACGTCCACGCGTCCGTCGAAGTCCCAGTCCGAGAACTTCAAAGATCGGGGCATCGCCGGCGCCGCACTCGTCGGCCCCGGCGTGAACGCGCCCGCGCCATCGTTCAGCAGCGTGCGCAGCGTGTTCGTGACGTACTCGACGCGCGCAATGTCGACGTCGCCATCGCCGTCGATGTCCACGAGGCCGACGAGGCTGGACGCCGAACCGTTCATGGCGAACACGCCCATCGAACTGAACGCGCCGGTTCCGAGGCTGCGAAACAGCTCGAAGCCGTTCAACGTGAAGCTGGCGAGGTCGTCGAGACCATCGCCGTCGAAATCCGCGGCCTCGAGCGAGTACTGCGCGTTGAAGCCGCCGATCGCGCCTTGCGACACGAGCCCCGACGGCCCGCCGCGAAAGAGCCGCGGCGCGAGGTTGGCGCTCGAGCTCCGCACCGCGACGTCGTCGAATCCGTCGCCGTTGAAGTCGAAGGTCACGATGTCCGTCACTTGGTAGAGACCGGAGATCGGCCCCAGCGTCGAAAGCGCCAGCCCGCCCGCGCCATCGGAGAGCGCCTGCTGAAACTGCGCAGGATTCGCGCCGCTGCCGGTGAACGCGTCGTCGAATCCGTCGCCGTTCCAATCCCCCACCGCGAGCGCGGCGCCCGCGGCGCCGCCGCTCCAACTCGGCGCGTCGAGCCACGGCCGCGAGAGGTCCCGGTACAGGCGCAACTCGCTCCCGCCGACGAACAGATCGAAGACTCCATTCCCATCGACGTCCGCGGCGCCGATCGAGACTCTCGAACCCAGATAGCTCGAGGCGAGAATCTCACCGGCCCCGGCGTGGCGTGGCGGGCACTGCGGGCTCGCTTGAGCGAACGCGCTGAACGTCGCAAGAAGCGACGCGGCGCCTACGGACGCGCGCAGGGATCGTGCGGGTCCGCACGATCGAGTGTGGGGGAAGTGCACAGGGACTCCTGCGAGGCGTTGGGGGATCGCCGCGCGCCGCATGTGGCGCGCGGAACGAGTGCAAGTGCGAGTTGCGAAGCGCAAATCACGTTCCGCGCAACGAGTACGGAGTTGGCGAAGCGGCGCGCGCGCGCTAGAAGTCGAGGCCATGAGCGCCACATTGGACGTGTTCTCGCCCCTCCTCGACGCCGCCGAAGGTGTCTCGCCGCGCGATCCCGCGGCCGCGGTCGCCGAGTTGAAGCGACGCCTCGATCCCGCGAGCCCGGCCGCTGCGGAACTCAACGCGCGACTGCGGGCGCTCCTCGAGGCCGGCGAGATCGCTCAGCGCGGCGAGCCGCCGGTGCGTTACGGCCGCGTCGCGAAGGCGACCCCGCAGACGCGCGACTTCTCGATCGACGTCGTCGACATGACCGGCCCCGGGCCGCGCCACCGCCATCCGAACGGCGAGATCAACTACTGCATCGCGCTCGAGGGCCAGCCCACCTTCATGGGCCAGGCGCCGGGGTGGGTCGTCGAGACTCCCGGCTCGGAGCACGTGCCGACGGTCGCCGGAGGCCGGATGCTCATCGTGTACCTGCTGCCGCAGGGCCAGATCGAGTTCCTTTGAGCCGCAAGCTTCGGGATCAGGGGGCGTTGCGAAGGCGCCGCGAGCCGCTCGATCCGCAGGCGAACTAGCGCCATTTCGGCCGCGGATCGCTATCATCTTCCGCCTTCAGATTCCGCCCGCCGATCCCGCCACCCCTCCGCGAAGCGCCCAGGAGACCCCCAAGACATGCAAGCCACCGCCCTCGACATTCGCAAGGGATACCTCGTCGAACACCACGGACGCATGTGCACCGTCTCCGACTGGAGCATCATGCGCAACGACCGGCGGCAGTACGTGTTCGTCACGCTGAAGGACCTGATGACGGGCCGCGTGACCGAGCTCAAGGAACACGGCGACACCAAGTTCGAGGTGCTCGACAAGGACAACGTCGAGCTCAGCCACTCGTACACCGACGGGCTCGAAGAGGTGTTCTACGACAAGGATGGCGGCGAGTTCCGGTGCCCCACCGCGGCGGCGAAGGACGCGCTCCTGTGGGAGTGCGAGAACTTCATCGGCCTGTTCGTGAACGGCCAACTGGTCGCCGTGAGCACTCCGCAGACGGTGATCGGCACGATCGCCGACTGCCCGCCGCCGATGAAGGGCGCGAACGCGAGTTGGAAGGACGCGACGCTCACCAACGGCCTGAAGCTGAAGGTTTCGAACCTCGTCAACGTCGGCGACAAGGTGAAGGTCAATCCGGAAACGATGGAGTTCCGCGAGCGCGTGTAGGCCGCGGAACGTCGTTTCTGCGCGGGTCCGTCGCGCGAGACGAGCCTGATTCCGCGCGGGTCAGTCGCGCGAGACGATCTTGTAGATCCGGATGTCGCGGCCCGAATACTGGATGCCGCGGCCCAGGAACTGGGCGACGAGTTCGTGGCGCGCCGCGAACTCGTCATAGCGCTCCTGCGAGCCGGCAAAACTCGGCTCCTTCTGCAGTCTCGCCGAGCCCATGAGCGTCAAGAGCACGTAGTCGGCGCTCTGTTCGACCTCCGCGCGATGATCGGGGGTCACCAGGCAGCGGAGGATGCGCACCTGGTAACGCGAGTCGTCGTCGCTCTCGAAGGGGGAACGCTCCTCGCACACGATGCGCGCGCCCTCCGGCACGTTCGCGAAGATCCACTCCATCGCCGCCGCGCGCGAATCGACCATCACCGCCTTGTCGATGCGCGACTGCGAGACGTGGAGCGCGCGCGCGCCGAGCGCGCCCGTCATCGCGAGCGCGAGCGCCGCGCACAGCCAGCGGCGGCGCGTCGAAAGCGGCGCCGAAGTCGAGCTCGCGCCGGCGCCGAAGCGTTCGATCCCCCACTGCACCGCCGCGCCCGTGAACAGCGCGAAGGTCGGCACGGCCGGCAGGAAGTGGCGCAGGAAGTAGACCGGGTACAGCCCGAGGAAGGCGTAGTTGAAGAGCGCCGCGACACCGACGATCGCCGCCGCACGCGCATCGCGCACCAGCGTGAGCGCGAAGCCGATCGCTGCGGCGACGAACATCTCGCGCGGCCAGCCGAAGGCCCACATGCGCTCGACGTAATCGGTCCAAGTGCGCCCCGAGGGGTTCGTGTGGAGCGGCCAATGACGCTTGTAGATGTCGCTGAGGTAGCCGAGATCCTGGACGAAGCGTCCGAACTCGAGCAGCGCGTAGGGCGTGATCGCGAAGAACGCGGCGACGGCGGCGAATCCGCCGGCGACGAGCGGCCCGAGGCTGCGGAGCCACGCTTTCGTGTCGCGAATCGGCGTCGCGCCGGGCGCGAAGAAGTGCGCTGCGGCGAGCGCGAGGCACGCGGAGTACGAGTTGTACTTGCTGCCCACCGCGAGCCCGGCGCAGGCGCCCGCGAGCAGGTAGTCGCGGAGCTTCCGGCCGTCGTAGTAGACCCGCGCGGAAAAGTAGATCGCGGCGATGGTCCACAAGCTCGCGGACGCGTTGACGTTCGAGATCACGCTCATGCCCGTGTAGAGCGGAGAGCACGCGCACAGGGCGGCCGCGGAGATTCCGGCCCAGGCGCCGAAGAAGCGGCGCGCGGCGAGCGCCGTGAACACGAGCGTCGCGAGCGAGAGCGCGAACACGACCAGCCGGCCGACGACGAAGTGATCGGGCCCCGGCCGCTCGGGAAGAAACCCTTCGGCGCCGCCGAAGCCAACCGCGTCGAGCAGCCAGAACACGAAGCCGGTCGAGTACGACGTGAAGCCCGGGTAGAGGAACTCGATTGGCCGAAAGTTGCCGCGCGCCGCCCTCAACGCCGGTTCGATCACCGCAGGCTCGTCGGCGTAACCGTCGAAGGCGTAGCTGAACCACGCCGCGCCATAGCGCGTCGCCGTCAACGCCACGACCGCGATCACCGCCGCCCACCAACCGCTCCGCCCGCCGGGGAACCCGCGCCACTGCGCCGCGCCGCCGGATCCTCGTTCGCTGGACATGGGCCCGGGCTTGTAGCACCCGCGCGCGCCGTTCGACAACCGCGCGTCCGAACGCTCCGCGCTCGAAGCCGAGCCCGGAGCTCTCGCCGCCCGGCTATTCGCCGCGCCGCGCGAGCGGCCCAGACGCCGCCAGACTCATCGCGGCCATCATCGCCATCCACGTGACACCACCGAGCGGCAGCACTCCCACCCAAACCCGCGTCCAGATCGCGTCGCGCAACTCGACCCACGGGACGCCCCCGAAGGAAGAGCGCTTGTCGAGGTTGCAGAGCGCTGCGACTTCGTTCGGCCCGATCTTCCACCACGCGAGGAGGCACAAAATCGCAAGACCCGCGGCGTTCGCTCGCAGCGCGGTGCTCCACCAGCGTTTGGCGGATCGCCGCGCGATCCAACCGACGACGCACAGCCCCGCGATCAACGCGGTCCACAGCTCACTGCCGTGCAACAACCACCGCGGCCAACTCGCGCTCAGGTAGTCCTTCGTGCAGTACAAGTCCGCGCCCGGCGATCCGCGCCAGTACCACTGCAACGCACAGCACGCGAACTGCCAGAGCAGCGCCGAAACGCCGAGACCCAGCGCGAGGCAGGACGGCGACTGGGAATCGCGGTCGAGCACCGTCTCAGCGCTCCCACTCGACGAACGTGCGAACGCCCTGCGTTCCGCCGTGAAGGGTGTAGACCTCCGAGCGTCGGCCCGAGCACGTGTCCTCCACGAACGCGCGGACCGAGTCACCCGCCTCGAGCTCCATGTAGTACGAGCCGTCTTCGTAGCAGCGCAGGAAATCGCCGTAGGGTTCGCCGTCGGGGCCGAGGATTCGAACGCGGAGACAGGCCCACGCGACCTCGGTGGGAAGCGTGAGACGGCCTTCGAAGTACTCGGTCTCCGGCAGCCTGGGCAGCACGAGATGCTCGGGCGGGGCGGCGGCCGAAGTGACGATGGCGAGACGCGGCTCGAGGCTGTCCCACCATTTGCTCGCTTCGATTCGGAAGCTCCACTCGCCGAGCTCCAGGCCGTGGATCTGCACTCGTCCAGTGCGATCGGTGACTCCGGAGCGAGTGGCGACAGCGCTTCGCTCGTCAGCCGCGCGCGGGTCGAGCGCTCGCTCGAGATTCAGCCACACGGCGCAGTCGCTCGCTGCGACACCGTTCGCGTCCGACACCGTGAACTCGAGCGCGCCGCCGGGGGACATCTCGAACGTGATGTGCGCCACGCCCTCCTCCAACGAGCTGGGCGTCAGCGCCAACTTGGCGAATCGGTGGGCATGCAGGTCCGACTCGACGCGCACCAGCAACCACGCCGCGTCGCGAGCGTCCTCGCGGACCGAGTAAACGGCGCCCACTAACACGTCCTCGGACCTGCGCGTCAGCGAAAGCCACTCACGCCCCGCGACGGAGACGGAGGCGCGGATCGAAGCATCGGGCTGTCGAAGGTTTGCCAGATGAACCACGCACTCCAGCCCCGCTGCAGACGTATCGGCTTCGCGCGGACCGTCCGACAACGGACTCGTCGACAGCGAACTGGTCGACAGGGGACTCGACGGCACGACCTCGCGGATCGGAAGCTGCCCGCGAACGGTCGGGGGCTCGGCGTCGGCCCCGCCGAGCGGCCGCATCTCTGTGCGCGCGAGACTCGGGTCAGGCTCACGCGCGGCGCCGCTGCGTAGAACGAGCCGGACGACCAAAACGACGCACAAGGCGACACAAGCGCAGACGACCGCGATTCGCGAGATCGGCGGGCTCGCTAGCCGCAAGTGTCGAGGTCCTCGGAGTAGCCCGGGGCGGAGGCCTTCGCGGGGGCGGCGCGGCGAGGAGCGAAACCGTGCTTGAGCGCGCGCAGGAACGGCTCGACCAGGTCTTCGCGTTCCGCGTCGTGCAGCGCTTCGAGCACGAGCTTCTTGTTCTCCGGATCCTTCCAACGCACGAGGGCCTTCTGCAGGCGGCGTTCGCGGCCGCCGCGCGGAACGTAGAGCTCCTTGAGCGTGATCGGGTCCTTGCCCGTCGTGTACTGCACGCAGGCGCGCGTCATCGGCAGCGGGATGAACTCCTGCACCTGCTCGGGGCTGTAGTTGCGCTCGAGCAGCTTCTCGAACAGCAGCACCGCGTCCTTCATGGTCGTGCCCGGGTGGCCGACGATGAAGTAGTTGACCAGGTGCTGGTCCTTGCCCATCGAGGCGCACTCTTCCTTGTAGTCCTTCTCGTACTGTTCGTAGACGTCGAACGAGGGCTTGTTCATCGCCTCGAGCACCGCCGGCGAAGCGTGCTCGGGTGCGAGCTTGATGCGCCCGCTGGTGTAGTGCGCGACGATGTCGTGGTGCAGCGGGAGCAGTTCGCCCTTCGTGCGCGTCTTCTGGCTGCGGAGCATGTCGTAGCGGATGCCCGACGACACGAACGTGTGCTTCACTCCGCGCGTCTGCTTCACGAGCGCGAGCAGGCGTCGATAGCCCTCGCTCGCCGCGTCGATGCGCAGCGCGGGGCACGGCTCGGGCGACAGGCAGTCTCGATCGAGGCAGCCCTTGCCTTCCTCGAGCAGCTTGCAGCCCATGCCCCACATGTTCGCGGTCGGCCCGCCGACGTCGGTGATCGTGCCGCGGAAGTCGAAGTGCTCGGCGAACTTCTGCGCCTCGCGCAACACCGACTCGACCGAACGCGATTGGATCGAGCGGCCCTGGTGGAAGGTGATCGAGCAGAACGTGCAGTCCGCCATGCAGCCGCGGTGCGTGTTGATCGACCAGCGCACGGGCTCGAGCGCCGGCACGCCGCCCGCCGCGGTGTGGTCGGGGTGCCACTCGCGCACGTACGGCAGGTCGTAGTACTCGTCGACTTCCTGCTGGGACGCCGGCGGCAGCGGCGGATGCTGCAGCACGAAACGCGCGCCGTGCTGTTGCGCGATCACTTTGCCGTCCGGGTTGTTCTCTTCGCGCAGGATGTTGAACACGTCGATCTGCGTGTCGACGTCCTCGAGCATCGCTTCGAAGCTCGGCGCCATGCGAGCGCCCGTCGGAACTTCGGACTTCGCGACGAGCTCGCACGTGTTCGGCATGCCGCGCAGCGACTCGCCGCGCTCGAGCCGGCGCGAGATCTCGACCGCCGTGCGCTCGCCCATCCCCCACACGAGCAGATCCGCCTTCGCGTCGACGAGCATCGAGCGGCGCAGCTTCTCCTCCCAGTAATCGAAGTACGCGAGACGCCGCGGGCCGGCCTCGAGGCCGCCGACGATCACGGGCACGCCGGGGAAGTGGTGCCGCGCGGCGGCGGTGTAGGCGATGGTCGCGCGGTTCGGCCGGCCCGGCAGTCCGCCCGGTCGGTACACGTCCTGCCGGCGGCGCTTCTTCGAGGCCGTGTAGTTCGTGACCATCGAGTCGATGGTGCCCGCGCTCACGCCGACCCACAGCCGCGGCCGCGGAAGGCGCGTCCACCCCGAGCCGTCCGCCTCGAGTTCGGGACAGTCGAGGATGCCGACGCGGTAGCCGCGTCGCTCGAGCAAGCGGCCGATGGCCGGAACGCCGAACGAGGGATGGTCGACGTAGGCGTCGCCGGTGACGAGGACGACATCGAGTTCGTCCCAGCCGCGTTGGCGCATCTGTTCGCGGGTGCGCGGGAGGAACGCGGACGCGTCCGTCGGGGGTCGCTTGCTGGGCATCGCTCGGGCTCTCGGGACCGGGGCGCGCCGCCGCTCGGACCGTTGAAGGAAGGGTCGAAAGAAGAGCGCACTGTAAGGCTTGGTCCCGCGAATGCGCGGGCCGCGCGCTCGGATTTCGCCGGCGCTCCGCGAGAAACAGCGCCGCCGACGACCGCGAGCTGTTCGGCGGGCCCGTCGATCGAGAGGGAACTTGGCGCGTGCGCCGCGCGTCAGCTTCTTCCAGGCGCCTCGACCGGGGCTCGGTAGAAGCCCTGAACCGGCGCTCGAAGCTCGGCGGAACGAGCCTCCCAGAGGTATCCTCCTCGGGAGGCGATCGACTCGCTGATACGGCTCTCCACGCCGCGCGCCGCGCGGCCCGAAGCTGACTCAGGTCCCCCGGGGCCGCGCCGTCCTCCCTCGTCCGCACCGCACCGCGGACGCCACCCGCAGACTCACGAGAACTCCAGGATCCACTCCATGCGCATCGTTCCCCTTGCGGCCGCGCTGCTCGCCGCCGCCGCCGCAACTCCCGCCTGGGCGCAAAGCCTCCAGGCCACGCTCTACCAGACCGGCTTCAGCAGTCCCGTGCTGGCCGTGTCTCCGCCAGGCGATCTCCAGCGCCTGTTCGTGGTCGAGCAAACGGGCCGCATCCGCATCATCAAGAACGGTGCGACCCTCGCGACGCCCTTCATCAACTTCGGACCCGCGTCCGGCGGCGGACTCGGGCTCACCACGGGCAGCGGCGAACGCGGCCTGCTCGGCCTGGCGTTCCACCCGAACTACGCGAGCAACGGCTTCTTCTACGTCAACTACACGTCGTCGAGCAACGGCGCGACGGTCATCGCGCGCTACACCGTGAGCTCGAACCCGGACGTCGCGAACACCGGGAGCGGGCTCCCGCTGCTGACGGTCGCGCAGCCCTTCTCGAACCACAACGGCGGCTGCATCCAGTTCGGACCCGACGGCAAGCTCTACATCGGCATGGGCGACGGCGGCAGCGGCAACGACCCGAGCAACAACGCGCAGACCGGCTCGACGCTGCTCGGCAAGATGCTGCGCCTCGACGTCGACCTGCCGGCGCCGTACATCCCCGCCGACAACCCGTACTTCGGCTCGACCGCCGTGCGCCAGGAAATCTGGCACTTCGGCGTGCGCAATCCGTGGCGCTTCTCGTTCGACCGCCAGACCGGCGACATGTACATCGGAGACGTCGGCCAGAACGCGTGGGAAGAGATCAGCTTCCAACCCGCGGGAGTCGGCGATCTCAACTTCGGGTGGCGCTGCATGGAAGGCAACGCCTGCACCGGCCTCACCGGCTGCACCTGCAACGCTGCGACGCTGACCGATCCGATCCACGTCTACGGACACGGCTCGGGCTGTTCGGTGACGGGCGGCTACGTGTACCGCGGCTCGGCGATCTGCGGCCTCGACGGCACGTACTTCTTCTCCGACTACTGCACGACGACGATCTGGTCGTTCCAGTACGTCGGCGGCGTGGTGACGAACTTCACCAATCGCACGAGCGAGCTCGAGCCGGCGGGCACGCCCACGATCTCGAGCATCGCGGGGTTCGGTGAGGACGCCGCGGGCGAGCTGTACATCCTCGACCACAACGATGGCGAGATCTACAAGATCGAAGTCGCCGGCGGCGGCGTCGACTGCAACGCGAACGGCGTTCCGGACGCCTGCGACATCGCGAACGGAACGGCGCTCGACTGCAACGCGAACGGCGTCCCCGACAGTTGCGACGTCGCGAGCGGCACGACGCCGGACTGCAACGCCAACGGCGTCCCGGACAGTTGCGACCTCGCGGCCGGCACGTCGCTCGACGCGAACGGCAACAGCGTTCCGGACGAGTGCGAATGCCCCGGCGGCACGCCGCCGTCGACCTACTGCACGCCGAAGCTGAACTCGCAGTTCTGCGTGCCGACGATCGCCATCAGCGGCGCGCCGAGCGCGACGAACTTCGGCAACTGCCACGTGACCGCGTCCAACATCCTCAACAACCGCAACGGCCTGCTGTTCTACGGCTACCAGACCGCAGCGGCGCCGTTCCAAGGCGGCACGCTCTGCGTGCAGAACCCGGTTCGCCGCACGGCGGTGCAGAACGCGGGCGGCTCGCCGAGCGGCACGGACTGCACGGGCACGTTCTCGTTCAACTTCAACGCCTACATCGCCTCCGGCGCCGATCCGCTGCTGCAGATCGTCGGCCAGACCTTCGCGTGCCAGTACTGGAGCCGCGACTCGGGCGACCCGTTCGGCTCGAGCTTCACGGACGGAGTGCAGGGCCAGATCTGCCAGTAGTCCGCCCGCCCAACTCACCGGCTGAGCTCACCGGCTGAGTTCACCGGCAGGCCGACTCGATCCGCGCGGCCGTCCCCGAGAGACCCTCGGGGGCGGCCGCGTTTGCGTCCACTCGCGCTTCGGAACGCGAGTCGAGCTCGCAGATCCAGCAGTCGGCGGAGTCGTGCACGAGCGCCGCGAGGAGTGGGCGCAGCAGGGCGCGAGCGCGGTGCAGGCGCGAACGCACGGTGCCGACGGGAAGCGCGAGGCGCTGCGCGATCTCGGCGTACTCGAGTCCGTCGACGTCGCGCAGGCGCAGGGTGCTCTGGAAGGGCTCGGGGAGTTGCGCGAGCGCGCGCTCGACACACTGAGCGAGTTCGGCGAGCTGCGCCGCGCGCGACGGGTCGTCGTCGCCCTCGCGGACTCCCTCGCCCCCGCGCTCCTCGTGCAGGCGGCGGCGGCGCAGGGAGCGCGCTTGGTGCAGGCTGCGGTGCACGACGGTGCGCACGAGCCACCCGACGAGGTCGTGGGGCGCGTGCTCCTCGTGCCACAGCAGGATCAACGACTCCTGTACGGCGTCCCAGGCGAGGTCGTCGCTGCCGAGGATGCGCCGCGCGACGAGCAGC
The DNA here is from genome assembly GCA_937952135.1 of uncultured Planctomycetia bacterium. GTDB lineage: Bacteria > Planctomycetota > UBA1135 > UBA1135 > WYBT01. The sequence goes on from CALFYL010000156.1 coordinate 24,431, forward strand.
ATGCGCGGAACGTGCGAACGAGCGCGCTCGAGCGGCTGCTCGAGCGGAAGCTCCGGGCGCAACGAGGGGCTGGAGCGAGCGTGAGTGAGAGTCCGGGCGAGAGCCGGACGAGCCGAGAGCGTTGCTCCCATGACGAGAATCCTGGCGATGGAGAGTCCGAGCGAGGACCCGTGAGGCGCGAGCGCGGCGACGCGCTCGTGGGTCCGAAAGGCGCAGGCGTGGCGGGCTCGGGGGGCGCGAGCGTGCGCGAAACGGCGCACCTCGGACCCGAGGACGGCACGCGACGGTGGCAGGCGGGCGCCGCCGCACGAAGCGGCATCGGGCGCGCGCGCGGCCGAAAACCAGCGCGTTTCAGGCTCGGGGCGGCGAGTGACCCGGCGCGAGGCGCAGGATCGCGATCGCGGGGGCGCGCGGCGCGGGCGGCGCCGGCTGGCCGACGTGCTCGTCGAGCCACTCGGCGAACGTCAGCGGCGCGAGCTCGAACTCCGGCGCGGCCTGCGTGGCCGGATCGAGCTCGCAGTGCTCGTGCCGCTCGTCCTCTTGCGGAGCGTGCTCGTTCGGCGAGTCCGCGTGGTCCGCCGAGGGAGTCGGCGCGAGCGCTGCGTTCTGCGCGACGGCCTCTTCGGCGTCGCACGAGTTCGGCGCTTCGACGCCCGCGTGCTCGACCTCGCCGTGCTCTTCGCAGATGCGGTGCGCGACGAGGTTGAAGTGCGCCGTCGAGAGCAGCAACCCCAGCGCATAGACCGCCACCCACAGCGCCTGCCAGCGGCGCTTGGGCGATCGGCGAACGAGCTCGGCGGGACGCATGCGGCCGGAGAGTCGAACCACAACCCGCGGCGGCGTCAAGCGCCGGCTCGCGCGTCCGCCCACGCGAGGCTCGAAACCACGCTCTCGGTCGCGTGAAGGCTGGTCCGCGGCTTCGCGCTCGCGGACCCTCCGGCCCGAGGAGCTCAGCGCGTCCAGCGCGCGATCCACTCGAGCACGTTCTCGTGCCACTGGATCGAGTTCTGCGGCTTCAGGATCCAGTGGTTCTCGTCGGGGAAGTAGAGGAACTTCGACGGGATGCCCTGGCGCTGAAGCGCGGTGAACGTGCTCATGCCCTGCGTGTCGACCACGCGGTAGTCGAGCGCGCCGTGGATCACGAGCATCGGCGTCTTCCACTTGTGCACGTGCTCGATCGGGTTGTGCTTGGCGTAGCCCGCCGCGTTCTGCCACGGAAGACCGCCGTGATCCCACTCGGGGAACCACAGCTCTTCGGTGTCGTAGTACGCCATGCGCTCGTCGAGATTGCCGTCGTGGTTGACCAGCGCCTTGAAGCGCTCCGGCGCCTGGCCCGCGATCCAGTTGATCATGTAGCCGCCGTAGCTCGCGCCGAGCGCCGCCACGCGCGTCCCGTCGAGGAACGGATAGTTGGCGAGCACGTGGTCGAGCCCCTTCATCAGGTCCTCGAACGGCGCGCCGCCCCAGTCCTGGTTGATCGCGTCGGTGAAGGCCTGCCCGTAGCCCGTCGAGCCGTGGAAGTCGATGAACACGACTCCGAAGCCGGCGCCCGCGTAGGCCTGCGGATTCCAGCGGTAGTGGAAGCTGTCGCCGAAGCTGCCCTGCGGTCCGCCGTGGATCAGGAACGCGACCGGGTACTTCTTGCCCGTCTCGAAGTCCGCGGGCTTCATCACGAACCCGTAGACCTTGTCCCCCTTCGCACCGGCGAAGCTGAACTGCTCGTAGTCGCCCATGCGCGCCGCCGCGACTTTCGCCGCATTGAGCGCCGTCACCGCCTTGAGATCGCTCCCGTCGAGCTTCATCGAGTACAGCTCGGTGGGCGATTTGAGGTGGTTGCGCGCGAACACGATGCGCGAGCCCGCGACGAGCGGCGCGCTGTTCGATCCGCGCTCCACGAGCGTGCGCACGTCGCCGCTCGCGACGTCGATGGCGAACAGCGACGAGTTCCCGAGGTTCGCCGCACTGGTCAGGATCGTCTTCTCGTCCGCCGTCCACACCAGGTCCGACGCCGAGCGATCCCAGGCCTGCGCGAGCCTGCGTTTCGCGCCGCTCGCGACGTCCAGGAGCACGATCTGCTGGCGATCGGCTTCGTAGCCGGCGCGCGGCATCGAGAGGTACGCGAGCTGCTTGCCGCTGGGCGAGAAGCACGGGTGCGTGTCGTAGCCGAGGCCCTCGCTCGACACGTTGCGCGGAGGCGCGGAACCGTCGGCCGGCGCGAGGTACACGTCGCTGTTCGTGCTCCACGCGAACTCGCGCCCCACGTTCTTGAACACCAGCGCGACCGTCGATCCGTCGGGCGAGATCGACGTCTCCTCGAAGCCGCCGAAGGGCTTCGTCGGCGCATCGCAGTCGAGCCCGCTGAGCAGGTCGACCGGCGCGCCGCCGTCGATCTTCCACGTGAACACGTGGCTCCGCTTGCCGTCCTCCCACGTATCCCAGTGGCGGATCGGCAGGCTTTCGTAGCTCTTCCCCGAGCCCTTGCGCTTCGCGACTTCCGCGTCCTTCGCCGCGCTCTCCGCGAGCGTTTTGGCGTCGGGCCAAACCTCGAACGACAGCAGCAAGCGTTGTCCGTCGGGGAAGACTTCGAGGTTGCCCACGTCGAGCTCGAAGCGCGAGAGCGGCTGCGCCTCGCCTCCGTCGAGCGCGAGCTTCCACACCTGCGAACCGCCGCCGCGCGTCGAGAGGAACACGATCGACTTGCCGTCCGGCATCCAGCGGCCGTTGAAGTCCGCCGCGGGGTGCGTCGTGAGCGCGCGCGCGTTGCCGCCTTCGACGTCGGCGATCCACAGATCGCTGCGGCGCCGGTTGGCTTCGAGGTCGGTCGTGCTCACCGTGAACAGCACGCGCGCGCCGTCGGGCGAGACGCGCGCGTCGCCGATGCGGTCCATCGCGAGCATGTCGTGCACGTTGAAGGCGTGCGTGTCCTGGAGCGAAACGGGCGCGGCGAGAACGAGGCAGAGCGTGGCGATCACGTGGGCTTCTCCGGGGAGGCGGGCGCGTCGGAACCGGCGGTCCGGCGCACGACGACGCCCATAGGGGGCGCCCATAGTAGGCGCGCGAGCGAGTGGGACAAGCGACGCGGACGGGACGGCTCGCGAGCCGCGTCGACGAACGTGCAAGGCTTTCGTGGAACGTCGGGCAAGGGTTTCGTCGAGCGCGCGCGGCGCCATGATGGCGGCGCGCCGAACTCCGGCGCCGCCATGAGCCTCGCACCGCGCCGAGTCACGAACCCGCCCAATCCGTGGGCCAGCCGCCACGTGGATTGGCTCGACGAGCCGCCGCCGGTGCAACTCGAAGTGTTCGAGGAGCAGGCGCGCAGCGTGCTCTCGACGAACGACAGTCCGGATCTGCCGTTCCGCTACAGCCTGAACCCCTACCGCGGTTGCCAGCACGCGTGCGCGTACTGCTACGCGCGACCGACGCACCAATACCTCGAGCTCGGCGCCGGCTCGGACTTCGACTCGAAGATCGTGGTCAAGCTCAACGCGGCGCAGGTGCTGCGGCGCGAGCTCAGCGGCTCGCGATGGCGCGCGGGGCGCGGTTGGATCGCGTTCTCCGGCGTGACCGACTGCTACCAGCCGCTCGAGGCGTCGTACGAGATCACACGCGCGTGCCTGGAGGCCTGCGACGAGTTCCGCCACCCGGTCGGCGTCATCACGAAGAGCGCGCTCGTGCGGCGCGACGCGGCCCTGCTCGCGCGCATGGCCGCGCGCGGCGGCGCTCACGTGAGCGTGAGCATCCCGTTCGCCGACGAGGCCGACTCGCGCGCGATCGAACCGTGGGCGAGCTCGCCCGCGACGCGCTTCGAGACCTTGCGTCGCTTGTCGGAGGCCGGAGTGCCCACCGGCGTCGCGATCGCGCCGCTGATTCCGGGCCTCAACGACTCCGCCGTGGCCGAGATCCTCACGCGTGCGAGGGAAGCCGGAGCGACGCGCGCGTTCATGATGCTGCTGCGCCTGCCCGCGGAGGTCGCGCCGGTGTTCGAGGAGCGGTTGCGCGCCAGCCATCCGCTGCGCGCGGAGAAGGTGCTCTCGGCGCTGCGCGAGATGCGCGGCGGCGTGCTCTACGAAGCGAGCTTCGGCCGCCGCATGAGCGGTGCGGGACCGCGCTGGGCCGCGGTCGAGCAACTCTTCGAGCTGCAGTGCCGCCGCCTCGGGTACGAAGCGCACGTCGAGCGCCTCGAGCCCCTCCGTCCGGATCCGACGCCGCGCGCGACGCAGCGCGGACTGTTCGACGACTGATCGGGTGCGCCGCTCGCGCCGAACGAGAAAGTCGGCGAGGAGGCACAACGCCTCCTCGCCGTCACGTCGCCCATGGGCGGAACGGATCAATGGGTCAACGTGGAAGTCCGGCCCGGTGACGCCGAAGCGAGCCCCACAGCGAGAAGAGGCAAGCGCGCGAGGCTCGACCGAGAGGTCACCGCAGCCGTGTTCGAACCGCGGGCCTGTTGGCCCTGCGAGTCGCTCAGAAGTTGCAGCCGAATCGCGAATTCTCGGAATTTCGCCCGCGGCCTTCGGACGGGGCGCGCCGCACGGCGGCGGCGCCCGAGTGCGCCGGCCCCCGCGCGCTATCCTTCGAGCGCGCCACGACGGCCCCCGCAACGCACCCACGACCCGCCACGCGGACGCACCGACCGCACCGAGCCCCCGATGATGCACGTCCCCACCTTCGCCGCAGCCCTGCTCCTCGCGCCCCTCGCCGCCGCACAGAACTGGTCGAACCTCGGCGGGAACAGCGCCCGCAATGGACAGTCCGGCGTCGAGGGCCCCACCCAGGCGAGTGTCGCGTGGAGCGCGCCCAACAACGTCGTGATCTCGTGGGCGCCGTTCATCGCGGACGGCTCGGTGTTCACAGTTCGCGAGACGGGCTTTCCGCAGAACGGCGGCGCGGCGAACGACGCCATCGTGAGCTACGACCTCGCCACCGGCGCGGTGCGCTGGTCGACGTCGCTCGCCTTTGGCGGCAACACCTCGCAGCAGTGGATCGCATCGATTGCCGGCGTGAACGGGGGGCGCGTGTACGCGACGCGCTCGCAGAACGGTTCGCCGCAGCCGATCACCGCGCTCGACGCGGACACCGGCGCGTTCCTGTGGAGTTCGGCGGCGACGCAGACGGCCTTCGCGTACGACGGCGCCGTGTTCGAACCCGGCAGCGACCTCGTGGTCGGCGACTTCAACTCGCTCAAGCGCATCCGCGCGAGCGATGGCGCAACGGTTTGGGACGTGCCGCGCACGTGTCCGGTGAGCGGCAACTGCGGCGCGGCGCTCAACGCGAGCGGTGTGTTCATCGACGAGGCCTTTCCGGGCGGCCAAGTGCTCTCCAAGCGCGATCTCGCGAGCGGCGCGGTGCTCTACCAAAGCCCGCTGATGGCGGGTTTCACCGACCAGAACGCGCCGTTTCTGTGGAACGACCTCGTGTTCTTCTCGCGCACCCAGAACAACACCGCGGTGGACTTCCTGTTTGCGTTCCAGGACACCGGCACGACGCTCGTGCAACTGTGGAGCACGCCGGTGCGCTGGACGACCTCGCACGAGCACGGCGTCGGCCTCGACGGTTCGATCTACACCTTCAACCCGCTCGGCGAGTTCGTGCGTCTCGATCCGTTCAGCGGCCTCGAGCTCGGCAACGCGGGCGTGTACGCGCCGGCGGCGGGCAACAACCTGAGCGCCAAGACCGCGATCGACGTGCAGGGCCGCGTGTACCTCTCGAACGGTTGGGCGAGCAGTCCGGCGAACCAGGGCCGACTGTGGGCGTTCACGCCCGACCTGACCCAGGTCCTGTTCACGCTGACCTTCGCGCGCCCGAACAACGGCGGGCCGGCGCTCGGCGGCGACGGCTCGCTCGTGATGTGCGATCTCGCCGGTGTGTACGCGTACCGCGAGCCGATCACGAGCTACTGCACCGCGGGCACGAGTGCGAACGGCTGTGTGGCGACGCTCTCGGCGACGGGCCAGCCCGATGCGAACGCGGGCTCGGGCTTCACCATCACGGCCTCGGGCGTCGACGGTCAGCGAGCCGGCCTCGTGTTCTATGGGATCAGCGGCCGAGTTGCGCTGGCCTGGGGCGCGAGCTCCAGCTTCTTCTGCGTGAAGAGCCCGGTGCAGAGAACACCGCCGCAAAGTTCGGGCGGAACGGCGGCGAGTTGCGACGGTTCCCTGTCGCTCGACTGGAACCAATTCATCTCGAGCGTGCCCAGTCCGCTCGGTGCGCCGTTCTCCGGCGGCGAGCTCGTGCAGGCGCAGGCCTGGTACCGCGACCCCGTGAGCGCGAAGTCGACGGCGCTCTCGAACGCACTCGAGTTCGTCGTGCAGCCTTGATCGAGGCTGCGCCCGTCAACTGCCGTTGACGTCGAGGGTGCTTGATTTGTGGGGCCAGTTGCTGCGCGCGGCTGGCCTCGCTCGTTTCTCGAGCTTCAAGCGTGCGCCGCCGTGAGTCGCGAGCGCAGGGACCGAGCCGCTGCAGCGCGCTCCGCGCACATCGCGAA
>CALFYL010000157.1 GCA_937952135.1 uncultured Planctomycetia bacterium
AGACCTGGGACAACATCGTCAAGTTCGGCGGCTACGGCTTCAACAAGTCGCACTCGACGGCCTACGCGCTGATCACGTACCAGACGGCGTACCTGAAGGCGAACCACCGCGTCGAGTTCCTCGCGGCCAACATGGCCTGCGAAATGGAAACCTCGGACAAGGTCAAGGCGCTCTTCGACGACGCGCGGCGCGCGGGAGTCGAGGTGCGCGGGCCGGACCTGCGCCATTCGGGCTGGCGTTTCGAGCCCGAGGAAGGCGCGATCCGCTACGGCCTCGGCGCGATCAAGGGCACCGGCGAGAAGGCGATCGAAGCGCTGCTGACGGCGCGCGCGCAGTTGCGCGAACGCAGCGCGGCGCTGACGTTCCACGACCTGTGCCGCGAGGTCGATCCGCAGGAAACGCCCAAGGCGTGCTGGGAAACACTGATCAAGGCGGGCGCGCTCGACTTCACCGGCCACGACCGCGGCGCGTTGAGCGCGGCGCTCGACGCGGCCATGAACGAGTCGGCGCGCGCGGCGGCGGACCGCAAGTCGGGCCAGGGCTCGCTGTTCGACGCGCCCGCGCAGAGCGCGCGCCCCGCGGCGCCGCGCGCACCCGCGGAGGGTATCGACGCGGCCAAAGCCTGGACGCGCTCGGAAACGCTGAAAGCCGAACGCGAAGTGCTCGGCTTCTACTTCTCGGGCCATCCGCTCGAGGAGCGTGCGGGGTTGTTCTCGATCCTCTCGAGCTGCAAGACCACCGAGTTGCTCGAACGCGGTCAAGGCGCCGAGGTGCTGCTCGCGGGCCTGATCGTCGGCTTCGCCGTGTCGGTCGTGAAGTCGGGCAAGCTCGCGGGCCAGAAGATGGCGCGCTTCAAGCTCGAGGATCTCGACGGCGCCGTCGGCGTGACCGTGTTTCCACGCGGCTACGAGCAATTCAAGGCGCGGCTCGTCGAGGACACGGTCGTCATCGTGCGCGGGAAGGTCGAGGAGCGCGCGGACGAAGCGGCGCTGATGCTCGAGGAAGTGCTGAGCATCGAAGAGGCGCTGGCGCGCTTCGAAGGCGGCTTGATGGTGACGCTCGAGCCGGAGGACGCCGGACTGCTGCAGCCGCTGCGCGACACGCTCGCGAAGCACCAGGGCAAGCGTCCGGTGTACTTCCAGGTGCGCGGCGGCGACGGCTTCGTGCGGCGCGTGCGCGCCGGCAGCAGCCACCGCGTGCACATCAGCGCGGAGCTCGCGGAGTCGATCGACCGCTTGCTCGGTCGCGGCCGCGTGCGCCTCGCGCGGCTCTGACCGCCAGCGCGGCCACGGCGGCGCCTTGTGCGCCGGGGGGCCCCAACGGGCGCCCACAGCGGCGTTTCCCGCGTTCGGCCCGACCTGGAAGCAAGTTCCATCAGCCGAGGGACGCAGCGCCCGATAGCGGACGAGCGGCCGGCTCCGGCCGTCCGACCCCTCGTCCGCACCCGGGAAACCTGTCGCGATGGACCGTTGCAAGCGTCTCACGTTGGTCACGTTCGGCTTCAAGTACGGACCGCCCAACACCAACTACTACTTCGACGTCAGCTTCCTGAAGAACCCCGCGCGCGAGGCCGGCTGGTCGCTGTTCTCCGCGCCCGATGCGTCGATGCGCTCGTTCGTGCTGTCGCAGCCCTTGTGCGCGCAGTTCCTCGACACCGCGACGCCGCTGGTGAAGCTGCTGCTGGAGTGCGACGACGACGTGCGCGTCGGGCTGGGCTGCTCCTCGGGGCGCCACCGCTCGGTGATCGTCGCCGAAGAGCTCGCACGGCGCCTCGAATCGAGCGAACTCTCCGTGCGCGTCGTCCACCGCGAGGAGGTGCTCTCGTGAGAGTCGCCGTCCTCATCGCCTCGCGCAACCGGCCCGATCTCGTCGACGCCGCCGTCAACTACTTCGGCGAGTCGGTCACCACTCCGCACGACCTGTACGTCGTCGAGTGCGGCACCGACACGGACAAGCTCTCTTCCCACAGCACGCTGTGGTACGCCGATCCGCAGTTCAAGGGCAAGCTCTACGGCCACGCGCTGGCGCTCGAGGCCGCGCGCGCGGCGGGCGTCTACGACTACTACTTCGTGATGATGAACGACGCGGTCTTCGAGCCCGGCGTCGACGTGCTGCGCACGTTGATCGAGCAACTCGAGCACGAGCCGCGCATGGCGATCCTCTCCCCCACCAACTCGGGCGGGGGCTATCCGGGCGCGTCGAAGCAACGTTCGCGCGGCTGGCGCGCGGTGACGACCTGCGACTATCTCGCGTTCCTGATGCGCGCGAGCGCGCTCGACGAGGTCGGCTTCCTCAACCCGAAGTTCCAGTACTGCTGGGGCGCGATCCACGAGCTCTCCTACAAGCTCTACCGCGCCGGCTGGTTCGTCGCGTACTCCGACGCGATCAGCTACACGCACCTCGGCGGCTCGACCTACGGCCAGCCGGGCACGCGCACGATCTCGCGCGAGGAGTACCAGCAGCGCGCCAAGCGCTTCGCCTTCGACTACTTCCGGCGCACCTGGGGCGACAACTGGGACGAGACCTTCTGGGAGGCGACCGCGGGCCACGACATCGCGATCAACACCTTCGCCGAGCACAAGAAGCTCTGGTCGAGCGCCTACGGCGACGCGGAGCTGCGCGAGCTCGGCTATGACCCGACGCTCCTGAGCACGACGAACAGCGGGCTCGTCGGCGCGCACTCGCACCCGACCGCCTCGCGGCTGACGGCGCGCCGCGACGGCGTGAAGCTGCACCTGGGCTGCGGGCCCGAGAAGCGCGCCGGCTGGATCAACATCGACGCGAACGCCTCCGCCGCGCCCGACATCGTCGGCTCGGTCGAAGCACTGCCGCAGTTCGAGACCGCCTCGGTGGACGCCATCGAAGCGTGCCATCTGTTCGAGCACCTGACCTACACCCAGGCGAAGACGGCGCTCGTCGAGTGGGCGCGCGTGCTCAAGCCCGGCGGCGAGCTGCTGCTCGAGCTGCCCGACTTCGAAGCCTGCGTGCGCATCCTCGGCAAGTACCGGGACGACCGCGGCTTCGACCTCGGCTTGATCGGGATCTTCGGCTGGCCGCCGGCGATCGACGAGGAGGGCGTGCCGCAGATCCACAAGTGGGGCTGGTCGCGCGCAAGCATCGCGGAAGCGCTGCGCGAAGTGGGCTTCGAGCAAGTCGCGTTCGGACCGGTCACGCAGACCTGGCGCGTGGCGGCCAAGGTCGGCCGCGACATGCGCCTGCGCGCTGTGCGCGCGAGCGCGGCGGGGAACTCGGGCGCGAAGACGACGCGCACGCCGAGCGCCGCGAGAATCCAAGCTGCGGGAGCGAGCTCGACGCCCGCGAAGAGCGCCGCGCCGCAATCGAATTCGAAGCCGCTGAGCTCGCCCGCGCCTCGGTCGCCGTCATCGAGCGCGCCCGGGCCCGCGCGGAGCGAGCCCTACCCGCTCGCCACCGCCGCGAAGTTCCGTGTGTTCGCGTGGCCCAACTGGGCCGATGCTCGCGAGCTCGGGTTCCTGCTCAACGCCGCGGGCCGGCCGCTGGTCGGACGCGACGACGTGTGCCTGTGCCTGCGACGCGATCCGCGCCTCGACCCGCCCGAGGAGGTCGTCGTCGCCGCGCTGCAGGCGGCGCACGCGCGCACGCTGGGCGAGGGCCGACCCATCGAGGTGCTGCTCGTCGACGACGAGCTCGCGCCCGGCGACTGGCCGGCGCTCGGACAGGCCATCGACTGCGCCTTTGCGCTTCCGTCGTCGACGAACGGCGAGCGCGCCACGCTCTACGCGGCGCTCGGCGCCAAGGTCGTGCACAGCGTGGACGCCCTCACGGTCGCGCTCGGCGCCCAGGCCGCTCCGCCCGAAATGGCCTACTCCAAGGACGTTCTCGACAGCGTCGACTGGGACGTCGTCGCGCGCATCAAGGAGCTGCACCCGTGGTTCTATCCGGTGACCTTGGGCAACCTCCAGGTGACGCCGGGCGTCGGCGCCCACGTCGCGCCGGAGTACCTCACGAATCGGGTGCGCAACCGCGCGACGATCCTGGTCGACGAAGTCGCGAAGGCGATCGACCTGCGCGGCAAGTCGGTGCTCGAGCTCGCCTGCAACTGCGGCTTCTGGTCGGCGCGCTACGCCGAGCGCGGCGCGACGCGGGTCGTCGGCATGGAAGGCCGCGAGAAGTACGTCGAGCAGGCGCGCCTGTACTGGTCGACGAACAAGTTCCTGCCGGAGGACGCCTACACGTTCCTGCACGGCGACATCGCCGATCCGGCCGCCTGGGCGAAGCTGCGCGAGCTCGGACCGTTCGACGTCGTCCTCTGCGCCGGCATCCTCTACCACGTCCCCAACCCCGGCGAGATCCTCGGCTGGGCCGCGGAACTCGCGCGCGAAGCGTTGATCGTCGACACGCGCGTCACCGATGAGCCCGAACGGCTCGTGGACGAACCGGGCGAACTGCACTTCAACGCCATCGAGTCGACGCGTCGCAAGGTGACGCCGAACCGCGCGAAACTGCTGCAGCGCATGCAGGAGCTCGGGTTCGACACGCGGGTGCTGCCCGTGGGCTTCGGAGCTTGCCTCGGCGTGGACGCCGACGACAGCTACGCCGACGGCCGGCGCATCACGGTGCTCGGAAACGTCCTGCAGGGCGCGTCGCGTCCGACGTCGACCTCGGACTCTCGGAACGAGTCGTCGAGCGCGCGCCGCGCGAGCTGAGCGCGCCGCCCAACGCGTCGCACTCTTCCCCCTCCAACACAAGGGCCGGGCGTCGATGCGCCGAACCTCAGTCCGGCGCGCTGAGCCGCATCAAGGGCAGAACGTCACCGTCAAGCCGTTGGTGAGGTTCGTCGCCTTGGGCGCCGGCGGGTCGCGGAGGTAAGCCTCGGTTCTTGCGCGCGGCCGCGTGCAAGAAACCGGACAGCCCTTGGGCTGTCCGGTAGAGGATCCGGAGCGAGCTTTAGCTCGCGACCAGGGTTACGCGACCCTCGCGCAACCGCCTCAAGGGCAGAACGTCACCGTCAAGCCGTTGGTGAGGTTCGTCGCCTTGGGCGCCGGCGGGTCGCGGAACCAACCCTGCGCGTGGAACGTGAAGCCGGGGACCACGGGCTGACCGAGCAGCACGTTGTTGCTGGCCTGCACGTAGGCGTTGATGTCGGCCGCGATCGTGCCGTTGCACTGGCCCGCGGTGCCGCCCGAGTTCTGCGCGGGGGGCAGACGCACCGTGGGCGACTTGATGCAGAAGAAGCTCGAGCTGCCGGTGGCCCAGGGCAGCGCTTGCTGCTGCAGGCCCACGAAGATCAGGCCTGTCTTTTGGCCTTCGACGTTGCTCGCGGTGAGCAGCGCCGGCTGGGTTCCAGCGGTGCTGGCGACGCCGTTGAGCGACATCGACGGCGTGCAGCCGTTGGTTGTCGTGCCCGCCGTGCAGTAGGCCGTGGCGTTGTTGCTGCAGCCGGCGCACGAGCCCGCCGAACCGAGCTTGAGCCAGTAGCTCGAGAACACGTTCGTCGGGTAGCCCCCGAACCAGTAACAGCCCGAACCCTGGGCCGGGGCGCCGAGCGTGCAGCCCGTGTTGGTGGTGTCGCCCCACATGTCGTTGTCGACGTTCATCCACCAGGAGTCGTCCGTCGCAAGTCCGTGGCCGCACGGGAAGGGGCTCGACCCGAAGCTCAACCAGGGGCTGTTGTCCGCGCCGCAGGGCACGTTGTAGGTGCAGCCGCTGGGCGTGGAGAGCGAGGGGTCACCGGCGCGGATGACGCCGACGATCGCCTGGCTCGCCGGGCCCTGGGTGTTGTTCTCGAAGGACCAGACGAAGCTGTCGAGGCGCGGCAGGTTGTCGTAGAAGCCGTCTCCGTCGCTCTGCATGCAGAACGCGGCGCTGCCGAGATTGATCGTCGCGCGCGTGCAGAAGAACCCGCCGCCCGGCGTCGGGTCGCCCGGCAGCGGGAAGCCCGCCGCCGCGCCCAGGTCGATGTAGCCGGTCGCGACGCCCGAGAGCGGCCCGGTCCAGGGCGCGCCGCCGAAGTTCTGCAGGCAGCCGCTCCAGTTCTCGTAGAAACCGAGCTTGACGTCGACGGTGCCCGCCGCAGCCTTGGTGCAGTAGGCGATCTCGAAGCTGTCGATCAGGTTGTCGGTCGTGGCGCCCGCCGGATTCGTGCCGCCGACGCCGCCCGGGATGCGACCTTCGTCGAAGTACGTGACGCAGGTCGACACCGTGTCGAAGCCGTTGCCGCCCGTCCAGGTGCAGGTGTTGTTGTAGACGGTGAGGATCGACGCGCGCAGTTGGTGCGCCTCCCAGTCCGGGAGCCAGCGCTTTTCGTCCCAGTCGAACACCCCGGAGTCGACGATCGGGGTGGTGATCGGGATGGTCTGCTCGGGTCCGATCAAGTTCTGGCCGATCGCCGTGGGAGCGATGCAGACCAGAGCCAAGTACGTCATGGGGTTGCGGATCATCGTCGGGACTCCTGAATCTCGAGAAGCGCGAAAGAGGGCGAACGGGGCGCGCTGGGAGGGCGATTGCACGCCGCCGGCAGCCTGCCCGTGCGATCGCGGGACAAGCCGTGGGGACAATAGCCGCGGGCCGCGGCCGCACTACGCCCGAGGTAAGGCACAGATCGTTTCCGACGGTCGCAAAACTGTCAATCCGCGGACCGGATTGCACGCCGCGCGCGAGTCGCGCTGCACCGAGAAACGACCGGCTCGGCGCGAGCCGATCGGGCGCATGGATCGGATGCGGAGCGACGACGCGCGAGAGCCCGCCGAGAGGCGCGAGCGGCGCAGCGCGGCCACAAAAGCAACATGCGCCCCGCTGCAGCCGAAGCTGCGCGGGGCGCACGTCGAGTACGGGTTCAGGTCTGAAACTTCGAAGTCGAGGCGCTGAGCGTCCGGCGCGGCTCGGTCGGCGCTCGCAAACTCCGTCGGGAGGACTCGAGTCTGGGGAGCGAAGCGCGGGCTGGAACGCGTCGGAACGTGGAGCGCGCGTCACCGGGACCGCGCTGCACGAGAGGAGCCGACTACTTGGCGCCCGCGGCCGGCGCTTCCGCGGGCTGCTCCACCACGGTTCGTTCGACGAACTCGATGATCGAGCGCTCACCGCCGTCGCCGAGACGGCGCTTCTGCAGCTTGAGGATGCGCGTGTAGCCGCCGGCGCGCGCCTTGAAGCGCGGCCCGAGGACGTCGAACAGCTTCGCGGTCGCTTCCTTGTCGCGCAGGCGCGCAAAGGCCAGACGCCGACGGTGCTGGTTCGACTCCTTGGCAAGCGTCACGAGCTTCTCGATGAACGGGCGCAGGTTGCGCGCCTTGGGCGACGTCGTCGTGATGCGCTCGTGGCGGATCAGCGACGCGGCCATGTTGCAAACCATCGCGTCGCGGTGCGCGGTGGTTCGGGACAGATGATTTCCAGCTCTCTGGTGGCGCATGGCAGTACTCGAGTCGGCGCGTTGCCGGTGTCGTTCGAATCTTTGGGCTAGGGGCGGGCGCGGGAGCGATCAGCAGTTCGTCGTCCGACGCGAAGGCGGCCGCCACGAAGGAGGCCGGGAAGGTGGCGGGGTGGGTTGCTCGCGAATCAGCCCGGGAGCTTCATGCCCAGCGTGAGGCCGCGCTCGGTCAGCTTGTTCTTGATCTCGGTGAGCGAGGTCTTGCCGAGGTTCTTGAGACCCATCACCTCGGTCTCGGTCATCGACACCAGCTGGCGCAGCGTCGTGATGTTCGCGCCGTCCAGGCAGTTGCGCGCGCGCACCGAGAGCTCGAGCTCCGAGATCGGCTGCGACAGGGCCGCGCCGAGCTTGCTCGACTCGCGGTTGCGCTCGTTGAACGGCGAGGCCGACGGATCCTCCGCGAGCGGCACTTCGTCACGGCTGACGTCGAACAGCACGAAGGGATTGAGGTGCTTGCGGTAGATCTTCGCGGCTTCGATCAGCGCCACGTCGGGCGCCACCGTGCCGTCGGTCCACACTTCGATCACCAGGCGGTCGTAGTTCGTGAACTTGCCCACGCGCGTCGCTTCGACGCTGTAGCGCACGCGGTGCACCGGCGAGTAGATCGAATCGATCGGGATCGCGCCCAGCTGGCCGCGAACGGCGACGTGCTCGTCCGCCGCGATGTAGCCGCGGCCCTTGGCGACGTCGAGCTCCATCTTGAACTCGCGGTCGCTCGTCAGTCCGAGCAGGTGCAGGTCGGTGTTGATGACGCGCGCGTCGCCCGGGCACTGAACGTCGGCGCCGGTGATCGGGCCCTTGCCCTTCTTGTGGATCCGGCAGACGATCGGCTCGTTGCCTTCGTAGCGGATCCGCAGCCGCTTGATGTTGAGCACGATGTCCGTCACGTCTTCGTAGACGCCGGGCAGCGAGTCGAACTCATGCGATGCGCCTTCGATGCGCACCGCGGTGACGGCGACGCCCTCGATCGACGAGAGCAGCACGCGCCGCAGGCCGTTGCCGATCGTGTGTCCAAAGCCCTGCTCGAAGGGCTCGACCACGAAGCGGCCGTACTCCTTGGTCAGGGTGGCCTTCTCGGGAACGACCTTGCTCGGCAGCTCGAAATTGCGCCAACGAATTCTCATGTACGGAACCTTTCTCGGTGCGTTCGGGTGCGTGCGCCGCGGCGCCCTTCGGACCGTGAACGGCGCCCCCGGTGTGGGGCGGCGCGCGTTCCGGCTCGTGGGCGCAGCTCGACGGAATGGGCGTCGAACGGTGTGGGCTGGGAACTACTTCGAGCAGAGCTCGATGATGAGCTGCTCTTGGATCGGGTGCGGGACGTCTTCGCGACGCGGCTGGGCCACGACGCGCGCCGAGAGGTTGTCTCGGTTGACTTCCAGCCACGCCGGGACCGGCTGGCTCTTGTTGACCTCGACGGCGTCGGCGATCTGCTTGCGAACCGCGTCGGAGCTGCGGATCGTGAGCACGTCGCCGGGGCGGACCTGGAACGAGGCCACGTCGATGAACTTGCCGTTGACGGCGAAGTGGCCGTGGTTCACGAGTTGGCGCGCGTGGTTGCGCGACAGCGCGAAGCCGCTGGCCAGCACGACGTTGTCCAGGCGGCGCTCGAGCAGCACCATCAGGTTCTCACCCGTGTTGCCCTTCATGCGCTCCGCCTCGGCGAAGTACAGCTTGAACTGCCGTTCCCACACGCCGTAGATGCGCTTGAGCTTTTGCTTCTCACGCACGCGGACGCCGTAGTCCGTCGGCTTGGCGCGCTTCTGAGCGTGCACACCGGGCGGGTAGTCGCGGCGCGAGACGGCGCACTTCTCGGTGAAGCAGCGCTGACCCTTGAGGAAGAGCTTCATGCCTTCGCGGCGGCAGAGCTTGCACTTGTTGTCGACGTGACGACCCATGACTTGTACTTCGGTTCTTGGACGCGGAACGCGCGGCGGATGGACGCAGCGGGATGGACGCAGTGGCGCGGCGGGACGAGGACGGACTAGACGCGACGGCGCTTGCGCGCGCGGCAGCCATTGTGCGGCAACGGGGTGCAATCCTCGATGGCGAGGATGTTGAGCCCCGAAGAGGCCAGCGCGCGGATCGCCGACTCGCGGCCGGATCCCGCCCCGCGGACGCGGACGAGCACTTCCTTCACCCCGTTGCGAACGGCGGCTTGGGCAGCGTGCTCCGCAGCGCGGGTCGCGGCGAAAGGCGTGCTCTTGCGAGTGCCCTTGAAGCCCACGATGCCGGCGGATCCGGAGGCGATGACCTCACCCTGCGCGTCGGCGATGCTGACGTGGGTGTTGTTGTACGAGGCCTTGATGTGTGCAACGGCGCGCGCGACGTTGCGCTTGATCTTCTTCTTGGCGGCTGCCTTGCTCATGGCTTACTTCATTCCCTTCACGGACTTCTTGCCGGCGACAGTCTTGCGCGGCCCCTTGCGAGTGCGAGCGTTGGTGCGCGTGCGCTGACCGCGCACGGGCAGGCCGCGGCGGTGGCGGAGGCCTCGGTAGCACGAGATCTCGCGCAGGCGGTTGATGTTCGCCGCGATCTGACGTCGCAGCTGACCTTCCACCATGTACGTGCGCTGGATGTAGGTGGCCAGCTGGGCGATCTGGTCTTCGTTGAGCTCGCGCGCGCGCATGCCGCGGTCGAGCTTGACCTCGTCACAGATCTTCTGGGCTGTCGCGCGCCCCACGCCGTAGACGTAGGTCAGCGCGATCTCGAGTCGCTTGTTGGCGGGAATGTCGACGCCGATGAGACGCGGCATGGTGGCGGGGCTCCTGAGTACTGGATGCGCCGAGGCGGTCGGCGCAGGGGTGGGTTGGCGGTGGGGCGGAGATCAGCGCCCCTGGCGCTGCTTGTGCGTCGGTTCCTTGCAGATCACACGCACGACGCCGCGGCGTCGAACGACCTTGCAGTTGGCGCACATGCGCCGCACGCTCGAACGTACCTTCATGACGGATTCGCACTCCTCTTGCGGTCGCCGCGATAGATGATGCGGCCTTTGGACAGGTCGTAGGGAGACATCTCCACGGTGATCTTGTCGCCGGGCAGGATCCGGATGTAGTGCATCCGCATCTTCCCGCTGACGTGCGCCAGGATCTCGTGCCCTGACGCCAGCTTCGCGCGGAAGCGCGCATTGGGCAGCGCCTCCGTGACGATGGCCTCGACCGTGATGGGTTCTTCTTTGGCCATGATCAGGCGGCCCCCCGCCACGCGCCGAGCAGCGCATCGAAGACTTGGTCCGGCGCGCGGTCGCCTTCGATCGCGACGCGCTTGCCCTGCTCTGCGTAGTGCTTCTCGACGGGGGCAGTCTGCTCCCGGTAAACCGAAAGACGCTTCTCGACCACGTCGCGAGCGTCGTCGGAGCGCTGATACAGCTCCCCACCGCAGCGATCGCACTTGCCGGCGACAGCCGGCGGCGAGAAGCGCTCGTGGTGAACGTGGCCGCAGGCGCGGCAGGTGTGTCGTCCCGTCAGTCGCTCGAGCAAGACCGCGTCGGCGACGTGGAGGCTGAGAGCCCGCACATCGTAACCGGCGAGACGCTTGTCGAGTGCCTGCGCTTGCGCAACGGTGCGGGGGAAGCCGTCGAGAAGGAATCCCGACGCGCAGTCCGGCTTCGCGACGCGATCGAACAACATCGCGATCACCAGCTCGTCGGGCACCAGCTTGCCAGCGTCCATGAACCCGCGCGCCTCACGCCCAAGCGGAGTTCCCGTCTTGAGGTGCTCGCGAAACAGGTCGCCGGTGGACACGTGCGGAAGACCGAGCGCAGCGCTCAGGCGGACAGCCTGAGTGCCTTTGCCGGCCCCCGGAGGGCCCAAGAGAATCAACACGCGCTGCACGGCTCAGGTCTTCGGCTGTTGTTGCTGAGTCCAGCCGGCGCCCGAGGACTTCATGAAGCCCTCGTAGTTGCGCATCACGAGCTGGGCGTTGAGCTTGTCGACGACGTCGAGGGCCACGCCGACCACGATCAGCACCGACGTGCCGCCGAGGAAGTAGGCCATCGCGGGAGTCAGGGGCGTCTTCGCGGTCACGAAGCTCGGGAGCACGGCGATGACCGCGAGGAACGCGGCGCCCGCCATGGTGATGCGCGTCAGGGTGTGGTCGAGGAACTCGGCCGTCTTCGGGCCCGGACGAATGCCCGGGATGAAGGAGCCGCGCTCGCGCAGGTCGTCGGCGATCTGCTCGGGCTGGAACATCAGCCGGTTCCAGAAGAAGCAGAACGAGAAGATCAGCACCACCTGCAGCGCGATGTGGACGAAGCCGACCTGGTCGTTGAAGACCTCGGCGAGCCAGTTGCTCCACTCGTAGTTGAGCAGCGAGAACAGCACGCCCGGCAGCACGAAGACGATCGAAGCGAAGATGATCGGCATGACGCCGGCCATGTTCACCTTGAGCGGCAGGTAGTGGCGTTGTCCGCCGTACACGCGGCGACCGCGGGTCAGCTTCGCGTACTGGATCGGGATGCGGCGCGTGCCCTTCGTGATGTAGACGATCACCACCACGATGCCCAGCCACAGCGCGACCAGGTACACGATCGTGTCGTAGAAGTCGTCCTTGTTCACCATCTGGACGAGGGCGGCGGGGATGTCGGTGATGATGCCCGCCATGATGATCAGCGAGGCGCCATTGCCGATCCCGTACTCGGTGATCAGCTCGCCGAGCCACATGCAGAAGATCGCGCCCGCCGTCAGCGAGAGCACGACGATCAACGCCAGCCCGAAGCCCGAACCGATCGAGTCGTCGATCATGTCCGGGTTGTTCAGGAACACCCCGGTGTAGACGAAAACCGCCTGCACGAGCGCGATCGGAACCGCGGCGATGCGCGTCCACTGGTTGATGCGCTTCTGCCCGGCGGCGCCTTCCTTGGCGACCGCCTCGATCTTCGGGCTCACCTTCGAGAGCATCGAGAAGATGATCGAAGCCGAGATGTAGGGCATGATCCCGAGGGAGAAGATCGACGTGCGGCCGATGTCCCCGCCCGAGAAGGCGTTGATCAAACCGAAGAACGACTGTTGGGCGCCCTGGGCGACGTCCTGGAGGAAACGCGGGTCCATGCCGGGGATCGGCACCTGGAACCCAAAGCGGAACGCCAGCAAGAGCCCGAAGGTGACGAGGATCTTGTCCCTCGTCTCCGGGATCTTGAGCAGCTGGAGCGGACTGCCTTGCGCTTCCACTAGCCCTGCGCCTCCCCATCGGCGGCGATCTCGCCCCCGCGCGCGTCGATCGTCACGGCGCTGCCGCCGGCGGCTTCGATCTTGGCCTTGGCGCTCGCGCTGAACTTCTGAGCGCGCACGGTGAGCTTCTTCTTGAGCTCGCCGTCACCGAGGATCTTGAGCAGCGGCGCGGTCTGGCTCGCCAGACCGTGCGCGAGGATCGCCGCGAGCTCCACCACCGCGCCATCGTCGAAGGCGTTGAGCGTCTCGACGTTGACCACCGTGTAGTCGACGCGGAAGCGCGCGTTCGTGAAGCCGCGCTTGGGGACGCGCCGGTAGATCGGCATCTGGCCGCCTTCGTAACCGGGGCGGCGGCTGGTGCCCGAGCGGGCGCCCCAACCCTTGTGGCCACGGCCAGAGGTCTTGCCCAGACCACTGCCGATGCCACGGCCCACTCGCTTGCGCTGGGCGTGCTTGACACCCTTGTCGCAGACCGTCTTGAGGTTCATTTGATCGTCGTCCTTGAATGTGTGGCTGGGTCGGTTCGTCGTGCGCCTCCCTTGCGGGCGGCGGCGTTCGCGCTGCGGGCGCGACTGTCGGCGGTTCGAAGCGTCGGTTAGGCCCGGGTGAGCTCGACGCCGCGCAGCGCGCGGATTTCGCCTTCGGTGCGCAGGTCCGCCAGCGCGTAGAGCGCGGCCTTCACCAGGTTCACCGGGTTCGTCGAACCGTACGACTTGGTGAGGATGTTCTTGATGCCGGCCATCTCGCAAACGGCGCGCACCGAGGCGCCGGCGATGATGCCCGTACCGGGTGCGGCCGGCACCAGGCGCACGCGCGAGGCGCCGAAGTTCGCTTCGACTTCGTGCGGGATGCTGCCGCCCTCGGTGATCGGAACGCGCATCAAGTGCTTGCGCGCGTCGCGCCCGGCCTTCTCGATGGCGCCGGGAACTTGACGACCCTTCCCGTAGCCGATGCCGACCACGCCACGGCGGTCGCCGCTGACGGTGAGCGCCGCGAACGAGAAGCGGCGGCCGCCCTTGACCACGACGGCGCAGCGGTTGACGCGCACCATCACTTCGGACAGTTCGGAGAGCTGCTCGACTTCGGTGATGTCGAGGTAGCGGATCCCTTCATTCATCGGCGCGGACTCCAGGAATTCTCTTGAGGGTGGGCGGGCGGCGGGCGCTGGCGGAGACGACTAGAACTTGAGCCCGGCGGTGCGGGCGGCCTCGGCCAGTGCCTTGACGCGGCCGTGGAAGCGCGAGTCGCCACGGTCGAACACGACCGTCGTGACCCCGGCCGCCATGGCGCGCTTGGCGATCTCTTCGCCAATCAACGCCGCGCGCTCGGTCTTGGTCTTGCCCTTGAGCTGATCGGCCAGGGCCTTCGACGTGCTGGTCACCGCACACAGGGTGCGGCCCGCGGCGTCGTCGATGACTTGCGCCGAGATGTGCTTGCTCGAGCGGTGCACGGAAAGGCGCAACGCATCGGAGGTGCGGCGCAACTTGGCGCGCACGCGCCACTGACGACGTTGACGACGCGCTTGATTCTTGAGGATCGCTCGCATGATTAGCTACCGAAGCTCTTTCCGGCCTTCTGACGCACGAACTCGCCCTTGTAGCGGACGCCCTTGCCCTTGTAGGGCTCGGGCGGACGCGAGGCGCGCATGCGCGCCGCGGCGAGGCCGACCTTCTGCTTGTCGTGCCCGGTGAGCACGACGCTCGTGTTGTTGGGACAGTTCGCCTGCACGCCTTCGGGCAGGTCGATGGACACCGGGTGGCAGTAGCCGACGTTGAGCACGACCTTGCGGCCCTGCACCGCGACGTTCCAACCGACGCCGATCACGTCGAGCTCCTTCTGGTAGCCCTTGGTGACGCCGCCGACCATGCTCGCGACCATGGCGCGGGTGGTGCCGTGGTGCGCGCGCGACTCGCGGCCGTCGTCGTTGCGCGTGACGATCACCGACGCACCTTCGACCTTGACCGTGACGCCGGCGACGTGAACGAACTCGCTCGTGCCCTTCGGGCCGGTGACCTTGACCTTGCGGTCCGGTCCGACTTCGACCTTGACGCCGCCGGGGATGGCGACGGGTTGCTTACCGATGCGCGACATGGAACCAGTGTCCTGGGGCTTGACTGGAGAACGGAGGGAGAGGGGCGACGGCGGAGGCGGCGGCAGCGAGCCGGGCTCGATCAGTACACCTTGCAGAGGATCTCGCCGCCGGCATTGAGCTTGCGCGCCATGCGGTCGGAGACGACGCCCTGGTTGGTCGAGAGGATGTAGATGCCGAGGCCCTTGAGGACCGTGGGGATCCCGTTCGCCGGGCGGTACACGCGACGGCCGGGCTTCGAGATGCGCTCGATGCGGCGGATGACGCGCTCGCCGTCCGGACCGTACTTGAGCTGGATGTTCAGGGTGCTGTGGGGCTGGCCCGGCTCGACCGTGTAGGACGAGACGAAACCCTCCTCTTGGAGGATCTGCGCCACCCCCACCTTCAGCTTCGAAGCCGGCATCTGCACGGTCTTCGAGCCGTTGGAGTTGGCGTTGCGGACGCGGGTGAGCAGGTCAGCGATCGGATCGGTCATCATGGTGGGCAGCTCCTACCAAGAGGCCTTGCGCATGCCGGGGATCTCGCCGCGCAGCGCTTTTTCGCGCAGGCAGATGCGACAGATCCCGAACTTGCGGTACACGGCCCGCGAGCGACCACAGATGCCGCAGCGCGTGTAGCGCCGCGACGAGAACTTGGGAGTGCGGTTGCACTTGACGATCAGACACGTCTTGGCCATGGGCTTGGGTACCTTGCGCCTCGCTCAGGCGGCTCGCCGGGGCGCCCGTCGATCGGGCGCGACTCGAGTCGCGGGGTGGCTGGCGGTTTCGGCTGGGCGTTGGGGCGGTTGGGCGTTCGGGGTCGTGGAGAGTGTGTGCGCGGCGAATCGTTCGCAGCGAATCGTTCGCAGTTGAGCTTTCGCAGCAGGGCTTTCGCGGTGCGCGTCAGCTCGCCTTGCGCTTGGACTTCTTGCCGTCGCCCGGCTCGCGCTGGACGAAGGGCATTCCCAGTTCCTTGAGCAGCGCATGGCCCTGCTCGTCGGACTTCGCGGTGGTCACGAACGTGATGTCCATGCCTTGCACGAAGTCGATCTTGTCGAGCTCGATCTCGGGGAACACGGTCTGTTCGGAGAGGCCCAACGTGTAGTTGCCGCGGCCGTCCAAGCGGTCCTTCACGCCGCGGAAGTCGCGGATACGCGGGAGGACGACGGAGACGAGGCGGTCCATGAACTCCCACATGCGCGCGCCGCGCAGCGTCACCGCGCAGCCGATCGGCATGCCTTCGCGCAGCTTGAAGGCCGAGATGGCCTCCTTGGCGCGACGGATCGTCGGCTGCTGACCGGTGATCATCGCCAGGTCCTTGGCGGCGGTCTCGACGCGCGACTTGTTCTCGACAGCCGTGCCGACGCCCATGTTGACGGTGATCTTGACCAGCCGCGGCGTGGCCATGTCGTTCTGGATGGAGAAGCGCTCGCGCAGCTTCGCCTTCACTTCGCTCTGGTAGCGTTCTTTGAGTCGCGGTACGGACATCGTGGATCTTCTGTGCGCTGGGCGCCGATTCGAGCTTCGAACGGGGTTGGGGCTGCGGAGCGTGCGCCTACGCGCCGCGCTTCTTGCTCGGGCCGGATTCGACCAACTTGATGTTGCTGACGTGGATCGGGCGCTCTTCCTGGATGCGTTCGCCCTTGGGGTTCTGCTGCGTCGGCTTGCGGTGGCGCCAACGCTTGTTCACGCCCTGCACGAGCACGCGTTGCTCGCGCGGGTAGGCCTCGAGGATCACGCCGTTCTGCCCCTTGTCGTTGCCCGCGATCACCTCGACGGTGTCGCCGGCCTTGACGTGGAGCTTCAGCTCGCCACCGAGAACCAACGGCTGTTTGCGGGTAGCCATCACACCACCTCCTGGGCCAGCGAGATGATCTTCATGAAGTTGCGCTCGCGCAGTTCACGGGCGACCGCACCGAAGATGCGCGTGCCCTTGGGATTGTTCTCCGCGTCGATCAGCACGATCGCGTTGCGGTCGAAGCGCACGTACGTGCCGTCGTCGCGGCGCGTCGCCTTGCGGGTGCGCACGATGACGCCCTTGGCGACCGTGCCGGCCTTCACGTCCGAGCTCGGAAGGGCCTTCTTGACCGCCACGACGACGATGTCGCCGAGGCCGGCCACGCGGCGGTGCGTGCCGCCGAGGACCTTGATGCACTGGACTCGCTTCGCGCCGGTGTTGTCGGCGACGTCCAGGAACGTTTGCATCTGGATCACGAGTTACCTCCGTTCTTGTCGGCGTCGATGGCCGAAACTTCGACGCCGCGGTCGGCGCCGGCCTTGACCACGCGGACGAAGCGCCAGCGCTTGCTCGCGCTGAGCGGACGCGAGGCCACGATCTCGACTTCGTCGCCGAGGTTGACCGGCGTCTCGACGTGGGCGTGGTAGCGCTTGCGACGGCGCACGTACTTGCCGTACTTGGTGTGCTTGAAGGTGCGCTCGACCTGGACCGTGATGGTCTTGGCCATCTTCGTCGACACGACCACACCCGTGAGCGTGCGGCGCGTCCCGCGCTCGGCGGCGGCCTCGGCGCCCTCGTTGAGGGCGGGATCTTGGGGTTGCGTCATGATTAACGGGACTCCTGTCCGCGGACGTGGTGAACGCGTTCGTGCAGGACCGTGCGGATGCGCGCGACGGCGCGGCGCACGTTGCTGATGCGGGCCGGATTGCCCGTCGTGTCGGTGGCCGACTTGAAGCGCAAGTCGAACAGCTCCTTCGTCAGGTGCTTCAGCTCGTACTCGAGCTCGGCGTCTGTCTTGCCGCGGATCTCGTCGATCTTCATGGGACCAGTTCTTGGCGTGCTTGCGGTGCGTGGAGAGTCGTGGCGAGGAGCGCGATCAGGTGGTGGGAAGACGCTTGACCATCTTCACTTTGATCGGGAGCTTGTGAGCGACGCGCTTGAAGGCCAGCTTGGCCTTGTCCTCGGTGATGCCGCCGATCTCGAACAGGATCGTGCCCGGCTTCACCACGGCGGCCCAGAATTCCGGCTCGCCCTTGCCCGTGCCCATGCGCGTCTCGGCCGGCTTGCCCGAGATGGGCTTGTGCGGGAACACGCGGATCCAGATCTTGCCCTGGCCGCCGGTGGCGCGCGAAGCCGCCACGCGTCCGGCCTCGAGCTGACGGCCGCTGATCCAGGCTGCGTCGAGCGACTGCAGACCGTAGTCGCCGAAGGCGACGCGGTGTCCCGCGGTGGCGGCGCCGCGAATGCGGCCGCGCATCACCTTGCGGTACTTGGTTCGATTGGGCATCAACGCCATGGCGCTCGGCTCCTAGTGCGATGTTCGGTTGGGGTGGGGCGCAGCGCCGTTCAGGGCTGCGGCGCGAGGGCGTCGCGCGAGATGCGGCCACGGCGGGGCGAACGGTGGCCTTCGGCTCCGCGCGGAGCGACTCCGCTCTGCTGCTGGTAGTCGAGCTTCTGACCGGGCTCGAGGTCGCCCTTGTAGATCCAGACCTTGACGCCGATGACGCCGTAGGTGGTCTTGGCGAGCGCGGTGCCGTAGTCGACGTTCGCGCGCAGGGTGGAGAGCGGGACCTGGCCCTCGCGTTCCTTCGCCTGACGAGCCATCTCGGCGCCGCCGAGGCGCCCATTGAGCTCGACCTTCACGCCCTTCGCGCCAGCCTGGACCGTGGTCTGGATGGCCTTCTTCATCGCGCGGCGGAACGCCATGCGCTTCTCGATCGACTCGGCGACCATCTCGGCGACCAGCGTCGACTCGAGCTCGGGGCGCTTGATCTCGCGCACCGTGAGGTGGCACGTCTGGCCCGTGATGCGTTGCAGCGCCGCCTTGAGCTCGTCGACCCGAACGCCCTTGCGACCCACGAGCACGCCGGGGCGCGCCGTGTGCACGATCACGTTGACCGCTTCGCCCGTGCGCTCGATCTCGACGCGCGGGATGCCGGCCGACTTGTACTCCTTCGCGATGTACGCGCGGATCTTGTGATCCTGCAGGAGCAGCGTCTTGAAGTTCTGCTTGTTGGCGTACCAACGCGAACGCCAAGGCTCGATGCTCGAGAGACGGAAACCGGTCGGGTGAACTTTTTGGCCCATGCTTGTGACTCTTTCGCCGTGCTTTGGTGCTTGAGCGCTTACTGGGCGTTGGCCGCGGCAGCCTTGCGCTTCGCGGCGGACTTGGAACCGGCGGCCGACTTGGACTTGGCGCCACGTCGGCGCTTGCCGTCGACTTCGACGGGCTGCGAGACCACGACCGTGAGGTGGCTGGTCAGCTTCTTGAACGGGTGGGCGCGACCCTGCGGACCCGGGCGGAAGCGCATGCGGCCCTGGAGCATCGGACCGTCGTCGGCGCGGCAGTCGGTCACGACCAACTGGTTGACGTTGACGCCTTCCTCTTGACCGGCGTTGGCCATCGCCGAACGCACGAGGCCCGAGTAGAAGCTCGCCGCGCGCTTGTGCTCGAAGCCGAGCACCTCGAGCGCCTGGTTGACGGTCCGACCGCGGATGAGGTCGGCGACGAGGCGCGCCTTGCGCGCGGTGATCCGCGCGTAGCGCAACTTCGCCGAGAAGCTCTTGGCGCCCTCGGCGGCGGTTTGGTTCTTCTTCGCAGCCATGGATCAGGGCGCTCCTGCCTTGGTGTCTTCCTTCTTGTTGGTGTGGCCCTTGAACACGCGCGTGGGCGCGAATTCTCCGAGCTTGTGCCCCACCATGTCCTCGGTCACCTGCACGCGGTGATGGTGCCGACCGTTGTGGACCATGAACGTGAACCCGACGAAGTCGGGGATGATCGTGCACGACCGGGCCCAGGTCGTGATGGGGTCCTTGCGGCCAGCCTTCAGCATGGCCTCGACCTTCTCCGCCACGTTGTGGTCGACGTACGGACCCTTTTTGAGACTGCGGCTCATGTCGCTTGGTTCCTGTTGTTCGCTCGGCTCATGCTTGGCTCAGGTCGCGCGCTTACAGCTTGTGACGGCTGCGGACGATGAACTTGTTCGTGGGGTGGTTCTTGCGACGCGTCTTCAGGCCCTTGGAGAGCAAGCCGTTCGCGTTGCACGGATGGCGACCGCCCTTGGTGCGGCCTTCACCGCCGCCGAGCGGGTGGTCGACCGGGTTCATGGTCGTGCCGCGGACGTGCGGGCGGCGACCCATGTGGCGATGGCGGCCCGCCTGGCCGATGGACACGTTCTGCCAGTCGAGGTTCCCGAGCCGACCGATCGTCGCGCGGCAGCGCAGGTGCACGCGGCGCAGTTCGCCCGAGGGCATCGAGAGGATCGCGAACTCGCCTTCCTTGGCGGTGAGCTGCGCGGCGCCTCCGGCCACGCGGCACATCTGTCCGCCACGGCCTTCCTTCAGCTCGATGTTGTGGATCTGCAGACCGATCGGAATGTTCGCGAGCGGCAGGCAGTTGCCGTTGTTCGGCTCCGCCGTCGGACCGTTCATGATCGTCTGGCCGACCGTCACGCCCAGCGGCGCGAGGATGTAGGCCTTCTCGCCGTCGGCGTAGTGGATCAGCGCGATGTTCGCCGAGCGGTTCGGGTCGTACTCGATCGACGCGACCTTGCCGACCACGCCGTCCTTGTTGCGACGGAAGTCGATCACGCGGTACATGCGCTTGTGACCGCCCCCGCGCCACTTGGAGGTCTGGTGGCCGTGGTTGTTGCGTCCGCCGGTCTTGCGCAGCGGGCGCAGCAAGCTGCGCTCGGGGAAGTCACGCGTGATCTCCTCGGTGAAGTCGAGGACGGTGCCGTGACGACGGCCCGCGGAGGTCGGCTTGTAGGTTTTGATTCCCATCGGCGTGCGTTTCCTTGACTCGTTGGCTCTTGCTGGCGCAGTGAGTTGGTTGTCCGAGCCTGGCTCAGAGAACCTCGATCGAGTGGCCCTTGGCGACCGTCACCATGGCGCGCTTCCAGGTCGGCGACTCACCGCTGGCGTAGCCGCGGCGCTTCTGCTTGCCCTGACGGACGAGCGTGTTCACCTGCAGGACCTTGACGCTGAAGAGCTTCTCCACCGCCTGGCGGATCTCCACCTTGTTCGCGCTGAGCGGAACGCGGAAGTGATAGACCTTGTGCTCGAGGTCCTCGAAGGTGCGCGAGTTGGCCTTCTCGGTCACCACCGGCTTCTCGATGATCCGGTACATCTGGTCGAGGGACGTCACTGGTCGGCTCCGTGCTGCTGGTTGGATGCGATGGGAACGCGGTTGGGGCGGGTGGGAGTGCGCGCGACTCAGCTCGCGGCGCCGGCGGGGGCGACACCGACGCGGGCGGCGAGCGCTTCGAGGGCCGCGGATTCAGCCCAGATCTGACCGCCGGCGATCACGTCGTGCGCGCACAACTCGACCGCGTGGCGGACTTGGACCTCGGGGAAGTTGCGGAACGACTTCCACACGTTCTCGTTCGGCGCGGCGAGCACGATCAGCACCCGGCGTGCGGCCTTCGGAGCGTCGAGCGCTCCGGCGGCGGCGAGCACGGCGCGCGCGGCCTTGGCCGACGGCGCATCGAAGCCCTTGGCGTCGAAGAAGCTGACCTCTCCGTCGCGGAACTTCGCGCTCAGGGCGCTGCGCAACGCGACGCGGCGCTGCTGCGAAGGCATGTGGTAGCTGTAGTCGCGCGGGCGCGGACCGAAGGTCGTGCCCCCCTTGCGCCAGATCGGCGACTTCTTGTCGCCGGCGCGCGCGCGGCCGGTGTGCTTCTGCTTCCAAGGCTTCTTGCCCGAGAGGGCGATCTCGGAGCGGATCTTGGTCTTGACAGTGCCCTGGCGCTGATTCGCCATGAACATGTCGACCGAGTCCTTGAGCAGGCGGTAGTACACGCCTTCGCCGAAGGGCGCAGCGTCGTAGGCCTGCGTGCCTTGCTTGGACTTGCCGTGCAGTTTGAGTTCCATTGCGTCTCGCGCCTGGTTGGGAGTCTCGAACTCGTGGAGGGTCGTGTGGGGTTGGAGCCGGCCGAGCGCTACTGCGCCTTCTTGCGGGCGGTGCGGGCCGCCTGAACCATCACGAAGCCGTCGTTGTGCCCCGGCACCGAGCCGAGGACGAAGAGCAGGTTGCGCTCGGTGTCGACTCGGACCACGCGCAGGTTCTTGGCCGTGACGCGCTCGACGCCGTAGTGGCCGCCCATGCGCTTGCCCTTGGGCAACTTGCCGATGCGGCGGCTGGCGATCGAACCGGGCGCGCGCACGTTCATCGAGCCGTGCGTCTCCGGGCCGCGGTGAAAGCCGTGGCGCTTGATCGTTCCCGCGAAGCCACGCCCCTTGGTCGTGCCGATCACGTCGACGAAATCGCCGGTCTTGAACAGGTCGACCTTGAGCGTGTCGCCGACGTTCAGCGTCGCGGGGGCGTCGAGCCGTTCCTCGCGCAGGAAGCGCTTGGCGGCGACGCCGGCCTTCTTGAAGTGACCGGCCAGGGGCTTCTTCACCAGCCGCTGCGGCTTGTCTTCGAAGCCGAGTTGGATGGCGTCGTAGCCATCCTTGTCCTTCGTCCGGACCTGCGCGACGACGCACGGACCCGCCTCGACGACCGTCACGCCGCAAAGCGTGCCGTCGTCTTGGAAGAACTGCGTCATTCCTAGCTTGCGTCCCAGGATCAGCGTCATGAGCCCTTAGAACCTCGTGGGGTGCCCCGGCGGCGGAGCGCCGTCGGGAAGAGAGATGTGTCGTGCCGGTTCGACCAGAGGTCCCGCGCCACCCGTCGAGGGAAGCGAGGGCCCAACGCCTGGCCACGCGGCGTCAAGATGGGGTGAGTTGAAAGAAGCGGCCGGTCACGGCGTCGCGCGAAGCGCCGCGCGCGACCCGAGGAGCGGGTCGACGACGGCGGAGCACGGAGCGACGTTTGGAAACCGACTTGTTGCTGCTGGCGCGGCGGCGCCGGCTAGCTGCCGGCGCGGTCACACCGAGTTGTTGCGGGCGTAGGCGCACCGAAGCTTTCGGTGCGACTCCCACGCGGCGCCGTATCTCGTGCACCCACTCCGTCGCGGTCCGGCTCGCCGAGAGCCGCCTGCCAACGGAGCGCACGGGACGCGCGCTGCGCTCGAGGCCGTTAGGCCTTGATCCGGATATCCACCCCCGCGGGCATGTTCAGACTGGACAGAGCGTCCACCGTTTGGCTGGTGGGCTCCGAGATGTAGATCAGGCGCTTGTGCGTCCGGATCTCGAACTGTTCGCGCGACTTCTTGTCGATGAACGGAGAGCGCAACACGGTGTAGCGCTCGATCCGGGTCGGCAACGGGATCGGGCCAGCGACGCGCGCCCCGGTCCGCTTGGCGGTCTCCACGATGTCGAGGCACGACAAGTCGAGCGCCTCGTGGTCGTAGGCCTCCATACGGATCTGGATCTTTTCCTTCATGGACGGGCGGGGGTGGCGGGATCGGGCGGCGGAGAGCGGACGGAGAAAGCTTGCAGAGCAGGCGGACAGCGCTGGCGGGCCGTCGGGAGTCGCGGGTTCGCGAGTCGACGTCGAAATCGTTCCAGATCGAAGGTCCGGATCGGACGCGCCGACGACGGCGTTCGCGGTTCCGGGCTTTCGAAGGGCGGGGGAGGATACGGTCGAGCCGAGGGGTCGTCAATGCCCCACGAGCTTTTGTGCGCGCGAGCGGGCGCTCCCCGAGCGCTCAAGTCCACACCAGTCCACGCGCCGCCAGCTCGGCGGGCGGGACCGGACGATGGCCGCGCGGGCGCATCGAGAAGCTCGCCCGACCCTGGGACAGCGAGCGCACCGCGGTCGAGTAGCCGAACATGCGGTGCAGCGGTGCGAGACCGTGGACCACGCGCAGCACGCCCGCCGACTGGACCGAGTCCAGCTCCGCCCGGCGCGCGTTCAGGTCGGCGATCACGCCACTTGCAAACTCCGACGGCACATGGACTTCGAACTCCATCAGCGGCTCGAGCAGCTCGACGTCCGCGCGCTCGCTCGCCTCGCGAAAGGCGGTCGCCGCGGCCTGCACGTAGGCCATCTCCGCGTCGTTCCGCGGATGCGAGGCGCCCTCCAGGAGCCGCATCCGCACCCCGACCAGCGGAAACCCGAAGCGCGGACCGACTCCGGCGGAGGAGCGCAGCGCCTGCTCGACCGCGGGGCGGAACGCGGGCGGCGTGAGGCAGCCCGCGGCCCATTCGATCTGGATCGCCGCGCCCTCGGCGGCGTCCTCGGCGCGCGGAGAGAGTTCGAGCTCGGCGGCGCCGAACACGTCCTTGCCCGCCATGGCGCGCTCCACGACGACCTTGGCCACCACGGGCGGCGAGTCCGCGCGCAGCGCTTCGCGGTACGCGACGCGCGGCGCCCCCATCGCGGCGTCGACTCCGAATTCGCTGTGCAGTCGTTGCAACGCGACTTCCAGGTGCAGCTCCCCCATCCCGGACACGAGCCACTGCCCCGTGCTCTCGTCCTCGCTCGCGTGCAGCGTCGGATCCTCGCGCACGAGCCGCGCCAGCGCCGTGCGCAGCTTGTCGCGCTCCGCCGTCGAGCGCGGCTCGAGCACCATCGCGATCACGGGCTCGGGATAGTTCAGCGACTCGAGCACGATCGGCGCGTCGAGCGCGCAGAGCGTGTCGCCGGTCGCCACGGTGTGCAGCCCGATGGCGGCGACGATGTCCCCCGCTTCCGCGGAATCCACGGGAATTCGTGCATCGGCGTGCATGCGCACGAGCCGTCCGACGCGCTCGCGTTTGCCGGTGCGCGGGTTGAGCACGACCTCCCCGGCGTGCAGCGAGCCGGAGTAGAGGCGCACGAAGCACAGCTCGCCGTGCGCGTCGACCTGCAGCTTGAACGCAAGCGCGCTGAGCGGCGCCTTCGGATCGGGAAGACGCTCGAGCGGCGCCTGGTGGACAGGGTCGAGCCCCGTCGTCGGCGGCAGATCGAGCGGCGAGGGCAGGTACTCCACGATCGCATCCAACACGGCGCTCGCGCCGAGATTTCGAAGCGCCGCGCCGCACAGCACCGGCGCGACCTCGCGCGCGAGTGTCGCGCGCCGCAGCGCACGGCGGATCGATTCCGTCGTCGGCGCCGAGTTCGCGAGCAACGCGCGCATCAGCTCGTCGTCATGGTTCGAGAGCACGTCGAGCAGCTCCGAACGCAGCACGAGCGCCTCGTCGGCCGCCGACTCGGGAAGCGCCACCAGCTTGGGCGGCGCATCCGGATCGTGCAGCGCCGCGGAGCCGTCCCACGCCTCCAGCGTCACCAGATCCACGTGCCCGATCAGATGGCCGTCTGCGTACAGCGGGTACTGCACCGGAAGCGCCGGCGCACCCAGGCGAGCCTGCACGCTCGTCATCGCGGCCATGAAGTCGGCGCCGGCGCGGTCGCATTTGTTCACGAACACGAGTGCGGGCACGCCGCGGCGCTGCAGCGCGCGCCAGACGGCCTCGGACTGCGCCTGCACGCCGGCGACCGCGTCCACGACCAGGATCGCTCCATCGAGCACACGCAGCGAGCGCTCGACCTCGATGCCGAAGTCGACGTGGCCCGGCGTGTCGATGAGGTTGAGCCGGTGCTCGCGCCAGGGGAGGCTGGTGGCGGCGGCGGTGATCGTGATGCCGCGCTCGCGCTCCTGCGGCATCCAATCCATCGTCGCGGTGCCCGAGTCGACCTCGCCGATGCGGTGCTCCACGCCGGAGGCGTACAGCAGCCGCTCCGAGAGCGTCGTCTTGCCCGCGTCGATGTGCGCGACGATCCCGAAGTTGCGGATGCGCGCGAGGTCCATGGCGCCGCGGATCGTAGCGCGACGGGCCGCGCCCCCAAGCGCCGATTGCGCGCGGGCGGCGCGATCGCCGCCCCTTCCTGCGGCGAGAACGCCGGCGCTCAGCGCCCCGGCGCGCTTCGCAGGAGTTCGAGTCGTTCGCGCGCCTCGGAGTCGCCGGGGTTCGCCTCGAGCCACTTCTCGAGCACGGCCGCGGCCTTGGAGCTCTGCCCCGCGTCCGCGAGCGCGAACCCGAGCCCGCGGCGCGCCATCAGGATCGTCGGATCGATCGAGAGCGCCTTGCGGTGCGCCTCGAGGGCCTGGCTCGGCCGTTTCCTCGCAAGCTCGACTTGCCCGAGGTTCGCCCACGCGAGGGCGTAGCCGGGCTTCAGCCGCACGGCCTCCTCGAGTTGCTCGGCGGCCTCGTCGAAGCGCCCGGCGTCGAACAGACTCACGCCGAAGTTGATGCGCCAGAAAGGCTGCGCGGGTTGGAGCTCGACCGCGAGCCGGTAGTGCTCGCGCGCCGCCGCGAGGTCGCCGCGCCTGCGCTGCAGATCCCCGAGCACCGTGTGGCCGCGCGGATTGTCCGGGAAGCGCGCGAGGCTCTCGCGCCAGAGGCCTTCCTCCGATCGGTAGTCGTCGTTGCGAGCGCGCGTCGCCAAGGTGAGCGCGAGCACGAGCGCAGCCGTCAGCGAGGTCGCGAGTCCCACGCGCACGGACCGCGGTGCGCTGCGCAGTGCGTGCGCGGCGAGGAACGCGGCGGCGCCCGTGAGCGCCGCAAGCGGCAAGTACGCACGGTGCTCCGCGGCGAGTTGCGTGGCGATGGGCAGCACGCTCGAGCTCGGCGCGAGCACGAGGAACCACCACGCGCCGGCGAATCCGAGCGGGCGTGCTCGCACGACGGCCCGCGTGCTCACGGCGAGCAACGCGAGGAGCGCGCAACCGGGCGCGAGCCACTCGAGCGCGTCGTTCGGCCGCCACCAGCCGTAGTCGAGCACTAGCGGCGCGGGCCAGAGCGCAAGTCGCACGTAGTGCGGAACGGCGAGCGCCTGGGACTGCAGGTACTCCCACGGACCGATCGGGTGCGAGAAGCCGACGCTCGTGCTGTGCCCGCCGCCGAGCAGCGTGAGCAGCGCGAGCGGGATCCAGCACGAGAGCAGCGCGAGCCAAAGGCCCCCGCGCGACGCGAGTTGCGCGCGCGTTTCGCCGCGCACGGCGCCCGCATAGGCGAGCGCGACGAGGGGCAGCACCACGATGCCTTCCTTGCTCCCGGCGCCGAACCACGCAGCGAGCGCGGCCCACAGCGTCCAACGGCGCGAATTCGTGGCGAGCGCCACTTGCGCCGCGTGGAAGGCGGCGAGGAAGAACAGCGCCATCAAGCTCTCGCAGCGCTGGACGATGTAGTCGACGGCGGCCGTGCCGAGCGGATGCGCGGTCCACAGCAGCGCGCCGGCGAGCGCCGCGCCGTCGCCAGGCGCCGCTACACCGCGCGAGCGCAGATCGAGGAGCATGCGGCGCAACACGAGCCACAGCAGCACGCCGCACACCGCGTGGATCGCCAGGTTCACCGCGTGGTAGCTCCAGGTGTCGTGCTCGCTCCACGCCCAGTTCAGCGCGAAGGTGAAGGCGGTGACCGGCCGCCCGGCCAGCCCGCTCTCCGCCCAGGTCCACGGCGGCCACGTGGTCGGGAGCAGTTCACGCAAACGGACGTTCCCGACGATGTTCGGGTGGTCGTCGAGCACGAACACGCCGGCGAAGCTGTTCGAGTAGGCGGCCAGCGCGACCGCCACCAGCAGCGCGGCGGGCGCGAACGTGCGCCACGCGGCAGGCGAGAGCGGCTGGCTCGAGGCGCTCACGGGACTCGGATCGCGGCTCACTCGGTGCAATCGTACTGCCGCGAACCGCGCGCTCGCCGCGCACCGTCGCCGCGGCGCTTCAACGCAAGGCTCGGTTCGCGTCGAGAAACGCCTGCGCCCAGCGATATTCGGCCAGCAGTTCGGGCCGCGGGTCGCCCAAGATCGCGAGCGCCGCGTAGAGCGCTTCGACCGACGCGAGGCCGGTGCTCGGGTCCTCGAACTGGCGGCTCTTGCGCGGATACGCCGTGGTGAGCTCGGGCAACCTGCGGCGCGTGAGGGCGCCGTCGAGCATCGCGAGCATCTGCGGCACCCGGCGCCACGAGCAGTCGACGAGCAGCAGCGGCAGGCCCGCGTCCGCGGGGGTGAGCAACTCGCCTTCGGGGTGCAGCAACAGCCGCGCGCCGACGTCGACGCGCCGGTCGACGCGGTGCGTCACGAACGTGATGCCGGGCTTGCCGCGCAGCGGCGTCAGCGAGCACTTGGCCGCGGACTCTCGCGGGTCGCGGTAGATCAGGACATCGATCACGGTGCGCGGACTGTGACGGAGCGCGCTGGAAATTCAACAG
Source organism: uncultured Planctomycetia bacterium (assembly GCA_937952135.1). Classification (GTDB taxonomy): domain Bacteria; phylum Planctomycetota; class UBA1135; order UBA1135; genus WYBT01. Next base: position 27,668 of record CALFYL010000157.1, read on the forward strand.
CGGCCGGCTCGGGCACGCGCCGGGCCCCGTCCGTTCGTGCGCGGGGGAATCGTCGCGCGAACACTCGTCGCGAAAACACAGCGAGCGAGCCACGGGGGCTCGCTCGCGAGGATGGAGGGAGAGCGCCGTCTCTCTCAGTGCGCGTAGTGGGCGTAAGCCTTGTTGGCCTCGGCCATCTTGTGGACCTGTTCCTTCCACTGCACCGACGCGCCGGAGCCGTTGAAGGCGTCCACGAACTCGTCGGCCAGGCGCTGCGCCATGCGCTTGCCCTTCTTGCCGCGCGCGTTGTCGACGATCCAGCGGATCGCGAGCGACTGCTGGCGGTTGCGGCGCACTTCGCGCGGCACCTGGTAGTTCGCGCCGCCGACGCGCTTGGAGCGCACTTCCACGGCCGGGCGCACGTTGTCGATGGCGCGCGTGAAGATCTCCGCCTGGTCCTGCACGTCGGGGAGCTTCTTGTGGGCCATGTCGAGGGCCTCGTAGAAGATCGCCTGCGCGAGCGACTTCTTACCGCTCCACATGATCTTGTTGATGATCTTGGTCGCCAGCATCGAATTGAACTTCGGATCGGGCGACAGCAGGCGTTCGGTCGAGACGTAGTTGCGCGGCATGGTCTATGGGTTGGCGTTGAGCGGGCGCTGCAGCGAAGGTCAGGCGAGGACGGGCGGCGAGGTACCGGACGTGGACTACTTCTTCGGGCGCTTCGCGCCGTACTTCGAACGACCTTGGTGACGGCCGTCGACACCCGAGGTGTCGAGCGTGCCGCGGATGATGTGGTAGCGCACGCCGGGGAGGTCGCGAACGCGGCCGCCGCGCACGAGCACGACGGAGTGCTCTTGCAGGTTGTGGCCTTCGCCCGGGATGTACACGGTCACTTCCTTGCCGTTCGACAGGCGCACGCGCGCCACCTTCCGCAACGCCGAGTTGGGCTTCTTCGGCGTCATGGTCTTGACCTGCAGGCAGACGCCGCGCTTTTGCGGACAGGCGTCCAGCACCGGGGACTTGGTGCGGCGCTTCTGAACGACGCGCGGCTTGCGTACCAGTTGGTTGATCGTCGGCATGGAGAGTGGCTGCAGCAGTCAGGCGACGGAAGGTCGCGCAGGAAAAAAGGGCGAGCATTGTAGAGCCGCCGCGGACACGCGCAACAGCGCAGTCGGCGCAGCAACTCGCGTTCGAGCCGGCGGCGGCGGCGGTCCCGGGGGGAACCGCCGCGCCGCGGCCACTACAGATCGGGGTCGGCTTCGACCTCAGCGTCGCCGCTGAAGTCCGCGTCGAGGTCGTCGTCGGCGGCGTCGTCGTCGGAGCGCTCCTCGGGCGGCAGGTCGTCGACCTTGTCGCCGTCGTCCGCGCCGGTCGTCAGGCTGAGCCCGCGCGGCAGCTCGTCGTCGTCCGCGCCCACGGCCAAGCCGCTGGGCGAGGCGAGCACGAGCGCCGGCTCGGCCAGCGGGTCGAACCCGGCCACCAGCGCCTCGATCTCAGGATCGGGCGTGCGCGCCTCGAACTGCGCCGCGTTGCCGAACTCGCCGAAGTCGATGTTCTTCTTGACGCGGGTGCGGCTGTGGTCGCGGAAGCCGGTGCCGGTGGGCACCAGGTGTCCGAGGATCACGTTCTCCTTGAGGCCGACCAGGTTGTCGCGACGGCCGGCGATGGCCGCCTCGGTGAGCACCTTGGTGGTCTCTTGGAAGCTCGCGGCGGAGATGAACGACTCGCTCGACAGCGAGGCCTTCGTGATGCCGAGCAGCAGCGTCTCGCCGGTCGCGGGCTTCTTGCGCTCCTTGCGGAGACGCTCGTTCTCGCGGCGGAAGCGGAAGCGATCCACCACGGCGCCGGGGAGGAACTCGCTGTCGCCAGGGTCCTTGACCGACACCTTGCGCATCATCGAGCCCACGATGATCTCGATGTGCTTGTCGTCGATCGTGACGCCCTGCGAGCGGTACACGCTCTGGATCTCGCGCAGCAGGTAGCCCTGCACTTCTTCCTCGCCCGAGATGGACAGGATGTCGTGCGGGTCCAGCGGCCCGTCGACGAGCGGTTCGCCAGCGCGAACTTCGTCGCCCTTGTGCACGCGCAGGTGCTTGGTCTGGGGCACCGAGTGCTCGCGCTCCTCGATGACCTCGTTCTTCGCGCCGAGCGCGCGCACGATGATCGTGCGCTTGCCGCGCTTCTTCTCGCCGAGCTCGACGACGCCGTCGATCTCGCTGATGACCGCCGGATCCTTCGGGCGCCGAGCCTCGAACAGCTCGGTCACGCGCGGCAGACCGCCGGTGATGTCCTGCGTGCCCTGGATGTCGCGCGCGCTCTTGGCGAGCAGCTCGCCCGGACCGACCTGGGCGCCTTCGTCGACTTCGAGGTACGCGCGTTCGGGGATCGGGTACAGCGCCAGCGGACGGCCGCCCGAGTCCTCCAGCACGATCTGCGGGTGCAGGTCGCCCTTGTGCTCGATGACCATCTTGCGCACGGTTCCCCGGCGCGCGTCGCGCTCGATCTTGAGCGTCTTGCCCTCGATCAAGTCCTCGTAGCGCACCTTGCCCTTGAACTCCGAGAGGATCGGCACGTGGTGCGGGTCCCAGCGGCACAGCACGTCGCCGGCCTTGACCTCGCCCTCCTCCTGGACGAACACCGCCGCACCCGTCGGCGCGCTGTAACGGTCGATCTCGCGACCGCGCGCATCGAGCAGACGGATCTCGCCATTGCGGTTCAGCACGACGCGCTGACCCGCGGCGTTGGTCACGACCTTGAGGTTCGCGAAGCTCACCTTGCCGCCGCGCTTGGCCTTGACTTCGGATGCTTCGATCGCGCGCGAGGCCGTGCCGCCGATGTGGAACGTGCGCATCGTGAGCTGCGTGCCCGGCTCGCCGATCGACTGCGCGGCGATGATGCCGATCGCGAGTCCCCGCTCGGCCAGGGCGCCGCGCGAGAGGTCCATGCCGTAGCACTTCGAGCAGATGCCGAAGCCCGCTTCGCAGGTCAGCGGCGAGCGCACCGGGATCTTCTCGTAGCCCAGCGCTTCGATGCGCTGCGCCACGTCCTCGGTCACGACCTCGCCTTCGCGCACCACGACCTCGTCGTTGACGACGTCCATGATGGTCGAACGCGCGACGCGCCCGCGGATCGCCTGGGCCAAGGTCACCACGACCTTCTCACCCTTGTAGATGACGCCCTTCTGCGCGCCGTTCGGCGTGCCGCAGTCGTCCATCGTGATCACGACGTTCTGGGCCACGTCGGTGAGCTTGCGGGTGAGGTAACCGGCGTCGGCGGTCTTGAGCGCCGTGTCGGCCAGACCCTTGCGCGCGCCGTGGGTCGAGCTGAAGTACTCGAGCACCTTCAGGCCTTCGCGGAAGTTCGCCTTGATCGGCGTCTCGATGATCTTGCCCGAGGGCTTGG
>CALFYL010000158.1 GCA_937952135.1 uncultured Planctomycetia bacterium
AGCGCGAACGACGGCAAATAGGTGTAGCGATCGGCGGCGATCTGTCGGCCGGCGTGCGCGAGGCCGCTCACGGGAGCGAGCAGCAGCGCGAACGCGACGAGCGCGGTCCAAACGCACGCGTGCGCGTTCGAGCGGCGTCGCAGGGCGTGGACGGTCGCGGCGAGCGCAAGTCCTAGCAGCAGAGCGCCGCCCAGGCGCCAAGCGAAGAGCGAGACGTCGTGCGGCAGCTCGTAGAGCGGACCGAGGCCGGTCGGCACGAGCGTTTTGACGAGGTAGAACAGCGCCGCGTAGCTCGCGATGGCGAGACGCTCGAGAACTCCGAGTTGATCGACACCCGCGAGGACCTGCGTGCTCGCGCTCTGACCCGCGAGCCCGGCCACGACGGCCGCGGCCGAGAGCGCGAGGTACGGCGCCTTCTCGAGGACGCTGCGCCGCAACCCGCGATGCCGCACGTTGCTGAGCGGCCAGAAGTCGAGCATCAACATCACGAGCGGCACGGCGACTCCGCTGACTTTCGAAAGCAACGCGGCCGCGAAGGCGAGCACGCTGAGCGCGAGCCAGAGCCGCCGGCGCGCTCCGTCGCGTTGCGACGCGAACCACGCGAGGAACGTCAGCGCGTAGAAGAGGCCCGAGAGCACGTCGCGGCGCTCGGTGAGCCACACCACCGATTCGGTGCGCAGCGGATGAACGGCCCAGAACAGCGCGCCGAGCGCGGCGCAGACTCGAAGGCGCACGGCGCTCGTGCTGCACAGGCTCAGCGCGAGCAGCGCGCGCAGCGCGAAGAACAGCGCCGCCGCCGTCGCTCCGTGCAGCGCGAGGTTCGTGAGGTGCATTTGCCGCGCGGGGTGCTCGGCGGCGAGCTCGAAATCGAGCGCGCAACTCATCCACGTCAGCGGAGCGAAGTGGCCGACGTGGAACGTGCTCCACATCCAACGCAAGCTCTCCGAGCTGAGCGAGCGAACTTGCGGCGCGGTGAAGAAGTTGACGTCGTCGTCCCACTTCAAGAACGTGTAGTCGACGCTCCGCACGAAGGGCGCAACGGCGGCGAGAGCGACGAGCACGGCGACGACGAGGTCGAGCCGCGTCGACGAAGGGCCAGCAGAAGCGCCCGTCGAACCCGCCGACGCGCGGGCCCCTGCCTCCTCGGGCGCCCCTCGTCCTGCCTGTGTCGGCTGCTCCACGCGTCGTGTGCTTGTAGCTGCGCGCGCCACGCTCGGCAAGGCGCGGGCGCGCCGCTACAGTCGGCCGCATGCAAGCCTCCCTTCGTTCGGCGATCGTCGTCTGTGTCCTGTTCGCGGCCTGCCGCTCCGGCGAGGTCGGCCTCGAGAAGCAGCGCCTCCGCGCCGGCGCGGACGAGTTCCTCGGCGCCTACACCGAGCGGTTTCGCGAGCTCTACCGCGCGTCGAACGAGGCGCAGTGGGCTGCGAACATCCGCATCGTCGAAGGCGACGACACGAACCAGAAGCGGCAGCAGGAAGCCGACGAAGCGCTCGCGGAGTTCACGGGGTCCGTCGAGAACATCGAGCGCGCGCGCGGACTGCTCGCTCACGGCGACTCGCTCACCGAGATCCAGCGCCTGCAGCTCGAGAGCGTGCTATTCCGCGCCGCCAGCGGTCCGCAGACCGTCCCGGACGTGGTCAAGCGCCGCATCGCAGCCGAGACCGAACAGAACAAGAAGCTCTATGGCTTCACATTCGCGCTCGACGGCGCCGAGATCACACCGAACGACATCGATGCGGGGTTGCGCGACGAGACCGACCTCGAGCGCCGCCGCAAGCTGTGGGAGAGCTCGAAGGAGGTCGGGATCGGCCTGCGGCCCGGGCTCGTGGAGTTGCGCGGGCTGCGCAACGAAGTCGTGCGCGCGCTCGGCTACCGCGACTACTTCTCCTACATGGTCAGCGAGTACGGCATGACCACCGAGGAGATGGCGGAGTCCATCGAGCGCGTCAACCGCGAGCTGCGCCCGCTGTTCCGCGAGCTGCACACCTGGGTGCGCTACGAGCTCAGCGCTCGTTACGGACAGCCCGTTCCCGATCTGCTCCCGGCCCACTGGCTTCCGAACCGCTGGGGGCAGGACTGGTCGCCGCTCGTGGACGTCGCGGGCTTCGATCTCGACGCCCAGCTCGCGACGAAGTCGCCTGAATGGCTCGTGAAGCAGGCGGAGGACTTCTACCAGAGCCTGGGATTCTCGGAGCTTCCCGCGGTTTTCTGGGAGAAGTCGTCGCTCTATCCCGCGCCGCCGGGAGCGGCGTGGAAGAAGAACACGCACGCATCGGCGTGGCACATCGACCTCGACCGGGACGTGCGCTCGCTGATGAGCGTCGAAGCGAACACCGAGTGGTACGAGACGACGCACCACGAACTCGGCCACGTCTACTACTACCTGTGCTACACGAATCCGGACGTGCCGCCGCTCCTGCGCGAAGGCGCGAACCGCGCGTACCACGAGGCCGTCGGTTCGCTGATGGGGCTCGCCGCGATGCAGCCGAAGTTCGTCGAGCGCATCGGGCTCTCCCCGGGCGAAGGCGCCGATCCGATGCAGCTCTTGCTCAAGGAAGCGCTGAACTACGTCGTGTTCATCCCCTGGTCGACGGGGACGATGTTCTTCTTCGAGAAGGAGCTCTACCACGACGAACTCGCGCCCGAGCGCTGGAACGCGCGCTGGTGGGAGCTCGCGGGCCGCTACCAGGGCATCGCGCCTCCGACTCCGCGCGGCGAGGAGTTCTGCGACGCGGCGACGAAGACGCACATCAACGACGACCCTGCTCAGTACTACGACTACGCGCTGTCGTTCGTGCTGCTGTTCCAACTGCACGACCACATCGCGCGCAACATCTTGAAGCAGGATCCGCGCGACACCTGCTACTACGGCGAGAAGTCCGTGGGCGAGTTCCTCCGCGCGATCATGACGCCGGGTGCGAGCGTCGACTGGCGCGCGCTCTTGAAGGAGAAGACCGGCTCCGATCTGAGCGCCAAGCCGATGCTCGAGTACTTCGAGCCCTTGCGCGCGTGGCTGGTCGAGCGCAACCGCGGCCGCACCTACACCTTGCCGCCGCTGTGAATCCGCGGTGGGGAACTCGCGCGGGCCTTTCTAGAGGGCGGCGCGAGGCATAGTCTCTGCGGAATGCAGAACTCGACTCGGCGGATTCAAGTGCGTGGTTCGACCCGCGCGGCGCTCGCGGCCGCGGTGCTCGCGGCGGTCGCGTGCCGCTCCAGCGAGAGCGAGCACGCGAGCCCTTCCGCGACGACTCGCGAGGCGGCCGGCGCCGAAGCGCGCATCGACGCCGAGGACTTGCTGCGCCGCGTGGCCGTGCTGGCCTCCGATCGCTTCGAAGGCCGCGCGCCGGGTTCGGCGGGCGAGAAGCTCACGCTCGAGCACCTCGAGCAGGAGTTCCGCGCCGCCGGCGCGGAGCCGGGCAATCCCGATGGAACGTTCACGCAGCGCGTGCCGCTCGTCGGCTTCAAGGCCACGTGCGACGCGCGGTGGGTCACGTCGAAGGGCGAGCGCGCGCTGAAGTTCCCCGACGACTACGTCGCCGTTTCGCGGGCGCAGAAGCCGCTCGTGGAGGTCGATGCGCCGCTCGTGTTCGTCGGCTACGGCGTCGAGGCGCCGGAGTACGGCTGGGACGACTACAAGGGCGTGTCGGTCGCGGGCAAGGTGCTCGTGATGCTCGTGAACGATCCCGCCGTGCCCGATCCGAACGATCCGTCGAAGCTCGACGAGAAGGTCTTCGGCGGACGCGCGATGACCTACTACGGCCGCTGGACCTACAAGTACGAAGTCGCGGCCGAGAAGGGCGCGGTCGCGGCGATCCTCATTCACGAGACAGGCCCCGCGGGCTATCCCTACGAAGTCGTGTCGGGCAGTTGGGGTCGCGAGAACTTCGACATCGCTCGCGAGGGCGTCGACGCGAAGGGGCTGCAGGTCGAAGCCTGGATCCGCGATTCGATCGCGCGCGAGCTGTTCGCGGGCGCGGGGCTCGACTTCGAGGAAGCCAAGCGCGCGGCGCGGTCGCGCGACTTCAAGCCGCTCGAGCTCGGCGGCGCGCGCGCGAAGCTGCGCGTCGAGAACGCCCTGCGCACGGTCGAGTCGCGCAACGTGATCGCGAAGGTCACCGGAGCGAGCCGGCCCGACGAATACGTGGTCTACACCGCGCACTGGGACCACCTGGGGCGCGACGAGTCGAAGCAGGGCGACGGCATCTACAACGGTGCGGTCGACAACGCGACGGGCACGTCGGGGCTGGTCGAGATGGCGCAGGCCTTCGCGAACGCGACGCCGCGCCCCGAACGCACCGTGCTGTTCCTCGCCGTCACCGCCGAGGAGAAGGGCCTGCTCGGCTCGAAGTGGTACGCGCAGAACCCGCTGTACTCGCTCGAGAAGACGCTCGGCGTGATCAACATGGACGGGCTCAACACGTGGGGCCGCACGCGCGACGTGATCAGCGTGGGGATGGGCAATTCGACGCTGCACGACACGCTCGCGGCGCACGCGCGCGAGATGGGCCGCGTCGTGCTGCCCGACGACGAGCCCGAGAAGGGCTTCTTCTACCGCTCCGACCACTTCGAGTTCGCGAAGCTCGGCGTGCCGGGCCTGCACGCGGGCAGCGGCATGGACTTCCTCGACCGCCCGGCGGGCTGGGGCCAGCGCGTGCGCGACGAATACACCGCGAACGACTACCACAAGCCCTCGGACGAGATCCGCGCGGAGTGGGATCTGTCGGGGGCGATCGAGGACCTGCGCCTGTTCTTCCGCGTCGGCTACGAGCTCGCGAACACGAACGAGTGGCCCGCGTGGAGCGCGGACGCGGAGTTCCGCGCGGTGCGAGAACGGCGCCTCGCGAAGCCGTAGCGGAAGCGGTCCGTGGCGACGCGGAGCAAGAAGCTCGGGACGGGTTCGGCTGAGAAGACGGCGAAGCCTTCGGCGACGTCCTCGTCGAAGGCTGTGCTCGCGCGCCTCGCGGAACTGGGCGAGCCGCGCAACGTCGAAGGGCTCGCGCGCTACGGCATCGTCGCGAAGAAGGCCTTCGGTGTTCCGGTCGGTGTGCTGCAGGCCGAGGCGATGCGCCTGGGACGCGACCACGACCTCGCGCTCGAGCTGTGGGAGAGCGGCTGGTACGAGGCGCGGCTGCTCGCGGCCTTCGTGGACGAGCCCGAGCGCGTCACCCTCGCGCAGATGAACGCCTGGGCGAAGGACTTCGACAACTGGGGCGTGTGCGACACGGTGTGCCTGCACCTGTTCGACCGCTCGAAGCTCGCCTACGGCCGCATCGCGCCCTGGGCGAAGCGGCGCGAGGAGTTCGTGAAACGCGCCGGGTTCGCGCTGCTGGCGAGCCTCGCGCTGCACGACAAGAAGGCCGCCGACGAGCGCTTTTTCGAGTCTTTCGAGCTCCTCGAGCACGCCGCCGCCGACGGACGGAACTTCGTGAAGAAGGCCGTGAGCTGGGCGCTGCGCTCGATCGGCCACCGCAGTCTCGCTTCGAACGCCCGCGCCGTCGCGCTGGCGCGGAAACTCGCGAGCGACAGCGACGCGACGCGGCGCTGGGTCGGCAAGGACGTGCTTCGCGATCTGACGCGCCCGGCGGTGATCGCAAAGCTCCGCCGTCGGGACTAGTTTCCGCGCCCGACGCGAAAGTCGCGGCGCGCAGGACTTCGCGCGCCGTCCCCCGGAGTCGATGCACTACCGTCCCTGGCCCGTATGAAACCCGACAAGCGCCGTCCGAAGTTCTCCGAGGCCTACCGCGAGGCTCGCGCGCTCGTCTACGAGCACCGCAGCCGCCTCGCGCTGGGACTCGTCCTGCTGCTGATCAACCGCGTCGTGGGTCTGGTGCTGCCGACGAGCTCGAAGTACCTGATCGACGAGGTCATCGGCAACGAGCGCGTCGACCTGCTCATGCCGCTCGCGCTCATCGGATGCGCCGCAACCTTCGTGCAGGCGGCCACGGGGTTCGCGCTCAGCCAGGTGCTCGGAGTCGCCGCGCAGCGCGCGATCAACGACATGCGCAAGAGCGTGCAAGCGCACGTCGGCCGCCTGCCGGTGCGCTACTTCGACTCGACGCAAACCGGCGTGCTGATCTCGCGCATCATGAACGACGCCGAGGGCGTGCGGAACCTGGTCGGCACGGGCGTCGTGCAGCTGATCGGCGGCGTGCTCACGGCCGCGCTCGGGATGGGAGTGCTGTTCTACCTGCACTGGCAGCTCACGCTGATGATCCTCGCCGTGCTGGCGTTGTTCGGCGGCTCGATGGGCTGGGCTTTCAAGGCCCTGCGCCCGCTGTTCCGCGAGCGCGGCAAGATCCAGGGCGAGATCACGGGGCGTCTGAACCAGACCCTGGGCGGCGTGCGCGTGGTGAAGGCCTACACCGCCGAGCCGCAGGAGGAGCGCGCGTTCCAGGGCAACGTCGACCGGCTGTTCGACAACATCAAGCGCTCGATGACCGGCGTGTCGATCACGACCGCGGTGTCGATCGCGATCGTCGGCGTGATCGGCGTGCTGCTGACGTTCTTCGGCGGGCGCGCGATCCTCGCGGGCGACATGACGCTCGGGGAGTTCGTGATGTACCTCGTCTACATCGGGCTCGTCGTCGGGCCGGTGGTGCAGATCGCCTCGATCGGAACCCAGATCACCGAGGCCTTCGCGGGGCTCGACCGGATCCGCGAGATCCGCGGTGTCGCGGCCGAGGACGACGGCGACGCGCAGCGAGCGACGTGTCCCGAGCTGCGCGGCGAGATCGAGTTCCAGAACGTGTCGTTCGAATACGAGGCCGGCAAGCCGGTGCTCCAGGGAATCGACTTCCACGCGCCGGCGGGCTCGACGACCGCCCTCGTGGGTTCGAGCGGTTCGGGGAAGAGCACACTCGTGAGCCTCGTGATGGCCTTTCACCGGCCGACGGTGGGCCGCGTGCTCGTCGACGGGCGCGACCTGGCCGAGCTCAGGTTGCGCGACTACCGCTCGCACCTGGGAGTCGTGCTGCAGGACAACTTCCTGTTCGACGGCACGATCGCCGACAACGTCGCCTTCTCGCGGCCCGGCGCCACGCGCGAGCAGGTCGAGCAGGCGTGCCGCACCGCGCACTGCGACGAGTTCGTGGCGCGCTTCGAGCAAGGCCTCGACACCGTCGTGGGCGAGCGCGGCGTCAAGCTCTCGGGCGGCCAGCGCCAGCGCGTCGCGATCGCGCGCGCCCTGCTCGCCGAGCCGCGCCTCCTCATCCTCGACGAGGCGACCTCGAGCCTCGACAGCGAGAGCGAGGCGCTGATCCAGGACGGCTTGCAGCAACTGCGCCGCAGCCGCACGACGTTCGTGATCGCGCACCGGCTCTCGACCATCCGCTCGGCCGATCAGATCCTGGTGCTCGAAGCCGGCCGCATCGTCGAGCGCGGGACGCACGCGGAGCTCTACGCGCTCGGCGGCCGCTACCGCGAGCTGCACGACCGCCAGTACGCCTTCGAACGCGAGCGCTTCGTCAATCCCGGCGAGGAGCTCGCCGTGAGCTGAACGGCGCGTTCAGCGCTTCGCGCGCAGTCGTTCGAGGTTTTGGCGCGCCCAGGGCTGGCCCGAGTCGAGCTCGAGCGCGCGGCCGTAGGCCTCGACCGCGCCCGCCGTGTCGCCCGCTTGCTCGCGGCACCAGCCGAGGCTGTTGTAGTCGTTCGCTTGCGCGCGGCCGGCTCGCACGAGCTCCTCGAGCAGTTCGCGCGCCTCGGCCGGGCGCTCCAGTCGAATCAGCGTGTTCGCAAGGTGCACGCGCGCGAGCATGTTCCCCGGAAAGCGCCGGATCAGATCGCCGAGCAGCTGCACGACCTCTTCGTCCTGGCCCTGTTCGGCGAGTTCCTGCGAGCGGTTGAAGAGGAGCATCTCGTCGCGCCGCGACTGCGGGCTCGGCAGCGAGCTCGCGGCGAGCGGGTCGGGGAGCTCCGCCTCGGCTGCGTCGACGCCCGCGTAACCCAGGGAGCGCAGCGCGGCGCGCACGTCCTCGCCGAGTTCCGCGCGCTCGTCGGCTTTCAACTTCGGCCGCGCGCGCAGGGCGGCCATGGCCGAGCGCGCGCTGGCGGCGTCGTCGCCGTGGGCCGCGATCACGTTCTTCGCTTCGAGCCTGTCGCTCTCGAGCTCGTAGAACTCGGGGTCGCTCGAGTGGATGTACTTGCCGCGCGCGTCGACCCAGCCCGCGATCGGGCTCCATCCGAAGCTCAGGAAGCCGTGGTAGAGCTCGAAGTACACGCCGCGCGTCGAATCCGGCTGGGCGACCGTGAGCGAGCGGCCGTCGACGCCCGTGGGGGTGTCGAGTCCGAGCGCGTCGAGCACGGTGGGGAACACGTCGACGACGCTGACGAACTCGCGCGAGCGTTCGCCGGCGCGCGCGGCGTCCGGGAAGCGGATCACGAGCGGAACGCGCAGCGTGCCTTCGTAGCAGTACCAGCCGTGCGTGGGCTCGAGCTTCGTGTTCAAACCCTCGCCGTGGTCGCCGACGACGATGACCGTCGTTTCGTCGAGCGTTCCATCGGCGCGCAGCTTGGCGAACAGCGAGTCGAGCGCGCGGTCGACGTAAGCGACTTCGCCGAGGTACGGGCTGCCGAGCTGCTGCGCGAGCTCCTGCGGCGGCGCGTAGGGAGCGTGCGGGTCGAAGAAGTGCAGCCAGGCGAAGAACGGCCGCGAGCGGTCGCGCGCGTCGAGCCAACTCTGCGCGGCGGCCACGATCGCGGGCGCTTCGAGCTCGGGGTGCTTGCGCGTCTGCGTGACGTCCTCGCGCGGCGGATCGGCGTACACCTCGAAACCCTGGTCGAGGCCCATCGCCGAATCGAGCACGACCGCCGCGACGAAGGCCGCGGTCTGCACGCCGGCGCGTCGCGCGAGCTCGGAGGCGGTCGTCGCCGACTGCGGAAGCGCGCGCAGGCCGTTCGCGACGAGCGTGTGGCGCACCGGGTAGAGCCCGGTGAGCATCGAAGCGTGCGCGGGAAGCGTGAGCGGCGTGACGGTGCGCGCCTGCTCGAACACGACGCCTTCGCTCGCGAGGCGATCGAGCGCGGGTGTGGGCTTCTTCGGATTGCCGTAGCAACCCAAGGCGTTGTAGCGCGTCGTATCGAGCGTGATCAGCAGCACGCTGCGCGGGCGCTCGCCGCTTCCGCCGGTGCAGCCCGCCGCGAGCGCGACCAGCAACCCTGCCGCCCAGAGCTTCGACATCGCCGCCCGCGCGTTCAGCGCCGCTTCGCCAGCGCGGGAGTGTTGGGGACGAGCCGCTGCGGGAGGTCCGCCACGACGTAGATCAAGCCCGCGATCGCGCCGGCGCCCGAAGCGAGCTCGCGCGGATGCACCTGGTCGAGCGTGTCGCGCTCGGAGTGGTGGTGGTCGAAGTAGCGCTCGTCGTCGGGGCGGTAGCCGACGAGCACCACGCCGCTCGCGGCCATCGGCGCGATGTCGACGCCGCCCCAGCCTGCGTACACGTTGTTCGCACCGGTGCGCGCGACGAGCTCGCCGATCGACTTCAAGTTCTCCAGGGAGTTCGATTGCGCGTCCGTCGAGAAGCCGCGCGGCGTGAAACCGCCGGCGTCGGATTCGAGCGCGAGCACGTGGTGCTCCATCTCGCTCGCGTGGTCGGCGTAGTACGCGCGCGCGCCGCGAGTTCCGTTCTCTTCGTTCATGAACAGCACCACGCGGATCGTGCGCCGCGGCCGCAGCCCGCGCGCGAGGATCAGCCGCGCCGCTTCGAGCGCGTGCACGCAGCCCGAGCCGTCGTCGTGCGCGCCGTGGCCGACGTCCCAGGCGTCGAGGTGGCCGCCCACGAGCACGATCTCCTGCGGCGACTCGCGGCCGACGATCTCGCCGACGACGTTGTGCGAAGGCGCGTCGGGGTGGGTCCGGCAGTCGAGTTCGAGTTCCAGCTCCGTCGGCGCGCCGCTCGCGAGGCGGGCGGAGAGCTTCTCGGCGCCGAGCGTGCTCACCGCAACCGCCGGGATCCGCGGACCCTCGGCGTCGTAGTTCATCGCCCCGGTGTGCGGCGAGTCGTCGAGGCTCATCGTCATCGAACGCACGACCACCGCGAGAGCGCCGACTTTCGCCGCGCGCATCGCGCCCGCCGAACGCTGGTCCACCGCGCCGCCGTAGGCGGCAAAGCAGTCGTGCTGCGCCGGATCCATCGGCCGGTTGAAGAACACGATCTTGCCGCGCGCCTCCGCGGCGCGTCGTTCGAGCTCGTCGAAGCTGCGCACTTCGAGCACGCCGGCGCGCAGCCCGCCCGCCGGTGTCGCCACGCTTCCGCCGAGCGCGAGGATGCGCAACGGCTCGCGCTGCGAAGATCCGGGATCGCAAAGCTCGAGGCGCTCGACCGCGCCGCGCTCCCAGTGGGGCACCATGCACGGCTCCAGGCGCACGTTCTCGAGGCCGATGTCGAGCATCGTCTGGCGCGCCCATTCGACCGCGCGCTCGGCGCCCTTCGAGCCCGACAGGCGCAGAGGCGCGACGCGGCACAGCTCGCTCAGCATCTCGTACGAGCGTCCCTTCGAGAGCGCGTCGGTGACGAGCCCGTCGACGTCGTCGCGCCACGGCGAGACGTCGAGGCGCGACTCGACGCGCTCCGCGATCGGCAGCGCGACGGAGAACGTCGGCGTGGACGCGGACGCGCCCGATTCGCTCGAGCGGCAGCCTGCGAGAGCGAGGAGCATCCCTGCGCCGAGCGGCGCGCACGAGGAAATCGGCGGGAAACGCATGGTGCGGGATTCTACGGGCGCGCTCCCTACAATCGCGCGCCCTTTGCCTCCATGAGCGCCCCCCTCGAGATCCTGCACCGCGACGAGCACGTGCTCGTCGTTTCCAAGCCGGCGGGACTGCTGTCGACGGCCGCGCCGCGGGACGAGGGCCGCACGCTGATCGATGCGCTCGCCGAAGCGGGTCTCGCCGCGGCGCCCGTGCACCGGCTCGACCGCGACGTGTCCGGCGCGATCGTGTGCGCCTTCGATCCGTCGACGCGCACGGCGCTCGAAGAGCTGTTCCGCGAACGCTCGCTGCGCAAGATCTACTGGGCGCTGTCGCTGATGGGCCCGAAAAAGGACGTCGGCGAGCTCAAGTACCCGATCGCCGAGGAGCGCGGCATGGCGCGCGTCTCGGCGATGGGCAAGCCCGCGCTCACGCGCTACCGCGTGCTCGTGCGCGGCCTGCGCGCGAACGAGGTGGAGATCGACCTCGTCACCGGCCGCTACAACCAGATCCGGCTGCACTTCGCGCACTCGGGCTGGCCGCTCGTCGGGGAGCGCAAGTACGGGCGCGGCAAGGAGGATCCGTTCCGCTACCCGCGCGTGGCGCTGCACGCGTGGAAGGTCGAGTTCGCGCATCCGCGCACGAAGCAGCCGCTCGCGATCGAAGCGCCGCTTCCGCCGGAGCTGGTGGAATTGCGCGAGCAGGCGCTGATGCGCTGAAGTCTCGAACGGCGAACGGCGAGTACGCGCCGCGGCTCGTTCACTTCGCGCCCGCGGCGTCCTTCGCGCGCTCCGCTCGCTTCTCGCGCTTCACTTCCGGCCCCGCGGTGCGGATCGCGCTCGGCTCGCTGCACCGCAGCTCGAAGCCGCGCTCGCCCTTCGTCACGGCGCCCGCGACCCACAGGTAGTTCTGGCGGCCCTCGTCGTTGCGCTTGTCGAGTTCCAGCGACTCGAACTTCGGCCGGTCGCCGGCCGCGATGCGCACGCGCAGCGCTTGTTCCTTGGCGCCCGAACGCATCAGCAGCGTGAGCGAACCGTTCTTCTCGTCGAACAGGCGGTCGATCTGCCCGAAGACTTCCACGCGCTCGCCCTTCGCGCACGTCGCGGCGACGCGTTCGAGCTCGGCGGGCGCCTCGGCCCCAGCTACGTGGTCGGGCTTGCGCGCGCGCGCCTTGCGGTATTCGTCCACGGCGGCGCCGCGCGCATCCCACCACGGCATCAAGCGCTCGTAGGGCCGTTCGGCAACGGGCGCGCCCGGCGTCTTCGGCTTGTTCGTCTGCGGGTCCCAGATGCCGCGCTTCTGCGCTTGCGCGAGCTTCTGCGCCGCGACGAAGGCGTCGTGGCACAGCTCGCTGTTGCCGTACTTGTTGAAGTACGGGCTCTTGCCGAGCTGCACGAGCAGCAGGTTGAAGTTGCGGCCGTCGGGGAGGATCACGTAGCAGAGCACGCGGCCGTACACGTCGCGCTCCTCGACTTCGCGCGGGAACTTCAGCCCGATGCGCGCGGCGTCGGGCCGCTCTTCGGTGGGCTTGAAGAAGGCCATCGCCCACTGCGCGCACTCCTCGCCGAACACGGTCGAGGGCTTGCTCGCGTCGCCGGTGTTCGTGCTGAACTTCTCCTCGGTGTCGACCGAGAGCAAGCGCAGCTTGTGCACCTCGCCGTTGCGCCGGATGTGCAGCGTGTCGCCGTCGACCACGCGCTCGATCTCGAACAGCTCGCTCGGCTTCTCGGCCTTCCAACCCGGCTGCTCGGCGAACTCGAGACCGTCGATTTTTTTCGCCGGTGCGGCTTCGGCGGCGGGGGCGGGCGCCGTCGCGGGGGCCTGGGCCGCGGCCGCGAGCGGCCACGCGACGAAGATCGAGCCCAGGATCGAGGCGCCCACGAACCGCCGCCAACCACGCCGCGCTTTGACCGTCATGCTTCGTCCTTCCTTCGGCGTTCGACGCCGGCCCGGCATGCTACCCGAGCCGCTCGGGCGCCTGCGCTGTTCGCTTCCCGCACTTCGTCACTAGGATGGCGCGCCCTTGGACACCCCTCCCCCCAACGAAGTGACGAAGGCGGCCGGCGCCGCGCCCGCCGAGCCCGCAGCGACCTCCGCCGGCGCCGAAGGCAGTTCCGCGCACGCCCCGACGCTCGTTCTGAGGGGTCTTTCGGTCGCGCCGGGCCTCGCCGCGGGCTCGATCCATCGCAAGGACTACGACCTGCAGTCCGCGGAGGTCGAGCGCGTCGCGCGCGACGAGGTCGAGACCGAGCTCAACTACTTCCACTCCGCGCTGGTCGCGGCGCGCGCGCAGCTCGTCGCGCTCAAGGGCAAGCTCGAGGGCCAGGTGCCGGCGAACGAGGCGCGCATCCTCGACGTGCACCTCGCGTACTTGAAGGACTCGGTGTTCATCGCGGACGTCGAGGGGCTGATCCTGAACGAGCAACTGCGGCTCGAGGCGGCGATCGCGAAGGTGATCAGCGACTTCGACCGCATCTTCAAGCTCGTCGAGGACCCGACGCTGCGCGAGCGCGCGGTCGACCTCCGCGACGTCGGCATCCGCGTGCTGCGGCACCTCGAACGCGACCGCGCCAAGGAACAGGAACGCCCCGGTCGGCCGACGGACTACATCCTCGCCGCGAAGGAGCTGTCGATCGTCGACATGTTCAACGTGCACGGCGAGCACGTGCTCGGGATCCTCACCGAAGCGGGGTCGCTCGCGAGCCACGCCGCGATCCTCGCGCGCTCGATGCGCATCCCGACGGTCACCGCGGTCCCGGGGTTGCTCGATCAGGTGCGCGAAGGCGACTGGGTGATCCTCGACGCGAGCGAAGGCGTCGCGCTGGTCAATCCCGACGAAGTCGTGCGCGCGCAGTACCAGCGCAGCGAGCCTTCGACGCAGACCGTGTCGGCGCCCGCGCCGCCGAAGCCGCGCACGCACGACGGCGAAGCGCTCGACGTCACCGGCTGCTGCGGGAGCCTGCCGGAGGTCGGCCAGCTCGCGGATCTCGGCCTGCGCGGCGTCGGTCTGTACCGCACCGAGCTGCTCTACTTGATCGAGAAGTCGCCGCCTTCGGCCGAGGCGCTGTTCCAGCACTACTCTTCGGTGGTCTCCAGCGCCGGCCGCGGCCCCGTGACCTTCCGCCTGCTCGACGCCGACTCCGGCCTGGGGCTCGATTACCTGCATCCGCAGCGCGAACCCAACCCGTCGCTCGGCCGCGCGGGCGTGCGCGCGCTGCTCTCGCGCGAGCTCGTGCTGCGCCGCCAGCTCGAGGCGATTCTGCGCGCCGGCGCCGAAGCGGAAGTGCGCATCGCCGTGCCGTTCGTGTGCGACGTGGGCGAGCTCCGGCGCGTGAAAGAGTGCCTCTTCGAGGAGCGCCTGGAGTTGCGCAAACGCGGAGTCCCGCACGCGGCGCGCACTCCGATCGGTGTGGTGGTCGAGACGCCGGCCGCGCTGCTCGGCGCCCGCGACCTCGCGCGCGAGGCGGATTTCCTCGTCGTCGCTCTCGACGGCCTGACGCAGCACTTGCTCGCGGCGGACCGCGACAACCCCGAGCTCAAGAACTTCTTCGAATCGCTGCACCCGATCGTTTTGCGCGCGCTGCGCACGCTGGTCGAGATCAGCGACGAGCTCCGCAAGCCGATCTCGGCTTACGGCCTCGCGCTCACCAAGCCGCAGAGCCCGCACTTCCTCGTCGGGGTCGGCCTGCGCTCGTTCCACGTCGACGTCGGCGCCGCCCGCGAGTTCATCGCGCGCTTGCGCCAGGTCTCGAGTCCGATCGCGCGCCGCATCGCGAACGTCGCGGCGTCGAGCTCGTGCATCGAAGACACGCTGACCTTGGTCGACAGCTTCAAACACGGCTCGCCGCGCACGTAGTTCGAGCGCGCCGGGCGCGAGCTCACTCGACGCGCGCGGCCGTGTGAACCACGTTCACGACGCGGCCGCCCGCGGGTCCGGAGGCGCGTTCGAAGGCGGCGCGCATCGCGGCGGCGACTTGAGGTGCGCTCCCGTGCGAGGAGAGCGCGACGAGAGCCGAGCCGCTCCCGCTGATCGTCGCGAGCCACGCGCCCGCCGATCGCGCGGCTTCGAGCGCCTCGGCGCCGCCGGGGATGTGCGGCAGGCGGTAGCGAGCGTGGAGTCGGTCCTCTCCGCCCGCTCCGAGCAGTTCGGGGTCGCCGCTGCGGAGACCTTCGAGCAGGAGCGCGAGCCGGCGCGGGTTCTCGCGCGCGTCGGCGAAGGGGACGCTCGCCGGAAGGAGCGAGCGCGCGAGCTGCGTGGGGAGCGTCGCCGCGGGCCAGGCGACGGAGAAGGCCAGGCTCGGGTGGAGGGCCTGGCGCACCACGAGCGGCGCGGCGTCCGGCATCGGCGCCGCGAGGACGCAGCCGCCGAGCAGGGCGGGCGACACGTTGTCGGGGTGGCCTTCGAACTCGACAGCGCGGCGCAGGCGCTCGGGCGCCGACAGCGAAGCCCCCGCGATCGAGCAGGCGAGCTCGAGTCCGGCCACGACGGCGGCGCCGGAGCTCCCGAGGCCGCGCGAGACCGGGATCTCGCTTTCGACGGCGAATTCGAAGGCCGCTCCGTCCCCTCCGAGGCTTTCGAGGGTCGCGTCGAAGGCCCGCAGCAGCAGATTGTCGCCGTCCGTCGGCCACGCGAGCGCCTCGCCGCCGAGGTGGGCGATCCGAGGCCCTCCCGCCCGCCGCGGGCGCACCTCGACGACCAGCCAGAGGTCGAAGGCGAGGCCGAGGAGGTCGAAGCCCGGCCCGAGGTTCGAGGTCGAGCCGGGAACGCGGATGCGGCGCGAGTCGGGGGCGCGCGGAGCGGCTTGCGAGTCGACGAGCGAGGCGGGACTGGGGGGACGCGCGGACACCCGCGCAGGCTACCCGCGGCTGCGCGGGCAGCGCCACGGAGTCGTCGGGCGGGCGGAGGTGGCGCGGGCCGTGGCGCGGGCCGTAGCGCAGGGTCGTGGCGCGGGTGGGCGCGTGCCGGAACGGCAGTCTCGGCCCGCTGGACGATCTGCCGGGTTCGGGGCGGCGTGGGGCGCGAGCGGGGGCGTGGGACCGGGCGAGAGTCGTGTCGGGGGCGGCCCAAAGTCGGGAAACTGTGGACAACTCCTACACGGCACCACGCGTGGCGCTTGTGGGCTGCGCCTACGCAAGATATTGTGCACGCCTGTCCCCCGGCGGGGCGGGCCCCCGCGCGGGGGCAGGCTGGCTGGGCCCTCGGCACTCGCCCCGTGGCGATTTCGGGAGCCCGGCGCGCTCGACGCGACGGCGATCCAGTCGCCGTCCGAGGCGCACGCCGAGCGACCCCACGGCTTGCAGGGGGCGCTTCCAACGCTCTCCGCCAGTGTGGCAGGCCCGGTCGGCGTGTTCGCCGCCCGCGCGGGAGGAACGATGGACGCTGTTCACAGTCGACCGGCCGCGGACGCCGCGGACTCGACTCGAGGAGGGTGAAACGTGATCGACGAGAAGGACCGCTTCTATTCCCGTCTGGCCACCATCCCGGGGATCCACCCCATGCCGTCGATCGGCGATTGGATCCTGTTGCGGGTGGCGCACCCCACGGACGTCGCGCGGCGCGTCGCCCGCCGGCTCATCCCCGGCCTGGTCAGCGTGCCCCGGCACATCGAAGGCGCGGTCCGCGTCACGGTTTCCGATCCCAAGACGAACGAGCGTTTGCTCCGCGCGCTCCGCGAAGCGGTTGTCTGACGCGCGAAGCGGCGGCTGAACGCGCGACGCGCTCGCATTCCGCGCTGACGGCATCTTGCGCCTGCGCCCGAGTCCCCGGGCGGGCGCTCCGTGCTTCCACTGGAGCCCGAGCGCGCTAACGTGCGCGGATGCCCAGCTCCAACTCGCGCAAGCGCAAGCCGTCCAAGTCCAGAGCCGCCCGCAAGGTCCGCAAGGCGCGCCACCGCTACACGGCGGCGACCGCCGACAAGTACGAGCTCTACCAGAAGGCGGTCCAGTCGCCCGAGGGCGACGTGCCCTTCCTCGAGCGCATGTTCGTGCGCGAACGCGGCCGCCCCGCGCTGCGCCTGCGCGAGGATTTCTGCGGCACCGCGTACCTGTCGTCGCACTGGATCGCGCGCTCGCCCCAGCACACCGCCGAGGGCTACGACATCGACCCCGAACCGGTGGCGTGGGGGCTCGAGCACAACTTCAAGCCGGCGCCGGCGAAGCGCGCGAAGGCGGGCTCGAAGTCGCCCTCGAAAGCGGCGCAGGCTTCGAGTGCGAGCGCCGCATCCGCCGCCGAGCGCTTCGAGTTCCATTTGAAGGATGTGCGCGCGCCGAGCCCGCGCCCGGTCGACTTGCGCGTGGCCTTCAACTTCTCCTACTGGATCTTCAAGACGCGCCGCGAACTCGTGGAGTACTTCGAAGCCGCGCGTGCGAGCCTCGTGGCCGACGGCGTGTTCGCGCTCGACCTCTACGGCGGCTGGGAGGCGACGCAAGAGATGGTCGAGACGCGCCGCTGCGGCGGCTTCACGTACGTGTGGGACCAGCAGAAGTTCTTCCCCGGCACGGGCGAGTACCGCACGCAGATCCGCTTCCGCTTCCCGGACAAGACCGAGCTCAAGGCGTTCGATTACGAGTGGCGCTACTGGACGCTCGGCGAAGTTCGCGACGCTCTCTACGACGCCGGTTTCCGCGACGTGCACACGTACTTCGAAGGCACGACCGCCAAGGGCGAGGGCAACGGCGTGTTTCGCGCCAGCTTGCGCGGCGAGAACTGCGAAGCGTGGCTGAGCTACCTCGTCGCGCTGAAGTGAACGCGCGCGGCGCGCCGCGCTGAGCAGCGGAACGAATCAGTACTGAAACTCGCTCGGCGACTCGACGAGCTTGTCCCCCTCGAGGCGCCAGTGCGTGCGCTTGTCGAGGCCCATCTCGTTGACGTCGTGGTGGATCGCTTCGATCACGACTCCGCCCTCGAGCACGAGCTCCCACGGCGGCGCTTCGGGGTACGGCACCCAGTCGACATCCGGCGGCAGGATCGCCGTTTCGCCCGGCGGCGTCTGCTGGATCACCGCCTCGACTTCGTCCTGCTTCGTGCCCATGCGGACCAGCACGTAGGGCTTCGGGTCGGTATCGAAGGCGGCCGCGAGTCGGTTGAGGAAGTCGCGGCAGTGCGTGCAGGTTTCGAAGTACAGCACCCAGTTGCCGGTGTCGCTGTACGAGCGCGTGTCCATCCACACGCCGAGCGGGGTGTCGTGGATCGACTTGCCGACCCACTCGGCGGGCTTGATGTCGACCCAACGCGGCTTCTTGGTCGGCGGAGTCCAGGCGCCCGACGTCGACGGCGCCGCGGAGTTCGAGTCCGTGTTCTGCGCGCCGCTGGACGGCGCATCGGGATCGCCTTGCGAGGGCGCCTTCGACGTCGCGTCGCCCGCGGCTGCACCCGCTCCAGCAGTCACGGGGGGCGGCGCGTCGTCGCTCGAGCTTGCCTCGTTGCTGATGCGCAGCCACGGTATGGCGGCGCCGACGAGAAACGCGGCGCCGACAAGCGCCCACGGAATCCGCGCCTTCGACTTCCACGCGCCGTTGCGCGCGAGCAGAAGCACGAGAAACAGCGGGCCGTCGACCGCGAGCATCTGGTAGGGCGAGAACTTGATCGCTCCTCCGAAGCAGCCGCAGCTCGTCGCGCCGATGGAGATCAAGTGCGCGAGAATCGCGAGGAAAACCGTCAGTAGCGCGGTCATCAGCCACCAGCCGACCCGCGTGCTGACCAGCGCTGCGAGCGAGAACGCGAACTCGATCGCGATCGTCAGCGTGAAGGTCAGGTCGCCGCCCAGAGGGTTGTTGCGGAGGAACGCGGGCAAGGCGCCGGGCGAGCCGTCCTCCATCTTGATGAAGGAGACGTAGAGGACCCACAGCGCGACGGCACGCACGGCGATGGGGGCGACGAAGGCGGACAGCTTGGGCGCGGGCGACGCGTGGACGGAAGGCGGCATCGGGGCAGGATGAAGGACGGCGGGGGCGGGGACCAGGGGCTCGCGCGCGGCGCGCTTGGAATCGAGGGAGCTACGCGGGCGCCGGGGGCTTGTTGGCCCGCGCGTTTTGCACGGGCGCAGGCTCGGAAGACTCTTCGCGGCGCCGCCCCAGGCAAATGCGAATTGCTGAAACTATCTGGCGAGCCTCGACACAAATCGAGCGGTCACATCGACGATTGTCCTCGCGGTGGGGACATCGGCGACGAGACGGTTGAGGCGAGCCAAGGGGGCTTCGATGCGTGGTTGGACGACGTTGGCGGCCATGGTCCTGGTCGGGGTGGTGTCGGGGGCGTCCGCCCAAGGCGGAGCGCAGGCACTCGAGGGTTGGGCGCACCAGGACTCCATGCCGACGTCGCTCGCCGACCGCGGCGCATTCTCGCGCTCCGACTGGGGCGATTTCGATGGCGACCGAAGGCCCGACGCGGTGCTGCTCGAAGGCGACCGCGCCGTGGTGCTCTTCGCGCCCGATATGACCTTCGCGCCGGTGGCGATTGTGGGGGAGCATTGGGGATTGTGCGCGCTGCGCGACACCGCCGCGCCGCGGCACAGCCTCGCGCTCTCCAGCGCCGCCGGCGTGAAGGTTCTCGACTTCGACGGCGCGACGCAGGGCTTCGTCGGCACGCTGGTCCTCGCCGGTCCGTTCGCGGGAGCGCGCGCGCTGCGCGCCGCGGACCTCGACGGCGACGGCGTCCACGAGTTGCTCGCGATCGCTGCGGATCGTTCGGCGGTGCTCGTTGCGCGCCGCACCGCGAGCACCTGGTCGCACGTCGCGACGCGGCCGTCGAGCGGCGCGGCGCGGGACGTCGTCGCGTTGCAGTGGGACTCGGATGCGGCGCTGGAGCTCGCGCTGCTCAGCGACCAAGGCGTCAGCATCTGGGACGACAACGGGGTGCTGCTCGCCAGCCACGTCTCGACCTTGCCCGGCGGCGCCATCGCGCGCGTCGAGCAGGCCGGGCAGATCGTCGACCGACTCGCCTGGATCAGCGCCTACGCGCCGCCGGAGATCCAGTGGCTGCGCACGCTCTCGCCCAGCGGCAGCGTCGAGTCCATCGACCTCGGCGACCTCGGCGCCTACGCCGTCGTCGGAGCGGACTTCGACGGCGATGCGGACAGCGATCTGCTCGTGGCGCCGCACCACGGCGAAGCCTTGCTGTGGCTCGAGAACCAGCACAGCCCGAGCCAGCCGGCGGGCGCGACCTTCTCGATCGAGCCGCAAGCCGTGCGCGTCTTCGAATGGCACGACGCCGTCGCGGGCTCGACCCCGACGGTGCAGAGCGCGTGGCCGGCGGTCGCCGACTTCGACCTGGACGGCGACTTCGACTTCGTGATCGGAGTCGAATCGACGCGGCGCGTGCTCACGCGCTTCGGCGAC
Organism: uncultured Planctomycetia bacterium; assembly: GCA_937952135.1. Classification (GTDB taxonomy): domain Bacteria; phylum Planctomycetota; class UBA1135; order UBA1135; genus WYBT01. The sequence continues at coordinate 20,021 of CALFYL010000158.1, forward strand.
TGGGTCGACGAGTCAGCGCAGCGCGCGAGGCTGGTGTCGGCTTACTACGACACGGCGGAGATGGAACTGCGCCTGACCGTGGCGAAGCCGGAAGTCACGAGCATCGCCGCGACGCACTGGATCGTGGACGTGTGGCGCGCTCCGAACATCGGTTCGCCGCTGGCCGCGCAAGCGGTGGAGACCTACGAGGTGGCGGCGCCGACGGGCACGTCCACGGTGCTCACGGTCGCGCTCAACGAACCCGTCGCCGTGTTCCACGCCGTTTACCGCGTGCGCGTGCTGCCCGCGCAACGCGATGCGCTCGGCGAGCTCGTGGCGAGCGGATGTCCGACGCAGATGGCCTTCGCCGTGCGCGCGGAAGCGGCTGCGGAGCTCGAACTGGAACACGGCGTGGAATCCGTGATCGAAGTCGGCGCGACGCTGCCCGAGAACACGGGTGCGCGGCCCACGGCGAGCCGGGGCCTGCGAACCAGCTCGTTCCCCACGGGAAGCGCTCCGACTTCGTCGCCGCTCAACTGACTCGCGAACGACGCCGCAGGACGAAGTGGATGACCGTGGCGCCGGTGGCGAGGAGCACGAGAGCCATGACTCCGAACTGCCAGGGTCTGCGTGCCCACAGCGGTGACGAACTCGCAGCTCGCGCCGCGACCAACCGCTCGTGTCCGAGCCCGACGCAGTGCAGAAGGTTGCGGTAGTACGGATCGCTCGTGTGCTCGGAGCGCGCCAGCTCGACTCGCGCTCGGCGCAGTGCTGAGGCGACGCTGTCACCTTCGCGCGCGAGACCCCGATAGAGCTCGTCGAGCAGCGCTTCGGTCCCGCTCTGTTCGAGGTCGAGCGTCGCCAGCAGCACGACGCTCGCGCCCGAGCGAAGCACCGCGCCGCCCATATGCCCCGTCGCCTCGTCGCCCGAGCGCAGCGGGCCGCGCGCCGCGCCGCACACGGCGAGCACGACGATCGGGGCCGACGCGAGTTGCGCCACGTCGCTCGCGTACACGTAGCCCGCGTGACCGTCGCTGGGCGCGAGAGCAATGCCGACCGGCGGCAGGCGTTCGGGATCGAAGAAGCCGTGCGCCAGGACCTCGAGCACCGCGAGCTCCGCACCGGCATCCGTGCGCAGCGCCTCCCAGGTTGCATGTTCGCCACTGTCGATGCGCGCTTCGCCGTTCCATATCCCTCGAAGCTCGCTCTCGCGCTGGCCATCCCACGCAATCGGCGCCCACTGGTAGCGCGCCGCGGCGCCGAGCGGATCGTTCGGCGCCGCCAGCACGCGGATTCCGAAGCGCGGGAGCTCGCCCGCTGCCTCGTGTCGCTCGAGCATGTGCATCGCGAGCACGACCGACGGCGCGTAGCTGAGCGCCTTCGCGAGTCCGAACTCCTCGCCGTCGAGGCGCAGGCATTCGAACGGCAGGTAGCCGAGCATGTCGAGGCCGACGAGCGTGACCTCGTCCCAGTTCGCGAGCCGCTCCGCCACGTTCGCGGGGAAGAACACCTGCGACAGACGGTCCACCAACTCGGCGTAGCGCTGCTTCCGCCGCGCCGGATCGCGATCGCGGTCCGGCGGCACGGCGAGCAGTCTCGTGAGCGAGCGCTGGCTCTCGCGCCAACGGTCGTTCATCTCGAGCGCATCGACCACGATGCGTTCGCGGTCCACGGCGAAGACGACGCCGCCTTGGGGACCCGGCACGTACACGAGCAACCCGCGGCGGGGTCCGCACAACCGCTCGCGCGCGAGCGAAACCTCGGGGATTCGTGCGCCGAACGTGCGCGCCAGGCTGCCGTGGGACTCCGCGCGAAGCACATGCGCGAGCGCGAACTCGGGGCCGGCGCGCTCGTCGCGCGCGAGCTCGACGCGGATCAGCTCGGTGAGCAGCGCGCGGCGGTCGACGTAGTTCGTGAAGCCGACGCCGTCGGGCTGCACGGGTATCGAGGCCCAGCGCGCGAGCATGACGTCGAAGGTCTCGATCAACTCGCGGCGCTCGTCGTCGAGTTCGGCGCCGCGCTCGCCCATGGCGATGGCCAAGGCGCCGCGTTCCGCCGCGATCTCTCCCGGGAGCACAGTGCTCGCACCCAATCGAGCTTGCTCGAGCCGCTCGCGAGCGAGTGCGAACTCGCCGCGGCGCCGGTAGATGCCCGCCAAGCCGACGCAGGCGCTCGAATGCACGAGCGCGAGGCTCTCGGGGTGCGAGCGCACCCTTTCCAGCAGCTCGAGGGCGCGCTCGTCGATCGCGGGATCGGCGAAGTTCGAATAGAGGTGCGCGTACGCGAGGCGTTCGAGAAGGATCGGCGGCAGCCCGTTCGTGCTCAGTTCCGCTTCAAGGCGTTCGATCAGCGGCCCGTAGTTGTCGTTGGTGAAGACGACGTCGATCTCGTCGAGCAGCAGTTGCTCGCGAGTCAGGTCGTCGGAGACTCGCGCCTCAGCTTCGCGCTCGCGTTCGAGGTAGAGCGCCACGCGCTCCGAGCGGGCGAGGCCGATCTCGATGCGCAAACGCACCGAGAGCAGCTCGAAGGCGCGCAAGTCGCGGGTGTAGCTGTCTTGTGAGCCATGCAGCGCGTCGAGCTCCAATTGGGCGCACTCGGCGGCCGCCAGCGCCTGGCCATAGTCGCCCACGCGCGCAGCCTCTTCGGCCGAGGTCGTCCACCACTTGCATTGAACCTCCGGTGCGAGTGCAAGCTGTTCGAGAACGCGCTTGCAGACCGACCGCGCTTCCTCGAACTTGCCCTCCTGCTGCAACTCGTAGCGCAGCATGTACGCTACAAACTCCGCCAAGTCGGCGTCTCCGGGCTCGCGCACGTCGTACACCGTGCGTGGATCGTCCGCGAGGCGCGCGAGCAACTCCGTCGGCGGCTCGGGCAGCGCGAAACCCCACGGTTCGACCTCGGTGAAGCGCACCACAGCCGCCGCGTACGCGCGCCACGCGTAGCGCGACCAATCCGCGCGGCCTTCGAGGTACGCGGCGTGCAGCTTCTCCCACAACGGCAGGCAACGTTCGGCGGCCGCGTCGTCGGGCTGCGCGACGAACTCGAAGACTCGCTCGGCCAGCTCGTCGAGTTCCCTCGCCGCGGGAACGGTCGAAGTTGGGCCGCCGGACTGAAAGGGTGCAGCGGCCGCGAGCGGAGCGAACCCCGCGACGACCGCCGCCACGTTGCACAGCCAGTTTCGAACTCGCTTCAGCGCGGCAGTAGGCTCGCACGCGCTATGCGCACCGCGCTTCAGCGCGGCAGCCGAGTTGCCCGCGCGAAGCTCCCCGCGCTTCAGCGCGGCAACCGACTTGCCCGCGCGAAGCGCGGACTGCCGCTGTCGTAGCCAGTCGCATCGCGCGTCTGGACTTCCCACTCGATCACGTCGGGCCATGAAGCGGTTTCAGCAAGATCCACGAGCCAGCTCGTCTCCTGGATGAGCGGACTCTTATACAACGGATCGTCGGGCGAGCCCTTGATCGGATCCCAAACGCGCAGGCAATAGGAGCCTCCGGCCGGCAGGGGCACCGCCGTCCACTCGAACGCACCGTACTGTTCGACGGGTCCGTTGGGCTTCAAGCTGCTCGAGCTGCGATCGCCGAGCACGACGC
>CALFYL010000159.1 GCA_937952135.1 uncultured Planctomycetia bacterium
TCGTAGGGCCGGCCGTTCACCGGCACGTTCACGATGAGCGACTGCGCTCCAGCGAGGTGCGAAAATCCGATCAGCGACAGCGCCGCGGTTGCGAGACGAGCGGAACTACGAGAGCGCGAGAGCGCGAGAGCGCGAGAGCGCGAGAGCGCGAGCAGTTTCAGTGTTCATGAGTCTCTCCGACATCCTGGGAAGAAATGCGTGTGCCGAGCCGCGCGAGCGATTTGGGTGCGAGCCGAGCACCTGCGCGAACAACGTGTTCAAAGCTACGCGAGGCCGAATGAACCCGCAAGGAAGCCACCCACAACTTCACGCATCGCCCCTCGATCCGATCGCAACCTGTTCGGCCTGTCGATGCGCTGCCGCCATTCCGACTCCTTCTTCCCTACTTTGGGAGGATGGTGGCCGACCCCGTCCCCGGTTCGTCGTTGCGCGAACGCAACGCGCCGCCGCCCGACGCGAGTCGAGCAGCGGCGCGGGGGCTCGAGTTCGAGCGGCGTCTACAGCGTGCGGGTGCGGATGTAGAAGTCGCGCTTCTTGTACTCCTTGTGCGAGTCGCGCTCGGCGAGTTCCTTCTCGTTCTTCGGCGGCGGCACGATCACGTCCTCGCCCGGCTTCCAGTTGACCGGGCAGGCGACGGAGAACTTGTCCGCGGTCTGCAGTCCTTGGAGCAGGCGCTTCACTTCGTCGATGTTGCGGCCGACGTTGAGCGGGTAGTAGATCAGCGCGCGCACGGTGCGCTTGGGGTCGATCACGAACACGGCGCGCACCGTGGCGGTGGCCGAGGTGTTCTCGTGCAGCATCCCGTAGAGCTTCGCCACCTTCATGTCGATGTCGGCGATCATCGGGTACTCGATGCCCACGTCGAAAATGGCCTTGAGGTTCTCGCGCCAGGCCATGTGGCTGTGGATGGAGTCGATCGACAGTCCGATGAGCTTCGCGTCGAGCAGCTCGAACTCCTTCGCACGCCGCGCGAACTCCGTGAGTTCCGTCGAGCACACCGGCGTGAAGTCGGCCGGGTGGCTGAACAGGATCACCCACTTCCCGCCGGACCATTCGCTGAAGGTCAGCTCGCCTTGCGTCGTGTTGGCTTTGAAGTCGGGAGCGAGGTCCCCGATGCGCGGGATTCCTGTGGTGGTTTCGTTCATGGCAAGCTCCATCCGCTGCGTGAGAATCGTTGAGGGGGCGCGCCGGTGAATCCGGCGAGCGGCGGATGAGTCTTGGAGGCGGCGCGCGATCCGTCAACGCTTCGACGTCGTGTCGAGGTCGAAGCGCGCCACGCGACCCGCCCGCACCTCGCAATTCCACGGGATGGGGCGCGTGGGCATGCCCGCAGACGTCGTGAAGGTGTCGCTCCGCAGCTCTCTCTCGCACAAGAGCACGTGCCAGCTCCCCGGCGTCAGCCGCTCGAAGCGATAGCGCCCTTCCGCGTCCGTCCGACGGGTGCGTGGACGCGCGTCGCCACAGTGCGCGCCGACGATCGCGCCCTCGACCGGCGCGCCCGTACCGTCGACGACCACGCCTTCGATCGCGCCGCCCTCGTCGAGCTCGATCTCCAGCGGATCCGCGGAGATCCGCGCGGTCTGGAACGGCCCGACGATCGCCGCGGCAAAACGGTTGCCGCCGTCGACGCGCACGTACCAACGCTCGTCGCCGTCCAGCTCGAGCGCGAAGCTTCCGTCGTCCGCGGTCGTCGCGCTCGGCTCGACGCCGAGCCAGCGCGATGGAAATCCGTCGCGTTGGTGCGTGGACTCCTCGATCTCTCGCAGACGTTGAACGTGGAGGCCCGCGAGCGGCGCGCCGTTCGCCACGACCCGGCCGCGCAAGGTCGGCTTGGGCAGCAGTGTGAACTCGAGCTTCGACCCAGCCGCTTCGGGCCTCTCGAAGCGCACCTGTTGAGAGACGTGGCCGGGAGCGTTCACGTCGAGCGTGAATCCGACTTGCGGCCGGTGGAACGTGTACTTGCTCCCGTCGCTTCGAAGGTTCGGAGCGAGGTTCAGCGGCGCTCCCGCGCCGATCGAGTTCGCCTCCACGCTCACGCCTTCGATGGCCTCGCCGGCCGGATCGCGCACGTCGAGCTCGATCTCGTCGCGCAACGCGAGCCGCAACTCGAGATCGCGCGTCCCCGCCGGCACGTCGAGCGCGATCGCTTCCTCGAAGCGCCGCTTCGCGTCCTGCGCGCGCAGCGAGTAGGCGCCCTTCGCCAAGAGCAGCAGCTCGAATCGACCTTCGTCGTCGGCGACCGCGAAATAGCTGCCCGTGCGGCTGACGCCGGCGTAATGGACATTGAGCATGGCCATCGGCGCCGGTTCGCCGCTCGGAGTTGTCACGCGTCCCGAGATGGTGTCGGTGGCGCGCAGTTGCGGAACAACGATCGTGACGCCGAGCACGTCGGCGCCGAGCGCAACGTCGATGGGCTCGCTCCAACCGTAGCGGCACTTCGCCGCATGGCCCCACACACGCCAGACTCCCGGCTGCACGCTCAACTCGAACGCTCCGTCGGCGCCGCTCGTCTCCGTGGGCGCGCGGAAGAACTCCTCTTCGTCGCCGTGGCGCGCGAGGAGGTCGTGATCGTATTCGCTGAATTTCTTGGGAGCGATCCCGATCCTCGCGCCCTCGAGCGCGAACCCGCGCTCGTCGACCACGCGCCCCACGATGCGCGCGGCGGGGCCGAGCACGACGTCGCCGAGCGTGATCGACGTGCCCGGCTCGACAACGCCGACGAGCGCCGCACTTGCGCAACCGCTGCGCTTCGCGAACACGCGGAACGGCGCGCGGTAACTGCCTGGCGCGAGCATCCACACGAACTCGACGCGGCCGTCGGCGGAGCTGTGGACGCTCGCGACCTGTTCGTTGGCCGAGGAACGCGAAATCAGCGAGGCGCGCACATCGCGCCACGGTGTTCCATGCTCATCGACGAAGCGCGCCTGGATGCGCGTGGCGACGTTCTCGACGGCTCGAGGCGCGGGCGCGGGTGCAGCGGGCGCCGAGTTCGGCGCGGGCGCGACCTCGACATCGGCGCGGCTCGGCGAAGGCGCCGACGAAGCGCCGGAATCCGCCTGAGTGTCGAGCTGTTCGCGCGGAGTCTCGACGGGCGCGCTGGCGGCGACTCCGAGCGGTGCGGCGCCGGGCTCGATTCCCTGCGCGATCCACCACGCGGCGCCGGCGAGCGACGCGACGAGGAACGCCAAGATCCATTTCGAAGTGAGGCTCATGAGAATGGCTCCGCTGAACGCGCCGGCGCCGAGCGAGGCGCCCGCAAGCGCGGGTTCGAGAGGACGTGCAAAGGGTGCGAGGAGCGCGCTCCACGCCGCGCGCGATCCGTCGTGGCGTTCGTCGAGGCGCCCGCGCAACTCCTCGATGGCGCGCGAGAGGCGCCAGCGCACGGTTCCGGCCGGCACGCCCTGGAGCTGCGCGATCTCCGCCGAGTTGCGGCCTTCGAAGTAGCGCAGCACGAGCGTCGTGCGCAGCGGCTCTTCGAGGCTCTGCACCGCCTCGAGCACGCGGCGCTGCAGGTCCAAACGCTCGGCCGTCTCGCGCGGATCGGCCTGGGGACGCGGACCTTCCGCGCGGCCCTCGTGTTCGACGCGCCTCAGCGCGCTGCGCCGCCGCTTCCACGCGAGGTTGCGCAACACGCACGACAACCACGGCTCGAGCGCGCCCCCGTCCCGCGGCGCGCGCCGCCACGCGACGATCAAGCTGTCCTGCACGACGTCGTCCGCCGCCGCCGGATCGCCGAGCAGCGCCTGCGCCAGCTCGCGCATCCAACCGACGTGCGCCAGCAACGCCTCGGCCTGATTCTCGACTCGCCGCTCCAATGGACTCTCCACGCTTCCCCCATTCCACCCCGCTCGACGGCGAAGTGTTGGAGCTCGAGATCCGAATTCGCCTCCGGGGCGAGCTCGCGCGGCGCG
>CALFYL010000160.1 GCA_937952135.1 uncultured Planctomycetia bacterium
CGAACGCTGCGAACGCGCTCGACGTGGGGCGCGGCTTCTACATCTGGGGCGGCTACGCCAACCTCGCGAACTACCCCGCCGCGCTCGCGGAGAACGGCCTCTACTTCAGCCAGGCGATCGTGTGGAACAAGCTCCACCCGGTGCTCACGAGGAAGGACTTCATGGGTGCCTTCGAGCTGGCGTTCTATGGATGGAAGGAAGGCGCGGCGCACACGTTCCTGGGGCCGAACAACGCGACCGACTTGTGGGAAGTGAAGAAGCTCCACCACGCGAGCATGGCGCACTTAACGGAGAAACCCGTGGAATTGGCCGCGCGCGCGATGCAGTACTCCTCGCGCCCCGGTGAGAACGTGCTCGACCTCTTCGGCGGCAGCGGGTCCACGCTGATCGCAGCGGAGCAGACGAAGCGGCGCGCGTTCCTGTGCGAGCTGGACGCGCTGTACAGCGACGTGATCGTCGAGCGCTGGCAGAAGCTCACGGGCCGCGACGCGGTGCTCGAAGGCGACGGGCGCACGTTCGCAGCCTTGCGCGAGGAGCGCTGCGCGCCGTGAACAAGCGCCTGCCCTCGGATGCGTTCGGGTTCTACCTGAACCTCGGCCCCGATCGCGGCTACGAGGCGGTCGCGAAGCACTTCGGCGTCAGCAAGCGCGCGGTGACGACGGCGGCTTCGCGCGAGCGCTGGCAGGAGCGCGTGGCAGAAGCCGACGCCAAGTTGCGCGACGATGCGCAGCGCCAGTACGTCGACGCCGTGAGGCAGATGAACGAGCAGCACTTGAAGGTGCTGCAGTTCGTGATGAGCCGAGGCGTGGAGGGCCTGAAGAACGCGCCGGTCTCCACCTTCGGCGACGCGCTCAAGGCGGTGAGCATCGCGATCGACAAGGAGCGGCTGATCCGCGGCGAGCCCACCGATCGCACCGAGAACATCGAGGCCATCGTCAAGCGCGAGACCGAGCGCTTCCTGACCACGGCGACGAACGACGACTGGAGCCGGTTCGAAGGCGCGGACGAGAGCGACGACGAGAAGGGCGATGCGAGCGATGAATAGCCGCGGCGTGCGCCTGGACAAGGCTGCGCTGTTCGAGGCGCTGGGCTACGCGCCGCACGCGGGCCAGCTCGAGATCCACCGCTCGAACGCGCGCTTCCGTGTCGTGAGCTGCGGAGTGCGCTTCGGCAAGTCGACGCTCGCGATCTACGAGTGCATTGCGGAGCTGATGGCTCCGCGTGCGGAGTCCATCGGCTGGGTCGTCGCGCCGACCTACGACCTCAGCGAGCGCATCTTCGGGCGCGTGCTCTCGGTCGTGAACAAGCGCCTCAAGCACAGGATCAAGCTGATCAGCGAGCGCGACCGGCGTGTGGTGATCGTGAACGCCGGCGGGGGCAGGTCCGAGCTGCGCGCGAAGAGCGCTGACAACTCCGACTCGCTGCTCGGCGAAGGTCTCGACTACGTGGTCGTCGACGAAGCGGCGCGGCTCGACGCGGCGATCTGGCACGAACACCTGAGCCAGCGCCTCCTGGACCGCCGCGGCCGCGCGCTCTTGATCTCGACGCCCAACGGCTGGGACTGGTTCGCGCACCTGCACCGCCGCGGGCAGAAGGGGCGCGACGCGGAAGTGAAGAGCTGGTCTGGGGCGAGCTGGCGTAACCCGGCGCTCGACCGAGCCCTGATCGACGCGGAGCGCGCGCGTCTGAGCGCCGACGCGTTCGCGGCTCTGTACGGCGGCGAGTTCGTGGGCGAGGACCCGTTCCCGTGCGACGTCTGCCACGGGCCGAGCCCGGACGTGACCGGCATGGTGATGCTGCGCGAGGACGAGGCGGTGGCCGAGTGCCGGGAGTGCGGCAAGCCGGTCAATGGGGCAGGACACACCCTCGTGCGCCGCGAGCCGAGCGGTCAGGCGACGTTCGTGTCGATCACTCTGATCCACCGCGAGGGCTGCAAGGTGCACTTCCCGCCAGGGCAGCCGGGTGACGGCCAGGCAGGAGTGCTGATCGATGCTGGGGATCGCGAGCGAGCGGTCGTTGAGATGGACGGGTGAGGGGGGGCGCGCGTTGGCGGCACGCGCACGACTAAGCTCGTGAGGTCATGGCCGAGAAGAAGTCAAAGAAGCGGGCGGCAGTGCGCCGCAGTAGTCACCAACCTGACGAACGAAGCGCGCCGCCTCCGCGGCTCGATCGACCTCGACAGGGTTCCGAGCCGAATCCGTTTGCAAGCGCAAAGACCACGGAGGCGGGCGAAGCAAAGCGGATCGACGAGGATGCTCTGACTCGTGAGGTGATCACCGAGTGCAGGACCAACCTGACGCTGCTCAAAGAGGCGGGCGAACTGCTGGACCGGATGTACTCGCGCGGGGAGCTGGCCCAGAGACGGGAGCTCTACTTCGAGCGCCGATCAGCGCCCAAAGAGGTGGAGTACGACATCACTGCCCCGGACGGGAGCAAGCGCCGCGTGCGTCGAGCCGCGGACTACGGCGGCGATTCGTGGGCGTGTCAGCGAGACTGGCCAGAGGATGCGGACGCGACGAAGCAGTTGATGAGCCGCCTGTTCGCGGCGCTCAACGACGTCATGGATGGCTGGTTCCACTACGACGTGCGCCCCACCGTAGACCGCACGGCCGCGTCGATCGTGTTGCTGCTCCACTGGGTCCTGACCGATGAGTCCGCGAGTTCGCTGAAGCCGCAGGTGTGCGAGTTCCAGTCGTTGCCGTGGTCCACCGGGAAGACGATGCGTGGGCGACGGACGGTGGCGACGATGTGGTTCGACTCGGCGCACAAGACGCAGTGGTATCGAAGGGTGAAGGAGGCGCTGGACTGGGCGCGCTTGCGATCCGACTGGTGCTCGTCGGTTGAGCGCGCTGTGGGTGGGGCAGACCAGCCGTCCGGGATGCGCTCGCAGGCCTCCGCGCAGACCGGTCCGGTCGACGTCGTGTGCGTGACCGGGTGCGGTCGTATCACATTCCGAGGCATCGTCCTCGACTTCGAGACGCCACAGCAGCGTGTAGTCATATCCGAGCTGTTCGAAGCCAACTCGATGACCAAGAGTTCGGGCGCGCCGATCCATGAGTCGGTGCTGAGTGAGGCAGCAGACGGCGGCATTGGGTGGTCAATCCGTAAGACGTTTGGCGGCCATCCCGCGTACAAGACGATTCTTCGGCCCGCGAAGGGGAAGGGCATGTGGGCGCTGTGCTTCGACGATGAGGCCGAGAAGCGGCTGAAAGAAAAGGAAAGAGGACAGTTGGGAGGACAGTTGCGAGGACGGGGGGCCGCCAAGAATCCGACCCGTGATCGCAACAAAACTAGTGACACTGGGCGCGCTGGCGCGGCATCTCCGCGTCAGCGCAAAGTGGATCCGCGCCGAAGCTGACGCCGGCCGAATCCCGCACCTTCGCGCTGGCGCGAAGTACTTGTTCAACCTGGAGTCGGTTGAGCGAGTGTTGGCCGAACGGGCTGCCATGCGCCCGGCAGCTGAGGTGCGGCCGTGACGCCCAACGAGTGCCCCGAACCGGAGCCGCCGTCCTCCGATACGAGCGCGGCAGACCAGCGCGCGCAGCCGAGATCCGAGGCCGAGCAGGGGGCTGACGAGATCGCCTCCGACGCCGATGTCGCTTTGCATAGTGCCCAGCGCGCACTGGGCGCGGCGCCGCTCGACCCGGCTTTCGTAGTCCGAGGGTGCGCGCCGAGCGCGGTGCACGTGTACACGGACCGCGACGGCTCACCGATCGGCGCCGTTGCCCGTTACGCCCCGGGCACGTTGGACCCAACCAAGAAGGCCTTCCGCCAATTTCGCCGGGAGGGCGAAAGCTGGCTCTCTGGTCTCAAGAGCCGTGAGCTGCCGCTCTACAACCTCCCGCGCGTGGTGCAGGCCGTCGCGTCAGGTGAGACGGTCTTCATCGTCGAGGGAGAGCGATGTGCTGAGTTGCTGAGTGGATTTGGGCTCTGTGCAACCACGAATTCAGGCGGCGCAGGCAAGTGGCGGGAGCACTACACCGCTGAGTTGGCCGGGGCGCACGTCGTGCTCTTCGAGGACGAAGACGAGCCCGGCCGCCGTCACATGGACCAAGTCGAGGCGGCGCTGGCCCCGGTCGCGGCTTCCGTGCGCCGTCTGCTGCCGCCGGGCGCGGACGCGGCGACACGCGGGCAGGGGCATGACATCGGCGACTGGATCGATGCTGGCGGGACGCCGGAGCAACTGCAGGAACTTCTCGAGCGAGCGAGCGCATCCCCGCCAACCGAGGTCTCGGACGGCTGGCCAGCGCCGATCCCATTCGGCGTGCAGGCCGACGCCGAACCGTTCCCGTTAGATGAGGCGCTCCCTCCGCTCTGTGCGTCTCTGACACGCGAGATCGCGGCCAACGTCAAAGTCGACCCGACCGCGCCGGGCGTCTTCATCCCGTGCGTGATCTCGGCCGCGGCGGGGAACGCCTATGCGGTGCGGGTCTCGCCGTCGTATTCGGAGCCGAACCTCTCCAGGTACGTGATCTGGAGCAAGCCCAGTGGCGAGCGTGGATCACAGACCTACCGCCTGGTCTCGCAGCCGTTGACGCACTGGACCGAGAACGCGCATCGCGAGTTCCTTGAGCAGCTCGAAGCCGCGAACGCGACTAACACAGTGATTCAGAGGCGCGTCGATGAGCTGGTGAAGAAGGCCGGCAAGGCCGCCGACAAAGGGGCATGCGACACCCGTTCAGCGGAGATCCAAGAGCTTCGCAAGCAGTTGGTCAAAGTCCCAGTTCAGCCGATGCTGTTCGTCGGCGACACGACCTCCGAAGCGCTTGTGCGCAACATGGCGGCCCGCAGCGGTTCGCTCGCGGTATTCAGCGCGGACGCTCGCAAGACACTGGACCAGGTGCTCGGTCGCTACCGCAGCGACGGCAAGACCGACGACGCGGTGTACTTGCTCGCGCACGGCGGGGACTGCATCGATCGTGCGCGCGTCGGCATGACGCCACAGGGCGAGCTGATTCGGATTGAACATCCCAGCCTTGCCGTCGCGCTTGCCGTGCAGCCCGACAAGCTCGCCGAGATCGCGGGGAACTCGTCGTTGATGCAGTCGGGATTCCTGCCGCGCTGCAACCTCGTGCAGCCTGTGTCGCTTGTCGGCACACGTTTCGAGACCGGCAACGAGCAGCCTCTCGACTGGCAGCTCCAGGCAAGGTGGGAGTCCGTAATCCACGCCATCATCGACGAGCGCTTTCGCATCCTTCAGGCGAACCCCGACGAGCGCTGGCTCCCTGCGATGCTCGCGCTGGGCGACGAGGCAATGGAGCTGCGGCGTCTGTTCGCGAACGAGATCGAGCTCCGCCAGGCTCCGGGCGGCGACCTGCACGGCGTTGCCGGGTTCGGCTCCAAGTGCGCCGGCGAAGCGGCGAGGTTGGCCGGTCTCTTTCACCTCGCGATCTTGGCCGATCAGCACCAGTTGCCAAGCGCGGCAGACATTCCAGTCCCAGCGTCCACTTGGCGTCTGGCGGAACGCCATCAGCGTTGGCAGCTCGCTGAGACGATGCGCGTGCTGTCCCTCGCGCAGGAGGATGTCGTCACTAGGCTCGCGCGACGTGTGCTCGACTGGGCAGCGCGCAAGCCGACGGAGCGCTCCACACTGTCGCCGCGCGACCTTGTCTCCTCTCGCATCGTCTCCAGCTCCGAGGATGCGGTGGTCGTCCTGTCGTGGCTCGAGGAGCGCGGCTGGACTATGCGGATCTCGCCCGAAGGGAGGGAGCACACGCCGCGCTGGAAGCTGCACCCGCAGGTAAGCGGCGGAGGTGCGTCATGACGCGCCGGCCGTGGGAGTTGCCTGGTCCTGATGCTGAGTTGCTGAGTGGCTTTCCGCCCCGCGCAGCCCCGAGTTCCGATCAGCGGAGGAATCAAGGTGGTGGGGGGCCAAGATTCCACTCAGCAAGTCAGCAGCTCGCAGGCCAGTTGTCGTCCGAGAAGGGGCCGTTCCACTCAGCAACTCAGCACGTTGGAGCGGGATCACGGCTGCGCAGCCCCGGAATCCACTCAGCAGCTCAGCAGCTTGCGCGCCCTGGCGGTTCGTCCGGATCGATTCACGATCACGTGCGGCGCTTCCGCGACGAGCATGCGCTGGTGCAGTTCATGGAGGAGCGTGTCGGGCAAGGCTCGTTCAAGCGCGTCGCCGCTACCAACGGCGGGGAGTGGGCGGGTCCGTGTCCGATGTGCGGGGGCGACGATCGTCTCCGTGCCTGGCCGAATCCACGCGAGGGTCACCCGCGGGCGTGGTGTCGGCAGTGCCATCGATCCGGTGATGTACTGGACTGGTCCACTTGGCTCTCGGGCCGCGATCCGAACGCCCGTGGTTCAATCGCGCAGTCCTTGCGCGATGCGGGCTACCTGGAAGCCGCGCGGGCAAGCGGTGTAGAGGATCCCGCGCCCAATAGAGCTCGGAATCCAGTCAGTAACTCAGCAACTGCACCTGCACGGGAGAAACAAGGGCAGCCGCGCCACCCCGGCGACGGCTACCCCGAGCTGACCGGCGAGGGCGATACCGCTGAGTCAAACTCCGAAGCCAGCTTTGCGCTGCCGATACGCCGAAGTGCATGGCCGGCGGATGCGCGCGAGGACTTCGAAGAGCGCGCCGGAATCATGGAGTTCGACGGCGAGCTCGATCGTGCCGAGGCCGAGCGGATGGCCGAGGCGAGCATTCGAGCCAAGTGGGCGAGCCGAACGGATCGGCCCGCGCAGGACGGAGGCGGCGCATGAAGCCCACCATCTCCGCCGTCCGCTTCTTGCCGGCCTCGGCGATCGACAAGCAACAGGGCTTGCTCGGCTGGGTGTCGGCCGAGCTGGCCGGCGTGGTGCGCATCGACGGGCTTGTGCTGCGCCGGACGCTGCGCAACGAAATCCGCGTCTTCCCGCCTGAGCGCATCGACCGCGGCGGGCGGCGGCATCGGGTCGTGGACGTGATCGACGCGCGCCTCGAGCGGGCGTGGGAGGCCGAGATCCTGGTCGCGCTGAAGGCGCAGGGGGTGCTGCCGTGACGCGCCGCGAGTTGTTGGAGTCGATCGCTGCGGACGTGCGCGCGATGGCGCAAGCCGCGAAGGAGGCGAGATCGCCGCTGATGACCTGCGAGCAGATGGCCGAGCTGCTGCAGGTGACGACGCGCACGTTGCGGCGGATGGAGCTGATGGGCGAGATCCCGCGCTGCATCCACGTCGGCGGGCTCAAGCGTTGGCGGCGCGGCGAAGTCGAGAAGTGGCTCGCGGGGAAGCGCAAGTGAGCAGCGCGCCTCACCTGCGAGCCGCACGCTCACGTCGCGCTGCGAGCTTACGTGTTGCAAGCGCTCGAACTGTCGGAACTGCCTCGCTGTTCGGCGCGATTCGAGCCTCCATGCACGTGTCGCCGCGATGGTCGCGGCGCGAGTCCAAGGAGGCCAGCAATGGCGCGCAAGTCAAAGATCAGCACCACCACCAACCCCGACCTGACCCTGTCTTCCCTGTGCGAGGCGTACCTCGCGAGCCTGCTCGAACGCGGGCAGAGCGAGGGGACGGTCTTCTCGTACCGCATGGAGCTCGCGACGGCGCGGGCGGAACTCGGCGCGGACACGAAGGTCGCGGACCTGACCGCGGAGCGCATCGCGGAGTTCAACGTCTGCGAGCGCGTGATGAAGAAGAAGAGCGGCAAGCCCAAGGCCGAGCCGAGCTTCCTCAAGACGCGCCGCACGCTGCGGCTGTGCCTGGCGTTCGGCGAGCAGAGCGGGCTAATCGCGAAGTCGCCCGTCGACGCGCGCAAGGACGTGCTTCCGGGGGCGACGAGCGAGGCGGGCGCGACGACGCCCCAACCCGAGAAGCCCAAGAAGGCCAAGCGCCGCGGCGCGCTGGTGTTGGAGGTCTCGCAGCCCGAGGCCGAGGCGGCTGCCGACATCGCCGACGCGATGATCGCGCAAGGCGAGTCCGTCCCCGACACGGCGGCCTGACGCACGCGCGCGGCGCGTTGGCCCGGTCGACGCTCTCGATCGGGCTGGCGTCCGCGCTCACCGCCATGCGCCTGCTCGACGCCCTCGACGTGTTCGTACTGCAGCTGCGGGCCGACGGCCGCTCGCCGCACACGATCGCGAACTACCAGCGCCACGTCGGCGCGCTCGATGCGTGGCTCGCAGCCCGCGGCCACAGCGCCGACCTCGACGCCATCACGCCCGCGCTGCTCGCCGAGTACCTGGCCGATGACGACGTGCGCCGCAGCGGCCGAGGCGGGCTGCGTTCGACCTCGACGGTCAACGCCGTGCGCACCTCGTTGCGCGTGGTCTTCGGCTGGCTGCACGACGCGGGCTACACCCGCACCAACCCGGCGCGTCTGATCCGCCGCGCGATCTGCTCGCCGCCGCCGCCACGCTCGCTCAGCGACGCCCAAGTGGACGCGCTCCTGACCGCGCTCGACGCCGCGCGAGGCGAGGCCGCACGTCGCGACCGACTGCTCGTGCGCCTGCTGCTCGCGACCGGCATGCGTCTGGGCAGTGCCTTGGCGCTCGACGTCGAAGACCTCGACCTCGCGACGGGCGCGATCACTCTGCGGCGCGTGAAGCGCGACCGCGTCGAGCGCGTCTTCCTCGGCCGCGAGATCCGCGAGCAGTTCGCCGAGCACCTGCGCCGCCAGCGCCTCACGCGCGGACCGCTGTTCCGCGGGCCTCAGGGCGAGCGCCTCGTCGACCGCCACGCGCGCCGGCGCATCTGCGACCTGCTCGACCGCATCGGCGCGCACGACGCCACGGTGCATTCGCTGCGGCACACGTTCGCGACGCGGCTGCTGCGCACGACGGGGGACCTGTTCCTCGTGAAGCGTGCGCTCCTGCACCGCTCGATCGCATCGACGGCGGTGTACCTCGACGTGAGCGACGAGCGGCTGCGCGCGGCCATGGACGGTGCGCGATGATCGCCCTGCGACTCGGCCGCGCGCTTGGCCCGGGCAAGCTCGACAAGGTCCAGCGCGGCAACGGGCCGGGCCAGTGGGTGCTGACCTACACCGACGGGCGCGGCAAGCGGCGGCGCATCG
>CALFYL010000161.1 GCA_937952135.1 uncultured Planctomycetia bacterium
GGATCGACGTCCGGCGCGCTCGGGATTCGGCGCGTCCAGAGCTTATTGTGCGCGGCATGAGCACGAAGACGAGCGGCGATCGCGAGTACGTCCTGGGGACCGGGGCCGACGAGCTCGAGCGGCTCGGGCTCCAGCATCGGCTGTGGTCGGACGCGGCGCACGAAGCGTGGAAGCGCGCGGGCATCGCGCCGGGCCTGAGCGTGCTCGACATCGGTTGCGGGCCGGGCTACGCGTCGTTCGACCTGGCGCAGATCGTGCAGACGAGCGGCCGCGTCGTGAGCGTCGACGAGTCGAAGAGCTTCGTCGCGCACGTTCGCGACCAGGCGGCGGCGCGCCGGCTGCCGCAGCTCGACGCGCGCGTGGGCGACGTGCAGCAGCTCGGCGCGGTGCTCGGCGCGGACGAGCGTTTCGACCTTGCCTATGCGCGCTGGGTGCTGTGTTTCGTGCCCGATCCCGCCGCCGCGATCCGCGGTGCGGCGGCGGCGCTCAGGCCCGGCGGCCGGCTCGTGCTCCACGACTACTTCAACTACGAATGCATGACCGCCGCCCCGCGGCGCGAGTCCTTCACGCGCACCGTCGCCGCGACCGCCCGTTCCTGGCGCGCGCCGGGCGGCGACCCGGACGTCATGGCGCGCGTCCCCCGGCTGCTGCTCGAGAACGGCCTCGAGCTCACCCACCTCCAGGTCCACCAGCGCATCGCCCGGCCCGGCGAGAGCATGTGGCACTGGGTGGCGACCTGGTGGCGGACCTTCACGCCGAAGCTGGTCAAGCTGGGCGAACTCAGCGCCGAGGACGAGCGCCGCTTCCACCAGGACTTCGACGCGATGACGGCCGAGACAGACTTCGTCGTGCTGCCGACCGTGTTCGAGATCGTCGCCCGCAAGGCGGGCTAGTCGCATGGATCAGCACCTGTCTGAAACACAGTGGTGCGACGCGCTGCTGCGCGGCCTCCGGTGGGTCAGCGACGGTCGCGATCTCGAACTGCACGTGGAACTCGGTTCGATGACGTCCTCCGGCCCCGCAGAGGTCATTCTCTCGGCTGAGTGGGTCTCTGAGCTCCGGATCGAGGTTTCCTTCGGGCCAAACCGGGGCGGCTATCCCATGACGTGGGACACCAGCTTCACTCGCGATTCGCAGCAGTGGCGCGTGCGGCTCGACTTCGGCGGGTTGGGCGAAATGAGCTTCCGCTGCAACGAGCTGAAGATCTCGGAAGCCTAGGATCGCGCGGCTTCTGGTCCCCGACGACTTCGCGCTCGAACACACCACCTGTCCCGGTGCCGAACCCTACCCAGCCACCCACGGGGAGCGCGACGCCGTGCCGGCGAGAGCGGTTCGAGCGTCGGTCGCGGCGAGCCGCACGCAAGGCCCCGACGGACGGAGGTGGGAACGCGATGACGGCCGAGACAGACTTCGTCGTGCTGCCGACCGTGTTCGAGATCGTCGCCCGCAAGCCGGGCTAGTCGGGATCGCTCGGCGCGACCTGCCGCGGCCGAGCGAACTCGGGTCGGATGACGAAGGGTCGATTCGGGCGCGCACGAAGCCGCGCGCGAATTCCAGATGGAGCTAGACCAAGCTCACGTCGACGGTAGATTGACGCGCGCTTCGCCTGCGCACAGCACTTTCGCTCGTGTCCGCCCTCGCCGCCCCGCCGTACTTGCTGGCACCCCGCGCCCCCCGGCGCGCGACGACGCGTTCGTCGACTCCCGCGTTGGAGTTCGGACCGCTGAGTTCGGGCGCGCAATCCACGCGCGCGCCGCGGCAACGGACACGCTCGACCCGCCAGGTCCCTTCGAAGCGCACCCCACGCTCTTGCGCTGACGCTCGCCGCGGAGTGCGGCAGTCGATCGGCAGCACGCACTGAGCATCCCTGCGAGCCGATTGGCTCGGAGCCGAGCTTCCATGCCCGAAATCGTGGATCCCACGTCCAAACAAGCCGTCCTCGAAAACGAACCGCCAGTTAGTGCGCCAATGTCGGCGCTCGGCACGCGACGAATCGGTCGCGAGCACTACTACCCCGAGGCCACCGACGAGGATTGGTCGGACTGGCGCTGGCAGTTCAAACACCGCGTCACGACGCTCGAAGAGCTCGCCAAGAAGCTCGAAATCCCGCCGCACGAGTGGGAAGCCCGCGCGCAGGTGCTGCGCGACTTCCGCATGGGCATCACGCCCTACTACCTGTCGCTGATCGACGCGGACGATCCGCACGATCCGATCCTGCGCCAGGTCGTGCCGCTCGAAGAGGAGTTCCGCTACCGCGCGGTCGGCGACGAGGACCCGCTGGGCGAGGAGAACTTCTCCCCCGTTCCGGGCATCACGCATCGCTATCCCGACCGGGCGCTGATGGTGATCTCGAACAACTGCGCCATCTACTGCCGCTACTGCACGCGCAAGCGGACCATGTACGAGGGCGCGACGCCGGACGTCGAGATCGACCGCATGGTCGAGTACATCGCGAACACGCCGCAGATCCGCGACGTGATCGTGTCGGGCGGCGACCCGCTCAATTACTCGAACCAGAAGCTCGAGTCGATCCTCTCGAAGCTGCGCGCGGTTCCGCATCTCGAAATCATCCGCATCGGCACGCGCGTGCCCGTGGCGCTCCCGCAGCGCATCGACGACGAACTCGTCGACATGCTGCAGCGCTACCACCCGCTGTGGATCAACGTGCACTTCAACCATCCGCGCGAGTTGACGCCGGAAACCGCGCGCGCCTGCGACAAGCTCAGCCGCGCCGGCATCCCGCTCAACAACCAGGCGGTGCTGCTGCGCGGCGTGAACGACAGCGTGTCGACGATGCGCGCGCTCTGCACCGGGCTGATGAAGCAACGGGTGCGGCCGTACTACCTCTACCAGTGCGATCCCGTGCGCGGCGCGGAACACTTCCGCACGCCGATCTCGAAGGGCCTGGAGATCATCGAAGGGCTGCGCGGCCACATCAGCGGCCTCGCCGTGCCGACGTACGTCGTCGACGCCCCCGGCGGCGGCGGCAAGATCCCGGTGCAGCCCGACTACCTCCTGCGCTACGAGCCCAAGAGCGGTCGCGCGCTGCTGCGCAACTTCGCGGGCAAGCTGTACGAGTACATCGAGCCGCTGCGCGTCGGCGACGAGATCCGGCCGCGCAAGAAGCGCTCGGGTCCGGTGGAGTCGGTGCACAAGGACGGCGATCCGGCGGGCGGCGCGGATGCGGCGGCGAAGGTCGTCGGCAAGAGCCGCTGGGTGCACCGTGGCGCTGCGCCGCGGCGCAACCTGGGCGGCGGGCCGGATTCGAACGGCAAGTCCAAGGCCTGACGCGAGCTTCCGTCATGCGCATCGGCATCGCCTTCGACCTGAAGGCGGACTTCGCTTCGTCGCAGTCCGCCTCCGTCGCTTCCTCGAGCGACGCGCGTCCGCACGCTCCCGAGGATTCGCCCCCCGACGACCTGCTCGAGGAGTACGACTCCCCAGCCACCGTCGAGGCCATCTCGCGCGTGCTCGCCTCGCGCGGGCACGAGCCGCTGCTGCTCGGCGGCGGGCGGCGTTTCGTCGAGCGCGCGCTCGAGGCGCGGCCCGAGCTGGTGTTCAACATCGCCGAAGGGCGCGGCTCGCGTTCGCGCGAGGCGCACGTGCCGGCGGTGTGCGAGATGCTCGGCATTGCGTGCACGCATTCCGACCCGCTGACGATGGCCGTGTCGCTCGACAAGGGCATGGCGAAGCGCGTGGTCGCGAGCGCCGGCGTGCCGACGCCGCGCTTCGCCGTCATCGAGCACGCGCGCCAGCTCGCGGACGTCGAGCTCGCCTATCCGCTGTTCGCCAAGCCGCTGTTCGAAGGCTCGAGCATGGGCGTTCGCCGCCGGTCGCGCGTCGAGTCGCCGGGCGAGCTCGCCGAGCGCGTGCAGCGTCTGCTCGACCACTACGGCGAACCCGTGCTCGTCGAGGAGTTCTGCGCCGGCAACGAGTTCACCGTGGCGGTGCTCGGGACGGGCGCGGGCGCGCAGGTCGTGTCGGCGATGGAGGTCGTGCCGCTGGTCACGCCCATCGCCGACTTCGTGTACTCGCTGGAAGTGAAGCGCAACCCGAACTGGCGCGAGGAGATCCGCTACGACGCGCCGCCGCGCCGGCCGCTGCGAGAGCTCGCCGCCATCGAAAAGGTCGCGCTCGACGCCTACCGCGCGCTCGGATGCCGCGACGTGGGCCGCGTCGACGTGCGTTGCGACGGCGAGAACGCGCCGAAATTCATCGAGGTCAATCCGCTGCCCGGCCTCGCGCCGGGCTGGAGCGACCTCGCGCTCCTGTGGGAACGCATCGGGCGCAGCTACGACGACTTGATCCTCTCGATCCTCGACTCCGCGTGCGCGCGGCTTCGCTTGCGCGCCTAGCGTGGACTTCATGCGCATCGCCGTGCTGTTCAACGACGACCGGTCGCTCGTCCACGGCGCCGCCGAGGACGCCATCGCCGTGCAAGCGGTGGCGGACTGCGCGCGCGCCGTCGCTGCGGCGTTGAGCGAGCGCGGGCACACCGCGCACGCGCTCGGCATCGCGCCGAATCCGCGCGAAGCCGTGGAGCAAGTGGCGCAGTTGCGCACCGAACTCGCCTTCAACCTCGTCGAGGGCATCGGCGGCGATCCGCGCAAGGACCAGGCCTTCGCGTGGCTGCTCGAGCTGCACGGCATCGCCTACACCGGCGCGGGCCCGCGCGCGCTCGGGCTGTGCCTCGAGAAGCCGGTCACCAAGGCGGTGCTCGCCTCCGCGGGGCTCCCGGTTCCGCGCGGGTGCGTGTTCGAGCGCGGCGACGAGCTCTCGAACTCGCACTCCGCCGACCTGCGCTTCCCGTTGATCGTGAAGCCGGCGCGCGAGGACGCGAGCCACGGCATCAGCCTGGAAAGCGTGGTGCGCGACGAGGCGTCGCTGCGCGCGCGCGTGAGCTACGTGGTCGAGCACTACGCGCAGCCCGCGGTCGTCGAGGAGTACATCGAGGCGCGCGAGATCAACGTCGCGCTGCTCGCCTCCGGCGGCGGACTCGAGATCCTGCCGCTCTCGGAGATCGACTATTCCGGTTTCGAGGCGCACGAGCCGCACATCGTCACCTACGCGGGCAAGTGGATCGAAGGCAGCCGCGACTGGAACCTCACGCAAGTGATCGCGGCTCGCGAGCTCGCTCCCGCGCAGCGCGCGAAGATCGAATCCGTGGCGCGCCGCACGTTCGAGCTGCTGGAGCTGCGCGACTGGGGCCGCGTCGACCTGCGCCTCGACGCGCGCGGCGAGCCCTTCGTGATCGACGTGAATCCGAACCCGGACATCTCGCCGGGCGCGGGCTTCGTGCTCGCCGCCGAACGCGCGGGCCTCTCCTACGCCGATGTGGTCGTCCGCATCGCAGAAAGCGCCGCGCGCCGTGCACGTCAACCTGCGTGAGCTTCGCGCCGGCGACCGCGCGGCGCTCGAACGCGCGATCCGCAGCACGGAGGCCTTCAACGAAGAGGAGGTCGCCGTCGCGCTCGAACTCATCGACTCCGGCCTCGAAGGCGCGCGCCCCGATCCGTACCTGTTCACCGTCGCCGCCGACGAGCGCGGCGAAGCGCTTGGCTACGCGTGCTACGGCCGAACCGCGCTCACCGACGGCGTGTACGACCTCTACTGGATCGTGGTCGCCGCCTCCGCTCAGCGCTTCGGCGTGGGGCGCAAGTTGCTCGACGCCGCCGCCGCCCACATGCGCTCCCTCGGAGGGCGCATGGTCATCATCGAAACCGCGGGCAAGCCCGAGTACGAGAAGCAACGCGCGTTCTACGAGCGCGTCGGCTGCAAACTGCTCGCCCGTTATCCCGACTTCTACCGCGTGGGCGACGACAAACTCGTCTACGTCTTCAACCTGTGACCAAATCCAAGAGCCCGTCGAGCGCCGTCGAAAGCGCGATCGAGATCGAGAACGCCGCCACCGCACGCTTCGAGTGCGTCTTCCCCAAGTGCGGCGGCGTGTGCTGCCAGAACGGGCGGCCGCCGGTCGAGCCCGGCGAGGCGCAGCGCATCGAGCGCAACTTGAAGAAGTTCCTGCCACACCTGCGCCCCACTGCGCGCAAGGTCGTCGAGGAGCGCGGCTTCCTGACCAAGCGCACGAAGGGCGGGCTGCCGATGCTCGCGGTCGACGCGAGTTGGTGCGTGTTCTTCAACGAAGGCTGCGTGCTGCACAAGGTCGGCGCGGCCGAGGGCTCGACCTTCAAGTACAAGCCCTGGGTGTGCGCGGTGTTCCCGCTCGACCAGGTCCGACCCGGCAAGTGGTACGTTCGCCAGTGGAAGTTGCGCGGCGAAGCGTGGGACCTGTTCTGCCTGAACCCCAAGGAATCCCCGAAGAAGGCCGTCGAATCGAGCGCGGCCGAGATCGCGCTCGTCGAACGGCTCGAGGCGGGCAAGGAAGACTGGCGCGACGGCAAGTAGTCGACCGGCGGCGCCTTTCGGCGCCGGCAGGTAGCATCGGACGCGGGAGAGAGCACCGATGGAACCGAACAGCGAGCCCGCGCACGCTGCTCCGGACGTCGCACGCACGCCGAGCCTCGCAAGCCGGTGGGTGCGCGATGCCGGCTTGCAGGTGTTGTATCGAAGGACCCGATCCGCCGCGGATTGGGTGCAGTACGTGGGGCTCGCCCACGCCGGGTACGCCGTGGTGGCGCTCTACCTGACGTACCGTCGGACCGCGCGCGAGAGCCTTTGGTTCGCAGCGGAGCCCGACGACAAGCTCATCGAGCTCGCGGGCCGGCCCATGACCGTCGCCGACGCACGTTGGGCGACCTCGACGCAGGTCGCGGTCGCGGCCATCGCGCCCCTCGCGCTCGGCGTCGCGTTCCTCAACCTGGCGAGTTGGGCGCGGCGCGCACCGGTGCAGGCGCTGGGGATCGCCATCGTCGGGTACCTCGCGCTGGCGGTCGCCGATCTGGCGCTCGCCGAGCGGCCGCTGCTCGGCGGCGAGATGTGGAAGCTGCTCGGGCTCGCCGCCCTCGTCGCCGGCTATCGCTCCGCCCGCGCCGCCGCGACTTCGACGCCCCGCCGCGCGCTCTGATTCGGCCGCGGCGCCGCGTTTTTCGCAGCGGAACGCAAGGCCGTGCGTGACCTGCGTCCGCGCGCTCGGATGGCGATGGCGAGCGAGCCCCGTCGGGCTTGCAACCCACCCTTCGATCCGAGCCCGCCATGCACCCTCTCCATTGCCGCCGCGCTCCCGCGGCCCGTCGTTTCGCCCCGCTCGCCCCGTTTGCGCTGCTCAGCGCCGCCGCGCACGCCCAGGCGCCGCTCTACTCCATCGCCGGCCCCGACGACTGGGCGCGCGCCGGCAGTGCGGTCGCCGCCATGCCCGACCTCGACGGCGACGGCGTCCCCGAGTTCGTCGTCGGCACGCCCTTCGAGGCGCCCGCCGGAACGGTGCGCGTCTATTCGGGCCGCACGGGCGCCGTGCTGCGCGCGTACGCCGGCGAAGTTCCGGGCGCGGAGTTCGGCGCCTCGATCGCGGTGATCGACGACGTCGACGGCCGAGGCCATCGCGACCTGCTCATCGGCGCGCCCGGCACGACGTTCTCCCATCCGCAACAGGGCACGGTCTACGTGCAGCCCGTCGAAGTCGCGCCGTGGCACACGGCGTTCTTCGGCTCGATGGTCGGCGACCGGCTCGGCTCGTGCGTCGCGAACGTCGGCGACCTCGACGGCGACGGCAAGGAAGAGTTCGCCTTCAGCGCCACGGGCGCGGACATCGGTTCGTCGCCCGACGTGGGCCGCGTGAGCATCTACAAGTGGGGACCGATGACGAGCCTCGGCGGAACGACCGGCTCGACGCCCGGTGCGCGCTTCGGAGCGTCGATCGCGGCCGGCGACGACTACAACGGCGACGGGCGCAAGGAAGTGCTCGTCGGCGCGCCCGGCTACAGCACCGCGTCGAACGCGCAGATCGGGCGCGTGAGCGTCCTCGACGTCGGCGTCACCTTGACGGAGATCGGCCATCGAATCGGCGCGCAGAGCTACGAAAACCTCGGCAGCTCGATCGTGAGCCTCGGGGACCTCGACGGCGACGGAGTGCCGCACTTCGCGGTGGGTTCGCCCGGCTACAACGACGCGAACTACGACGACGGCCGCGTGCAGTGGTTCGAGGGCCTCAGCGGCGCCGCGCAACGCCAGGTGAGCGGCGCGGGCGGCTGGCAGGTCGGCGCGTCGCTCGCCTGCTTCGACTTCGACGGGGACGGCGCGCGCGAGCTGCTCACGGGCGCGCCGAAGTTCCTCATGTCGGGCGTCGGCGAGCTCGGAGCGGTGCGCGTGCACAACGTGAGCACCGGCGCGCTCGAAGCCACGCTGCTCGGCTGGCGCGACGGAAGCGGCTACGGCGCGGCGCTCGCCGGCGGGCTCGACTTCAACGGCGACGGAGCGCTCGAGCTCGTCGTCGGCGCGCCGCTCGAGGACCTCGGCGGCAACTCGACGGGCTGCGCGCGCCTGCTCCTCGCCGACACCTCCAAGCCCTATCGCTACTGCAGCGCGAAGGTGAACAGCGCGGGCTGCACGCCGCAGATCTCGTGGACCGGCGGCGCGAGCCTGACGCTCG
The DNA here is from genome assembly GCA_937952135.1 of uncultured Planctomycetia bacterium. Classification (GTDB taxonomy): domain Bacteria; phylum Planctomycetota; class UBA1135; order UBA1135; genus WYBT01. The sequence goes on from CALFYL010000161.1 coordinate 8,546, forward strand.
GCGACAACCTGCACATCACGGCGACGAACGTGCTCGCGCAAAAGGCGGGCATGTTGTTCTGGGGAACGGCGCAGGCGTCCTTGCCCTTCGGCGGAGGCACCCTGTGCGTCGCGCAGCCGCTGCGCCGCACGCCGGTTCAGTTCTCGAACGGCTCGAGCGGTTGCATGGGCGTGTACGACCACCACTTCAGCCAAGCCGAGATGCTCGCCGCCCAGATTCCAGCGGGCTCGCGCATCTTCGCGCAGTACTGGAGCCGCGACCCGGGCTTCCCCGCGCCGAACAACATCGGCCTCACGGCGGGCCTGGCGGTGGACATCGCGCCGTAGCGCCGGCGCGCAGGCCGACTCGCGCCGTAGCGGCGGCGCGACAACAGGCTCGCGAACGAAGCGGCGGCGCGAGTTTCGACTCGCGCCGCCGCCCCTCGTGTTCGCACTCAGCTCGCGTC
>CALFYL010000162.1 GCA_937952135.1 uncultured Planctomycetia bacterium
GCTTCTCGACGAACATGTGCACGCCGCGCTGGGCGGCGTACTCGACCTGCATCGGGCGGAAGTGCGGCGAGGTCGCGAAGAGCACCACGTCGCAGTTGTCGACGACGTGCTTGTAGGCATCGAAGCCTGTGAAGACGCGCTCGGGCGCGACCTTCACGCGGGGCGCAAGCTCCGGGTCGGCGCGCAACGACGCCAACGCCGTCTCGGCGTGATCGTGGAACGCGTCGCCGACGGCCACGAGCTCGGTGTTCGGATCGGCGCGCAACGCCTGGCTCGCGGCGCCGCTGCCGCGTCCGCCGCAACCGACGAGGCCGACGCGCAGTTTGCTGCTTCCGGACTGGTGGAACGCGAGCCCACGCGGCGCCGCGCTGGCGCTCGAGCCGAGCACGAGTCCGCCGGTGACGACCGCACCCGCGGCGAGCACGTTGCGGCGCGAGAACGGGAGCGAGCTGGAGGGCGAGGGGTGCGAAGGGCTCTTCATGGTGGTGTGGGGGCGCGGTTCGGCGCGTCGGAGAGGATACGGCGTTCGAAGCCCGGGGTCGCCGCGGTCTGGGGGCCTTCTTCGACTTCGCGCACCACGCGCGCTTCGACGCCGTCGAAGTGCGCGAGAATCTCGAGCCCGCGCGGTCCGAGCACGCACAGCGCGGTCGCGAGCGAGTCGGACAGCGTCGCGTAGGGCGCGATCACGCTCGCCGACGTGCGGTTCGAGAGCGCCCATCCCGTTCGCGGATCGACGATGTGCGAGTAGCGCTGGCCTTCGAGCTCGAGCACCTGGAAGACGTCGCCCGAGGTCGACACCGCGCTGCGCTCGAGCCGCAACTCGAGGCGTTGTCTTTCGTCGTTGAAAGGCGCGATGGCGACGCGCCAACCGAGCTCGCCCGGCGGCGCCGCGCCCACCGCCACGTCGCCGCCGCCCACGACCATCGCACGCTCGAAACCCGCGCGCTCCAGGAGCGCGAGCGCTTCGTCGAGCGCGAATCCCTTTGCGATTCCGCCGAGGTCGAGCCGCATGCGCGGCGCGAGCAGCCGGGCGCGGCGAGCGGCGAAATCGACCTCGAGCTTCTCCGCGCCGCACGCTTGCCGCGCCGTCTCGACGCGCTCGCGGCGCGGCAGCTCCAGTTGGCGCCGCGCGCGCCGCCACAGCGCGCTCAAAGGCCCGACCGTGACGTCGAAGGCGCCGCCCGTGAGCTCGGCCACCTGCTGCGCCGCGTTCAGCACGCGCGCGAGATCGTCGCTCAAGCGGACCCACTCGGTCGGAGCGCCGCTGTCCGAGCGAGCGCCGAAGCGCACGAGCTCGCTGCCCTCTTTGTAGTCGCTGAGCGACCGATCGAGCTCGCGCACGCGCTCGAGAGCTGCCTCGGCGGCCCGCTGCCCCTCGGCGGCGTCCTGCGCGAACAACACGACTCGAAACGTCGTGCCCATGATCGGCGCCTCGGCCTCGACGCGCTCCCAGCGCGAGACCGATCTCGAGCGCGCGCTCACGCCCCCGCACGCCGCCACCGCGCTGCAAAGCGCGAGAAACACGGCCGCAAACACGATCTTGCGCGGGCGCTGCATGCTCAGCGCGAGAAGATACGCTGTCGCCCCGCGCCCGTCGCACCCACCTCTCGATGCAACTCACCTCGATCGCTTCGTCTCTCGCGCTCTGCGCCCTCGCCTCCGCTCAACAGGACGTGCCGGTTTATCCCGACATGCCCGCGGGCGCTCCGCCGCGCGTCGCCAACCCCGATGCCGAGGCGAAGACTCCCGAAGAGATGAAGCGCTACGTCGAGACGATTCCGGGCAGCGAGGTCAAGTTCACGATGCTCGCGATTCCCGGCGGCAAGTTCCGCCTCGGCTCGCCCGAGAGCGAGAAGGACCGCAAGCCCGACGAGTGCGCGCCGCTCGAGGTCGAGATCGCGCCGCTGTGGATGGAGGAGCACGAAACGACTTGGGACGAGTACCGCCTGTTCCAGTTCAAGCTCGACATCGAACTGCGCAAGGCGGGCAAGTTCGAAGGGCAAGCGACCGACGCCTGGGCCGACGCCGTGAGCCGGCCGACGCCGCCGTACGTGCCGATGGATTTCGGCATGGGCCTCGAAGGCTTCCCCGCGATCTCGATGACCGAGTTCGCGGCGCGGCACTACACGAAATGGCTGTCGATGAAGACCGGCCGCTTCTACCGCTTGCCCACGGAAGCCGAGTGGGAGTACGCGTGCCGCGCGGGATCGACGAGCGCGTACTCGTTCGGCGACGAAGTCGCGAAGCTCGGCGAGCACGCGTGGTACTACGACAACTCCGACGCGCGCTACCACAAGGTGAAGGAGAAGAAGCCAAATGCGTGGGGCTTGTACGACATGCACGGCAACGTGAGCGAGTGGTGCATCGACCAGCACGACGACGGTTCGTTCTTCCGCGCCTTCGAGGGCAAACTCGCGCGAAATCCACTGAACTGGCCCACCAAGCTCTATCCGCGCGTCGTGCGCGGCGGCTCCTGGGACGACGACGCCGATCGACTGCGCAGCGCGGCGCGCCGCGGTTCGGCCGCGGGCTGGAAGGTGCAGGATCCGCAGCTTCCCAAGTCGATCTGGTACTTGACCGACGCGAAGTTCGTGGGCTTCCGAGTCGTGCGGCCGCTGGTCGAACCGAGCGACGAGGAGAAGGCGAAGTACTGGGAAGCGGACCTCGACTCGGTGCGCGAAATCCTCGAGCGCCAGCGCAAAGGCGGGCGCTGAACTCGTGCGTCGACCGAGACGCCGCACACGATGAGATCGTCCGAGCCGCGGCGAACCGTGCGCCTGGCCGTTCAGTGGGCCGTCGGGCTCGCGTTCGCGGTGCTCGCCTGGGCTACGAGTGCGCCGGGCGGTTACTTCGGCCTGCTCGCCTGCGGGCTTTTGTGGTCGATTCCCGCTGGAATCTTGTGGTTCGCGAGCTTCGTGTATTGGATCCAGCGCGAGCCGCGTGCGATGCGCAAAGCGGGACGTTCATGGATGCTTGCGCCGCTGCTCGTCGTTCTGCTCCTGCTGCAAGCGCCGATGCGTTTGCGCTTCGCAGCGCGCCTGCCGGCGCTGAACGAGGCCGCTGAAGAAGCCTGGCGAGCGTCGGGAGAGGGACAAAGCGAGGGGGCGTCGCACGGAACGCGCCGCGTCGGGCTGTACGGCGACTGCTGGATCTACATCGACCGCACCACACGCAGCGTCGTCATCGCCGTGCAGGACACGGGCTTCATGGAGACGGGCGGGTTCGCGTACGTGCACGCCGACGGAACTCCGACCGACACGCCCGATCGCTACCCCCGACTTTGGGGCCGCTGGCATCGGGTGACGATCGATTCTTAGCGTTACGATGCGCTGCCAGACGCTCGCCCCCACGAAGCTCGCCCCCACCGCACGGCCACGGAGTTCTCACGCATGTCCCACGCCCCCATCGGCGCCGCGAGCCTCGCTCGGCGGCAGTTCCTGGTCGGATCTTCGGCGGCGCTCGTCGGCGCGTCGCTCGCGCAGCCCGCAACGGCGAAACTCGCGCGAACGCTCGGTGAGAAGGAGCTGCGCGTCGTCCTGATCGGCTGCGGCGGACGCGGTTCGGGCGCAGCGGTCCAGGCGCTCTCGACCGACGGGCCGGTGAAGCTCGTCGCGATGGCCGACGCGTTCCTCGACCGCATCGAAACCTGCCTCGCGGAGGTTTCGCGCGCTCGCCCCGATCGCGTGGATGTTCCGCCCGAGCGCCGCTTCCTCGGCTTCGACGCGTACAAGCAAGCCATCGACGTCGACTGCGACGTCGTGCTCCTGTGCACGCAGCCCGGCTTCCGCGCGCAGCAGTTCGAGTACGCCGTCTCGCGCGGCCGGCACGTGTTCATGGAGAAGCCCGTCGCCGTCGATGCGCCGGGCGTGCGCCGCGTGCTCGCGGCCGCCCAGAGCGCGAAGAAGCAGAACCTCAAGGTCGGCGTCGGACTGCAGCGCCACCACGACGCGCGCTACCTCGAAACGGTCAAGCGCCTGCACGACGGCGCGCTCGGCGACATCAACTTGCTGCGCTGCTACTGGAACTCGGACGGCGTGTGGATGCTCAAGCGCCAGCCGCAGATGACGGAGATCGAGTACCAGATGCGCAACTGGTACTACTTCAACTGGTTGTGCGGCGACCACATCGTCGAACAGCACATCCACAACATCGATGTGTGCAACTGGGTGAAGAACGCGGTCCCGGTGCGCGCGCAGGGCCAGGGCGGCCGACAGATCCGAACGGGCCCGGATTTCGGCGAGATCTACGACCATCACTTCGTCGAGTTCACGTACGCGGACGGCGCGAAGGTGCTGTCGCAGTGCCGGCACCAACCGGGCACGTGGTCGAGCGTGTCGGAGCACGCGCACGGCGCGAACGGCGTGTGCGACATCAGCGGCGCGTCGATGACGTTCAAGGACGGCTCGCGCTGGCGCTCGCGCGCCGAGGGCGGCGATCCGTACCAGGTCGAGCACGACGTGCTGTTCCGCGCGATCCGCGAAGACCGCGAGCACGACGAGAGCGAGCGCGGCGCGATGGCGACCATGACGGCGATCCTCGGACGCATGGCGACGTATTCGGGTCGCGAGATCGCGTGGGACGAGGCTCTCGCGTCGAACCTCGAGCTCGCGCCCGCCCAGCTCGCGTGGACCGGCGACGCGCCCGTCCATCCCGACGCGCACGGCCTCTATCCGATCCCGATGCCGGGCCGCACGCGCGCGGTTTGAGCGCGGCCGGCGCGCGCCGCACAATTCCGCAGGGCGCAGCTTTGTGCGGCGCCGACAACGGCTTGGGTGACATGACCGTCGACGCGAACGATCCGCTGCTGGATCCGCAGACGTGGCCTGGCGCGACTGGGGCGCTCGAGTACGTGGAGACGCACATCTCGCGGCTCTACTTCACGCCCACGCGCGTCTACAAGCTGAAGAAGCCGATCCAGCTGCCCTTCCTCGATTACCGCAGCCTCGAGCAGCGCAAGTTCTTCAGCGAGGAGGAACTGCGGCTGAATGGGCGGCTCGCGCCGGAGGTGTACTTGCGCGTGGCGCCGCTGCGAAGGGACGCGCAGGGTCGTGTGCGGCTCGACGGCGAGGGCGAGACGATCGACTGGGCGGTCGAGATGGTTCGCTTGCCGGCGCGGAACATGCTCGAGGCGGTGCTCGAGCGCGGTGAAGTCGACAACGAGCTCATGCGTCGCATCGCCGAGTTCCTGTCGGAGTTCCACGGCCGCTGCGAGCGCAGCGAGACGATCGCGAGCTTCGGGGAGTTCGAGGTCGTCGAGCGAAACGCGCTCGACAACTTCACGACGCTCGCCGAGCACGCCGAGGGCCGCGGAGTCGACGTGCTCTCGCAGCGCATGCTCGAGTTCCTGCGTGAGCGTGCGGTACGAGAGCTCGAACGGCTTCGCCCGGCGATCGCGCGGCGCGTGGCGGAAGGGCGCGTGTGCGACGGCCACGGAGATCTGCACTCGAGCAACGTGTGCCTCACCTCGCGCGGGATCGTGGCCTACGACTGCCTCGAGTTTTCCGCGGCCTTTCGCTGCGCGGACACCGCCTGCGACTTGGCGTTCCTCGCGATGGACCTCGACTTTCGCGGCTTTCGAGGCTTCTCCGGCGTGCTGGCGCGTGAGTACGCGACACGGGCGAACGATCCCGAGCTGCTGGAAGTGCTTCCTTTCTACAAGGCGTACCGCGCTCTGGTGCGTGCGAAGGTCGCGGCGCTTCGAGCGGCGCAGAACTCCGATGCGAACATGCGAGCCGAGGCGCAGCGCTACGTGCACCTCGCGGCGTCGTACGCGCTCGGGCCTGCGCTGATCCTGACCTGCGGGCTTCCGGCGAGCGGCAAGACCTGGGCGGCGAGTCGGATCGCGGCGCCGTTCGAGGCCGCGCATCTGTCGAGCGACGTGCGGCGCAAGATCCTCGCGAATGTGCCGCTGGAGCGACGCGGCGGCGACGAGTTCGAGGCGGGCCTGTACACGCCCGCGCTGAAGGAGCGCACGTACGATTCCTTGCTCGCGCTCGCGCGCAGCTTCCTCGCGCCGCGTGCTGCGGAGGACGCGAGCGGGCACGAGATCGCGCGCACGGTCGTCGTGGACGCGACGTTTCCGAGCGCGGAGCGCCGTGCGCCGTTCCGCGAGCTCGCGCGCGAGCTCCGCACGCCGTTCGTCGTCGTGCATGCGTTCGCGAGCGATGAGTTGACGCGCAAGCGGATGCTCCGGCGTTCGAGCGATCCCGACGAGACCTCCGACGCCGACTGGAGCGTGTATCTGCGAGCGAAGGAGTCCTTCGCGCCCCCCGGCGAGCTGCCGGCGGAACAGCTCGTCGCGCTCGCGAGCGGCGCGCTGTCCGCGGAAGACACGACGCGCGCGGTCCTCGATCGCTTGCTCGCGCAGGACGCGACGTACCGAGCCAGAGCAAATTTTCCCCGCTAATTTGGAGAGCGCGGGTGTTCGCCGGCCCCCACGCAATCAGCGGGGAGAGTTTGCTCTGGCTCGGTACATCGCGCAGGCGAGCGAAAACGAAACCGGACAGCCCTTCGGCTGTCCGGTCGCGTCAAATCGGGCCGTGGATTACGGCTGGTACACGAGGCGCAAACCTTCGCTCAGGAAGGTCGTCTTGCAGGACGGCGGGTCGCGGAACCAGCCCTGCATGTCCACCGTGTCGCCGGCGCTGAACGGTTGGCCGAGCGAGCCGGGGAACGAGGTCTGGAACAAGTTCCAGTTGTTGGTGAGCTGGCCGTTGCACTGTCCGGCCGTGCCGCCCGTCGACTGCGGGAAGAGGCGCTGCGTCGGCGCCTTCACGCACAGGAAGCTGTTGCCGCCCGCCGCGCACCACGGGAAGTTGATCTGCCCGTTGATGCCGTAGAACAGCAAGCCCGACTTCTGACCTTCGACGTTGCTCACCGTCACCACGCAGGGCGCGGTGTGCGAGACGTTCGGAGAACCGGTCGCCGCGATCGTCGGGATGCAACCGCTGCTCGTGCCCGAACCCGTCGGAGTGCAGAACGTCGTCGGACCGACCGGAGCTGCGAAGCACAGCGACCAGCTCGTGAGCGCACCGGTGTCGCCCGCGGCCCAGTCGTAGATCGAGAGCGTCCAGTTCCCGGCCGCAACCGGAATCGACCCGAGCGGGACGTTCGTGATGCCGAAGTCGCCCGAGTTCCACGAACCGAAATCCTGCACGTAGTCGCCCGACGGCATGAAGCCGCCGCTGCACGACGTCGCCATGTCCAGCCCCGAGGACGGATAGATGGCGTAGTCGCCGTTCATGTCGCAGTTCAGACCGCAGCACGCACTGACGAACGCCGGGCGGTGCAGGACGGTGTACTGCGTTCCGTTCGGCGCGGTGAGGACGATGTGCAGGTCGCCGACCCAGGTGTGCGTGAGTCCGGTGAGTTGGACCTTCACGATCTGGCTGGCGCCTGCCGGCGGGTTCACCACGTAGGAGCTGATGAGCGGCGCCGTCGGCAGCGCCGTCGGCCACGTGCCATCGCCGGTCCCCGAGGACGGAACGGGTCCGCCGGCGCCGCTGCCCACGCAGGTCGACGGCGGAGGAGGCGTCGGCACGTTGAACGAGCTCGGCGACGCGTACGCGCTGACGCCCGCGGAGTTCACGGCGCGAACGGTCCAGGTGTGGAGGCCCGCGGCGAGCGCCGGCGCAGCGAACGAATTGCCGATCACGCCCGTGGTGACAACGCCGTCGAGGTCGACGTCGTAGGTCGTCGCGCACGCGACCGCGTCCCAGCTCAGCGTCACCGGATTGGGGGCGGTCGCGCCGTTCCCGGGCGACACGAGCGTCGGCGCACTCGCCGGCGCCGTCGGAGTCGGCGGCGTGCCGAAGCAGATCCCCCAGCTCGTGATGAAGCCGATGTCCGCACCGGCCCAGTCGTAGATCGTCAGCGTCCAAGTTCCCGTCGCGGCAGGAATCGAGGACAGCGGCGTGTTGTCGATCGAGTTCGTGCCCGACGGCCACGTGCCGAAGAACTGCGAGTAGGTGCCCGGAGTCACCGAGCTCGCGCACGTTCCGAAAACCGCGCCCGAGGTGCACTCCGCGACGATCACATAGTCGCCGCCGTAGTCGCATCCACCGCTGTTGCGGTTGGCCAAGTTGTGGCGCGTGCCGTTCGGCGCCGTCAGCACGAACTGCAGGTCGCCGGCGAAGGTGTGCGTGAGGCCGGTGAAGCGAACCTCCGTGACGACCGTCGAGCCCGGAGGCGTCGAAGCGACGTTCAGCGGCAGCGCGAGTTCGGAGGGCGGAAGGATCGTGGGATAGGTGCCGCCGCCGCCGGTTCCGCTGGTCGGAATGGATCCGCCGGGACCGCCCGTCGTGCAGCCGAGAGTTTGAGCGTTGGAGAGCCCTGTGAGCAGCGCGACGGCGGCCAGTGCCGCGGTCGCACGCCCGAGGAGATTCGTTGAGTTCATGGAGTCACCTCTGCTTGATCCTGACAGGCCCCCCGAGCCGGCAAGCAGCACCGGACGGGGCAACAAGTCCCGCGGATTCGCGGGAGTGCTCTCATCATGCTACCTGCGTTGTGCGGCGCCGCACGCCTCGGGCTCGACATCCGAACAGCGCGCGACGAACTTGCACCTGTGCTCGGCGCGCTGAACCCCTCCATCGCCCGTACAGCTCCGATTCGCGACGTACCGAGCCAGAGCAAATTCTCCCCGCTAATTTGGAGAGCGCGGGTGTTCGCCGGCCCCCACGCAATCAGCGGGGAGAGTTTGCTCTGGCTCGGTACATCGCGCAGGCGAGCGAAAACGAAACCGGACAGCCCTTCGGCTGTCCGGTCGCGTCAAATCGGGCCGTGGATTACGGCTGGTACACGAGGCGCAAACCTTCGCTCAGGAAGGTCGTCTTGCAGGACGGCGGGTCGCGGAACCAGCCCTGCATGTCCACCGTGTCGCCGGCGCTGAACGGTTGGCCGAGCGAGCCGGGGAACGAGGTCTGGAACAAGTTCCAGTTGTTGGTGAGCTGGCCGTTGCACTGTCCGGCCGTGCCGCCCGTCGACTGCGGGAAGAGGCGCTGCGTCGGCGCCTTCACGCACAGGAAGCTGTTGCCGCCCGCCGCGCACCACGGGAAGTTGATCTGCCCGTTGATGCCGTAGAACAGCAAGCCCGACTTCTGACCTTCGACGTTGCTCACCGTCACCACGCAGGGCGCGGTGTGCGAGACGTTCGGAGAACCGGTCGCCGCGATCGTCGGGATGCAACCGCTGCTCGTGCCCGAACCCGTCGGAGTGCAGAACGTCGTCGGGCCCGCGGGCGCCGCGAAACAGAGCTGCCAACTGACCAGGTCGCCGATGTCGCCGCCGGCCCAGTCGTAGATCTTCAGCGTCCAGTTGCCCGAGGACACCGGGATCTGACCCAGCGGCGTGTTGAAGATGCCCGCGTCACCCGAGGTCCAGTCGCCGAAGTACTGGTTGTACTGGCCGCCGGGGAACGACGTGCCCGGACACGTCGTCGGGAGGTCGAGCACGCCGGCCTGATAGAAGTGGTAGTTCGAGCCATCGAGGTCGCAGTTCAGACCCACGCTGTTGGTCGACGACTGCGGACGGTACATCACGTTGTGGTTGCCGCCCGTCGGGTCGGTGATCACGACCTGGAGGTCGCCAACCCACGTGTGCGAGAGCCCGTTGAGCTCGACCTTGACAAGTTGCGTCGAGCCCGCAGGCACCGCGACGTTGTAGGTCGAGGTGAACTCGTTCGGCGGGAGGATCGTCGGCCATGTGCCGCCGCCGCCCGTGCCGGAGGTCGGAATCGGACCGCCGAGTCCGCCGGACACACAGGTCGACGGCGGAGGCGGCGGCGCGATGTCGAACATCGCGAGCGGCGACGACCACGGACCCGCGCCGCCGGCGTTGACCGCGCGGACGCGCCACGAGTGTTGACCGACCGTCGGGTTCACCGAGGTGCTCGTCGAGGCGATCCCGGTGGTGACCACGCCGTCGACATCCACGTCGTAGGACGTCGCGCAGTTGAGCGACGACCACGTCAGCGTCACCGGCGCCGTCACGAGCGCGCCCCCGACAGGCGAGATCGGCGTCGGCGCAACGAACGGCGCCGAAGCTCCGCTCGGAGGAGTTCCGAAGCACAGTTCCCAACTCGTGATCGCACCGATGTCGCCGCCGGCCCAGTCGTAGATCGTCAGCGTCCACGAACCGGTCGCCGCCGGGATCGTCTCGAGCGGCGTGTTGTTGATGCCGTTCGTTCCGCTCGGCCAGTTGCCGAAGTTCTGCTCATAGGCGCCCACGGGGAAGATGGCCGTGCCCGTGCACCCCGCGGGATAGCTCAGCGCGCACTGACCGATCGGCACGATCGTGTAGTCGCCGCCGAGATCGCAGCTGAACGGAGGGCGGTCGAGGAGGTTGTGGGTTTGACCGCTCGGCGTCGTCAGCACGAACTGGAGATCGCCGACCCAGGTGTGCGAGATGCCGCGCAGACGGACTTCCGTGACGACCGTCGCGCCCGGGGGAACGCTGGCGACGTTGAGCGGACAAATGGTCGGAGTCGTCGGCAGGACGCCCGGGTAGGTGCCGCCGCCGGTGCCGGTCACGGGGATCGCTCCACCGGCGCCACCCGTGGTGCAGCCGATGGTCTGAGCGCTTGAGAGGCTTGCGAGCAACGCGACACCTGCGACGGCCGCTGTCGCACGCCCGAGGAGAATTGTGGGGTTCATGGATTCGCTTCTGCTTGATCCTGACGAGCGCCGCGATCCGGCAAGCAGTACCGGACGAGCCGGCGATTCCGCTGAGGCGCGGAAGCGCTCGCTCCATGCTAGCGAGCCCGCCGAAACGCGCATGACGTCGCGCGGGATCCGCGACGGGCCGCAGAGTCGCGGCGGCGAGGTGGTACCTAGTTCCCTTCGCAGCGCAGGATGCAGGCAGGCGCGAAGCAGACTGGAAATGAATTCGGGCAGCCCAGAGGCTGCCCGACGTACTCGAGCTCTTCGGGCAGCTCCGAGGCGCTGCCCGAAAGTGTCGTACTCGTTGGGCTCGCGCTTGCGCGCGAGCCAGCGAGCGAGCTTCAGCTCGCGAACAGAGTTTCGCGAGCCGCTCGGCCTTGGGTCACGGTTGGACCGTGAGCTCCAGCGCGTCCGACAAGTTCGTCGTCTTCGGCGCCGGCGGATCGCGGAGGTAAGCCTCGGTTCGTTCGCGCGGTCAGCGCGAACGAAACCGGACAGCCCTTTGGCTGTCCGGAAGAGTCGTGCTCGTTGGGCTCGCGCTTGCGCGCGAGCCAGCGAGCGAGCTTCAGCTCGCGAACAGAGTTTCGCGAGCCGCTCGGCCTTGGGTCACGGTTGGACCGTGAGCTCCAGCGCGTCCGACAAGTTCGTCGTCTTCGGCGCCGGCGGATCGCGGAGGTAAGCCTCGGTTCGTTCGCGCGGTCAGCGCGAACGAAACCGGACAGCCCTTTGGCTGTCCGGTAGAGGATCCGGAGCGAGCTTCAGCTCGCGAACAGAGTTTCGCGAGCCCCTCGGCGTTGGGTCACGGTTGGACCGTGAGTTCCAGCGCGTCCGACAAGTTCGTCGTCTTCGGCGCCGGCGGATCGCGGAACCACGCCTGCGCATACACCTTCGCACCGCTCAGGAACGGATTGCCGAGCGCGCCGGGATTGGCGCTCTGGTAGGTGTTCCAGTTGAGCGTGAAGGCGCCCGTGCAGGTCGAGGTGGCGCCGCCCGAACTCTGCGTTCCGGTGCGCTGCGTCGGCGACTTGACGCACAGGAAGCTCGAGCTTCCCGGGCTCCAGGGCAGCGGCGAGAAGCCGGTGTTGTTCACACCGTAGAAGATCAGACCTTGCTTCTGGCCTTCGACGTTCGCGACGTTGATCACGCAAGGCGTGGCCAAGCTCGCGCTCGGCTGCGCCGTGGCGCTCATCGAAGCGTTGCAACCGTTCGTCGTCGTGCCCGCCGTGCAGTACACGGACGGGTTGCCGGCGCCGGCGTCGAAGCACAGATCCCAGCTCGTCAGCGTGCCGCCGTCGGCAGGGATGTACCAGTCGTAGATCTTCAGCGTCCAGTTGCCCGACGCGATCGGAATCGAATCGAGGTTCACGTTCACGATGCCCGCGTCGCCGCTGTTCCACATGCCGTAGTACTGGCCGTAGACGCCGGGCGCGACCGTTCCGAGGTTGGTGCAGCTGAACGTGATCGCCGGGGCGCCGCACTCGTCGGTTCCCGTGACCGGATCGACGAACGAATAGTCGCCCGCGAAGTCGTCCCCGCAGCCGCCGGCGAACACGCCGTCGACCTCTTGGAAGATGTTGTAGTTCACGCCCGCGGGCGAGGTCAGCACGATGTGGCAGTCGCCCGACCAGGTGTGGTCGAGGCCGTTGAGGCGCACCGCCTCGATGCGCGTGGCGCCGGCCGGAACCGACACGGCGAGCGTCGAGCTGAGCTCACCCGTCGGAAGCACGAGCGGCCAGGTGCCGTCCACGCCGGACGACGGGAACGATCCACCCGTTCCGCCCGTGGCGCAGACCCACGGAGTGAGCGTGCCGATCGTGAACGTGCGCGCCGTCGAGTACGCCGTCGCACCCGCGCCGTTCACCGCACGCACGCGCCAGGAGTACCCGCCGGGCGTGAGGTTCGTGAGGTTGAAGGTCGTGTTCGTGATGCCCGTCGTGACGTTGCCGTTCACATCGAGGTCGTAGCTCGTCGCGCAGTTCACAGCGTCCCAAACGAGTTGCGTCGACGTCGCGCAGAAGAGCGCCTGGTCCGCGGGCGACACGAGGTTCGGCACGAACGCCGGCGGAGTCGGAAGCGGCGGCGTGCCGAAGCACAGATCCCAGCTCGTCATCGAACCGATGTCGCCGCCGGCCCAGTCGTACACGGTCAGCGTCCACGTTCCCGTGGCCGCGGCGATCGCCGAGAGCGGGGTGTTGTTGACGCCTTGCGTGCCCGAGGGCCAAGTCCCGGTGAAGGGCTCGTACGTTCCCGGAGTCACGACGCCCGTGCAGTTGCCGAACGGAACGCCCGTCGTGCACTCAGGGACGAGCACGTAGTCGCCCGCGTAATCGCAGGAACCGCTCGCCTGGTCGATGAGGTTGTGGCGCGAGCCGTTCGGCGCCGTGAGCACGAGCTGCAGGTCGCCGGCCCAGGTGTGGAAGAAGCCGTTGAGCTTGACCTCGGTGACCACCGTCGCGCCCGGGGGCAGCGAAGGCACCGCCAGGGTCATCGCGGTTTCGTTGGGCGGGAAGGCGGTCGGGTAGATCCCGCCGCCGCCCGAGCCACTCGTGGGGATGACGCCGGAGGCGCCGCCTGTCGTGCAGCCGATGGTTTGAGCCTGCGAAGCGCTCGTGAGCAGCGCCGCGATCACGGACGCGCACGCGACGCGTCGAGTGAGTTGATGGAGATTCATTAGGGAACGATTTCGAGCTTGCTCCTGACGAACACCGCGTTCCGGCAAGCCAGGCGGAGCGGGGAACCGTGTCACGCGAATCGAGACATGGCTCCCCACATTCTACGCGGTGCAACGCCCACCGCTCGTCGCGCGCAGCATCGCCGCCGAGATGTCGGGAGTCTCACGGCGTCGTCTCAGGCACGCGCCGCGTTGCTCGAGCTTGCGCGCCAGGAACGTCTCGCGGCGAACGACGCTTGCTCGCTCGAACGTGAAGCGCAGCCAGCGCACTCGCGCCTCCGCGCAGAAATGACTTCGGGCAGCCCTTTGGCTGCCCGAAGTGCTTCGTCTGATTCGAGTCAGCTCGCGAACAGAGTTCCGCGAGCCGCTCGGCCGTGGATCACGGCTGGCAGGTCATCTCGAGAGCGTCCGAGAGGTTCGTCGTCTTCGGCGCCGGCGGGTCGCGGAACCACGCCTGCGCGTAGACCTTGCTGCCGACGAGGAACGGATTGCCGAGCGCGCCGGGGTTGGCGCCTTGGTACGCGTTCCAGTCGAGCGTGAAGGCGCCGTTGCACTGACCGGCGGTGCCGCCGGCGGCTTGCGTGCCGGTGCGTTGGTTCGGCGACTTGACGCACAGGAAGCTCGTGCTGCCCACGCCCCACGACGACGGGGTGAAGCCGGTGTTGTTCACACCGTAGAAGATCAGACCTTGCTTCTGGCCTTCGACGTTCGCGACGTTGAGCACGCACGGGTTGGCGAAGGAGACGCTCGGCTGCGCCGTCGCCGTGATGGTGGCGTTGCAGTTGTTCGTCGTCGTGCCGGCCGTGCAGTAGCTGACCGGGCCCGAAGGACCGGCGTCGAAGCACAGTTGCCAATCGCTGATCACGCCCGAGTCGCCGCTGACCCAGTCGTACACCGTCAGCGTCCAGTTGCCGTTCGCGATCGGGATCGCGCTCAGCGGGGTGTTGAACACGCCGCTGGTCCCGGACGGCCACGTGCCGAAGTTCTGGTTGTAGTCGCCGATCGGGATGTCCGTCGTGCCCGGGCACGTGGTCGGCCACGGCGCACCGGCGGTCTCGTAGATCGAGTAGGCGCCGTTCAGGTCGCAGTTGAGACCCGCGCCCGCAGTGGTGAAGCCGGGACGGTGCACGATGTTGTGCATGCCGCCGGTCGGATCGGTCAACACGAGCTGAAGGTCACCGACCCAGGTGTGCTGGGTCGAGAACGTCACGTCGAGCTTGACGATCTGGGTCGCGCCCGCCGGCAGCGTCACGTTGTACGTGTTGCTGTAGGGCGTGCCCGGGAACGTGCCCGGCCAGACGGCGCCCGTTCCGCCCGTACCCGACGCCGGGACGAGTCCCGAGCCGAGGCCGTTCGAAACGCAGGTCGAGGCAGGCGGAGGCGCCGGGACCGTGAAGGTGAACGGCGAGGCGTAGGCCGACGAGCCGCTCGCGTTGGTCGCGCGGACGGTCCAGGTGTGGAGGCCCGGAGCGAG
The DNA here is from genome assembly GCA_937952135.1 of uncultured Planctomycetia bacterium. GTDB lineage: Bacteria > Planctomycetota > UBA1135 > UBA1135 > WYBT01. Next base: position 14,801 of record CALFYL010000162.1, read on the forward strand.
CACCGGCGCGGCGAACGAATTGCCCACGACGCCCGTCGTGATGACGCCGTCGAGGTCGACGTCGTAGGTGGCGGCGCAGTTCACGGAGTTCCAGGTCAGCGTGACCGGGTTGCCCTGCGATCCGCCGTTGGCCGGACCGGTCAGGGTCGGCGCGGTGCTCGGCGCCAACGGCGGGACCGGGGTACCGAAGCAGACGTCGAAGCTCGTCAGCGCGCCCGAGTCACCGCCGGCCCAGTCGTACACGGTCAGCGTCCACGTTCCCGTGGCGGCGGCGATCGTGTCGAGGGACGTGTTGTTGATGCCGTTCGTGCCGCTCGGCCACGTGCCGAAGTACTGGTCGTAAGCGCCGGGCGTCAAGACCGTCGTGCCCGAGCAGGTGGCCGGCCACGCCATGCCGCCGGTGCAGGCGGGAACGATCGTGTAGTCGCCGCCGAAGTCGCAGCTTCCGTTGGGGCGGACGAACAGGTTGTGGCTCGCGCCCGACGGGTCGGTGAGCACGAAATGCGTGTCGTTGATCCAGGTGTGGGTCAAGCCGAACAGCTTGAACTCGGTGACCACCGTGGAGCCGGGGGGCAGGGTGCCGACGTTGAGCGTGAAGACGCTCGGACTCGGAGGAAGCACGGTGGGGTACGCGGTGGAGCCGCCGCCGCCCGTGCCGGACGCGGGGATGATGCCGCCGTTGGCCACGCCAACTTCGCAGCCGAGGGTCTGCGCCTGAACGCCCGCGGCGAGTGCCGCGAGGGTCGCAGCCGCGCCCAGGGCGCGGGAAAGATTCGAAACGAGTCTCATGGAGAAGAGCTCCGCTCGGGAGAGAGGAAAGGGGGTTCTGGGAGGGGGCTACCCCCCTCCGACCCAGGCCGCCGCCGAGCTGCGACGCCCCGAGTCTCGGCGCACTGCGCGCCATCCGACCCCTGATGATACGCGAGTGTCCCAAGTTGGGGAGTGCTCGAAGCGGGAGCGCGGGGCAAAAACTCAACCCGAAAGCGAGTCAGGATCTCGAAAAGCGTTCTCCTGTCACGCTCCGGCGCCGCACAACCTTCGGGCATGAAACTCGGGTTGGACTCGGCCCCGGAAACGACAGCACCGGGCGCCATCCTGCGAAGGACGACGCCCGGTGCTTTTTGCAGCGTCGAAGCCGCTTCAGCGGCCGCCGGTCGGCAGCCGTCGAGCGGATCGAGCCGCGCCGATCACGGCGTGTAGGTCAGGCGCACGCCCTGGCTCATGAACGAGTTCTTGCAGCTCACCGGGTCGCGGAACCAGCCCTGGACGTCGACCGTATCGCCGGCGCCGAAGGGCGCGCCGAGCGACGTCGGGTTGGCGAGTTGGAACGCGTTCCAGTCCTGGACCAGCGAGCCGTCGCACAGTCCGGCGGTGCCGGCGCTGTTCTGGACGCCGAGGCGCTGAACCGGATTCAGGATGCAGCGGAAGCTGTTGCCGCCGGCGCACCACGGAACGTTGACCTGGCCGTTGACGCCGTACAGCAGCATGCCGCTGCGGTCGCCCTCGACGTTCGAGACCGTCAGCACGCAGGTGTTGCTGTGCGCGACGTCCGGGTTGTCCGTGCCGAAGATCGTCGGGATGCAGCCGTTGCCCGTGCCCGGAGCTTGCGGGATGCAGAACGTCGGCAAGCCGCCGTTGTCGTCGAAGCACAGACGCCACGAAGCGATCGAGCCGGCGTCGCCGCTGACCCAGTCGTACACCGTGAGCGTCCACAAGCCCGAAGCCACCGGGATCGCGCTGAGCGGCGTGTTGAAGATGCCGTTCGTGCCGTCGACCCACGAGCCGAAGCTCTGGTCGTAGTTGCCGACCGGAATGTCGGTCGTGCCGGGGCAGGTGGTCGGCCACGACGCACCAGCGGTCTCGTAGATCGAGTAGTCGCCGTTGAGGTCGCAGTTGAAGCCGGCGCCCGATGTGGTGAAGCCCACGCGGTGGACGATGTTGTGCATGCCGCCCGTCGGGTCGGTCAGCACCATCTGCACGTCGCCGATCCAGGTGTGCTGCGCGCCCGTGAGTTCGACCTTGACGATCTGCGACGCGCCCGTCGGCACATTCACCAAGTACGACTGCTGGAACGGAGTCGCCGGAAGGGTGGCCGGCCAAACCGCGCCCGTGCCGCCCGTGCCGCTCGCGGGAACCGCGCCGCCGGGACCGCCGGAGACGCAAACCGACGACGGCGGCGGCGCCGGGACGTCGAAGGTGCGCGGCACGGCGTAGGGGCCCGAGCCCGTTGCGTTCACGCCGCGCACCGTCCACGTGTGGACGCCCGGCGCGAGAACCGGCGCTGCGAACGAGGTCGAAGCGACGTTCGTCACGACACCGTCGAGATCGACGTCGTAGCTGCTCGCGCAGTTGACGGCCGCCCAAGTGAGCGTCACCGGATTGGTGGCGGTCGCGGCGTTCGCGGGCGAGGAGAGCACCGGCGCAGCGGTCGGCGCGGCGGGCGGAACCGGGTTGCCGAAGCACAGGTCCCAGCTCGTCAGCGCGCCGGAGTCACCGCTCGCCCAGTCCATGGCGATCAGGTTCCAGGTGCCGGTCGCGGCCGGGATGGAGTCGAGGGTCGTGTTGTTGATGCCGTTCGTGCCGTTGGGCCAAGCGCCGAAGAACTGGTCGTAAGCTCCGGGCGTGAGGATCGTCGTGCCCGAGCACGTCGCGGGGTACGTGAGCCCCGTGGTGCAGGCCGGAACGATCGCGTAGTCGCCGTTGAAGTCGCAGCTTCCGGCGCGGCGAACGAGCAGGTTGTGGCGCCCGCCGCTCGGGTCCTCGAGGACCAGGTGGACGTCGTTGACCCAGGTGTGCGTGAAGCCGAAGAACTTGACCTCGGTCACGACCGTCGCGCCGGGGGGCAGGCTGGCCACGGTGAGCGGATAGAGGCTCACCGACGTGGGAAGCGTGCCGGGGAACGTGCCGCCGCCGCCGGTGCCGGACAGCGGGACGAGGCCGCCGTTGGCGACGCCAACTTCGCAGCCGAGGGTCTGCGCCTGCGCTGCGGCTGCGAGGGCCGCCAGTGCGACGACCGTGCTGGCCGAGCGCTGAAGATTCGAAACGAAACTCATGGAGAAGAGCTCCCAGAAGAACAGATGAGGGAAGACAAAGATGTTGAGGAGGTGACCCTCCCTCTCAGGCTCGCCAAGGACAGTCCGGGGGGGCCTGGGCTCGGCGCAGGGGCGCGCCTAGCCTCCTCAGTCTATGCCGATCCTGGGAATTCGGGGCCCCCCGCGCCGAATCCGGCTTCCTTCCGGGCGGCTCCGCGAGCCCTCCCTTGCCGAGTTTCCCGTACGCCCCCCGCTCCGCCGGCGGGTCCGGTTCACACTCCGCTGCGCACCGCCCAGACCAGGAACACCGCGACCACGAGGTAGATCTTCCCGAGCAGCGGCAGGATGAAGCGCGCCCAACGCTCGAAGGGAATCCGGCCCAGGGCGAGCATGCCCATGAGCAGCGCGTTGGTCGGCACGATCATGTTCGTGAACCCGTCGCCGAACTGGTAGGCGAACACCGCGACCTCGCGCGAGACCCCGGTGATGTCGGCGAGCGGCGCCATGATCGGCATGGTCACGTACGCCTGCCCCGATCCCGAGGGGATGAAGAAGTTCGTGATCGACTGCACCGCGAGCATCCCCAGCGCCGCCAGATCGGGCGTGCCCTGCTGCAGCGGTTGCGCGAGCCCGTGGATCACCGTGTCGATCACGCGGCCCTCGTTCAGCATCTGCTCGATCGTGCGCGCAAAGCCGATCAGCAGCGCCGTGGTCGTCATCTCCGCCGCGCCAGTGCAGAACTCGGCGGCGACCTTGTTCGGCGACATGCGTGCGACGACCGCCGAGAGGATCGCGATGGCGAAGAACACCGCCGCGAGCTCGGTGAGGTACCAGTCGTAGGCCTTGATCCCCCACACGAACAGGCCGATCGCCGCGGCGAACATCGCGATGATTCCGCCGCGCGCGGCCGTGAAGCGCTGGTCCTTCGGCATCTCGAAACCGCTCGAATAGTCGATCCCGGCGACGAGGCTCCTCGAAGGATCGGCCTTGATCCGCGCCACGTAGCGCATCGTGTGGTGCACGGAGATCGCGAGGCAGATCGCGAGCAGGCTCCAGCGCAGGCCCTGGTTCGACGCGAGCTCCACGCCGGCGATGCGCTGGCCGATCATCACCGTGAACGGATTGAGCGCCGCGCAGCCGTAGCCGACGCCGGCGCCGATGTAGACGATCGCCATCGCGACGATCGCGTCCATCTTCAGCGCGAGGCACATCGTCACGAGCACCGGGATGAAGGGCATGTACTCCTCGGCCATCCCGATCGTCGAAGCTCCGATCGCGAGCAGCGTCATGATCCCGGCCACGAGCAAGGCGGGCTTGCCGCCCACGTGCCGGATGGCCGCGCCGATCAGCGCGTCGATGGCGCCCGTCGCGCGCACGACGCCGATCACTCCGCCGACGATGAACACGAAGAAGATGATGTCCGCGCCCTTCTCGAGGCCCTTGGGGATGAGCGTGAGAAACGCGTGCCACGGCACGCGCGCCGCGTCGACGGCCGCGTAGGTCCCGGGCACGACCATCAGCTTCCCGGTCGCCGGATCGGGCACGCGCTGGAACTCGCCCGGTGTCAACGCGTAGGTCGCGATCTGCGCGAGCACGATCATCGCGAAGATCAGCACCAGCGAATGCGGAAAGCGGCTCTTGGACTGCACGAACGCTCCTGCGGCGACGGGGGGACGAGACGGGCTGCGGCGCACGTTAGCGGCTGGGCGCGCGGGCGTCAGCGCGCATTCCAGCGGTCCGCGCTCGCGCCGCGCTCGTTCCTGCCGCTGAGACGCCCGGCGCCGCGCGGCAAAAGCGCGAAGCGAAAGCCTCCGATGTAGCAAGCGAAGTCGCCTCGCCGGCGGCCGAGAGGCACTCCATGATCACGCACACTTCGCACCACGTCCGCACGGGTTCCGCCCTGACCGTTCTCACGCTCCTGCTCGCCGGTTGCGGCGGAGGCGGCGGCGGAAGCGGCAAACGACCTCCGGTGGCGCTGAGCTACGCCGACAGCTCGCCGACCTACGACCTGTGCGGCGACATCACGCCGAACACGCCCTCGCACTCGGGCGGCATCGCCACGGCGTACTCGATTCAGCCCGCGCTGCCGGCGGGCTTGAGCTTCGACACCACGACGGGCGTGATCTCGGGCGCCCCGAGCTCGACGTCGGCCTCGACGAGCTACACCGTCGTCGCGTCGAACGCCTACGGGCAGACGTCGACCGCCATCACGCTCGAAGTCGCCCACGAGCTGCCTGCGGGGCTCGAGTATCCCGACCTCGCCCAGGAGCTCGGCCGCGGCGTGTTCGTCGAGCTCCTCCCGCAACTCGCCGCCGGTTACGGCACGACTTGGAGCGTCAGCGCGGGCGCGCTCCCGGCGGGCCTCTCGCTCGATCCGGCGACCGGGATCATCTCGGGGGTGCCGAGCACGCTCGAGACCTCCAACTTCTCGATCACCGTCGAGGACTGCGCCGCCGCGACGACCTTCGATTCCTTCGTCGCCGACATCGTGCCGCCCTACACGCGCGGCGCGTGCGCCGTCGACGCCTCGACCGGCGCCGTGCGCGCGTTCGTGCGCGCCCCCGCCACGGGCGCGCTGCTCCACCACGGCAAGCAATGGAGCGCCGACAACGTGTCGCAGGTCGCCGTCCACCCCTGGAACCACCTCGTGTTCACGGCCGCGGACGGCGTGATCTCGGTCCTGCGCTCCGACACGCGCTCGCTCGAACTCACCGCGAGCGGCGAGAGCGTCTCGATCGGCGCGACGACGATCACCGACCTCGCCTGCACGAACGATGGCCGCTTCCTGTTCGCGACGAGCGTGCTCGGCCTCGTGCACGGCTTCTCGATCGACACGACCAGCGGCGAGTTGACGCCGACGCCGATCGCCTCGGTCTCGACCGGCGCGTCGCCGGTTCAGATCGCGATCGACGCCGGCGACTCGTGGCTCTACGTCGCCAACCAGGGCGACGACACGATCGGCGCCTTCGCGATCGATTCGCTCGACGGCAATCTGACCGCGCTCGGAACGACCGCGAGCGGCGACGGAGTGCGCGCCCTCGGGTTCAACTCGGACAGCTCGCGCTTGTACGCCGCGTGCGAGACCGCGACGAGCTTGTACGGCTACGAAGTCGACGCGTTCACCGGCGCGTTGACGCCGAGCGCCTGGAGCCCCGCGAGCATCGCCGCCAGCGGTGTGAGCGCGATGGCGATCCGTCCTGACGACACGGTGCTCTACGTCGGCTTCGAAGCCGCGGCGCTGCTGCGCGCCTTCGACCTCGATGCGCTCACAGGCGCGCCGACCGACGCTCTGTTCGCCAACGCGACCGCGAACTCCAACACGCGCCAACTCGCGATCGATCCGCGCAACGGCCACCTGTACTCGGCGCACGAAGGCGGCGAGCTGCAGAGCTGGAGCATCGACGTGAGCGGAGCGCTCAGCGCCGCGAGCGTCGGCGTGACGCAGGCCGGCGCCGAAGCGACGGAGTTCGCGCTGGTGTTCGGCCACGGCGAATGGCGTCCGACGACGCGCTCGGTCTACGTGACGAGCCTCGCGACGGACGGCGTGTGGGAGTACGCCTTCGACAGCCTCACGGGCGCGCTCACCGCGAACACCGGCACGCCGGTCGCCACGGGCATCAATCCGCAGACGATCAGCGTCCACCGGTTCGCCGACCGCGCGATCGTCGCGCACCGCTCGCCGGGCACGCAGAACGCTCTCAGCGTCCACCGCCTCGACAACACCGGCTCGCTCGGCGCGGGCTCGGGCTTCGGCCAGAGCACCGGCAACGTCGGCTTCGACCTCGAGCGCAGCGGCCGGTTCGGCTACATGGTTCGCAACGGCGCGAACAGCAACACCGCGGTGCTCACGAGCTACGCCTTCGACGCGGAGAGTTCCGCGCTCGACGTGCTCGGCACGAGCTCGTTCAACGCCAGCCCCTGGCCGCCGAGCGTCGACCCCTCGGGCTCGCTGATCGTCGTCCCCGACTCGGGCGCCGACCAGCTCGACGTCTTCGAGATCGATCCGAGCACGGGCCTCGCGAGCTACTCGGGCTCGGTCTCCACCGGCGGCTCGGATCCCTTCCGCGCCGTGTTCGATCCGACGGGCCGCTTCGTGTACGCCGCGCACCTGGGCTCGGACTCGATCGCCGTCTTCTCGGTCGACCTCGAGAGCCTCACGCTCACGCCGCTCGCCGGCTCGCCCTTCGCCACCGCGGTCACGCCGCTGGTGATGGGCATCGGAACGAACGGAACGGCGCTCATGATCGCCGACACCGCGCAGGGCCAGTGGGAGTACTTCACGATCGACCAGGATCCGTCGACGCTCGCCGTCGACGGTTCGATCGCGCAGGTCGGCACGGGCGTGCAGGCCGGCATGGCGCTGCTCCGCTTCGACATCAGCGACACGCACATCCTGTGGGTGCTGTCGGGAACGGACCGCATCCGTTCGAGCCCGATCACGGCGCCGGGCGTGCTCGGCGCTCCCGTCAGCGACCTCTCCGTCGGCGCTCAGATCACGAGCATGGCGCTGCGCACGCGCTGATCGCATCCGACGGTCGAAACCTCCAGCGCGCCGCCGCGCGTCGCTTCACAGCGGCAGCGGCGGCGCCTCCATGTCCTGGAACACTTCGCGCGCCGCGACGCCGTGGCGCTCGAGCACCGGCGCGAGCGCGCTGCGGTAGTCGATCGAGCCGGCAAGGTCCCCGGGGCCGATCAAGTCGCCGGGCGCGAGCCCGCGCCAGCGTTGGTGCACTCCGCCGCGCACGCCGCCTCCGAGCACGAACATCGCGAAGCCGTGGCCGTGGTCGGCGCCGAGCGCGGAGTTGAACGCGACGCGCCGGCCGAATTCGGTGTAGACGACGACGCTCGTGCGCGCGAAGTGCTCGCCGAGGTCGCGCGCGAAGTTCGCGAGCCCGGCCCCGAGCTCGCGCAGGAGCGGCGCGAGGAACTGCGCCTGTGCGACGTGCGAATCCCAGCCGTGCAGGTCGAGGCACACAGCCGCCGGCCGCGCGCCGCGCTTGATCAAGCGCGCCGTCTGCGCGAGCTGCTGCGCGAAGGGCTCGCTCCCCCACTCGACTCCGTCCGCGGGGCGGTACGGCGCGCTGGCGATCTCGCGCAACTGCGCCAGCGCGGTGCGCGTGTTCGCCGCGGACTCGGCGAGCAGCGGATCCGCTTCATAGAGCGAAGCGAGGCGTTCCGAGAGCTCCGCGACGCGCGGGCCCGGGTCGAGATCCGCGAGCTCGCGCAGCGCCGTCGCGGGCGCGCCGCCGCGCAGGCTCTCAGGCAGCGTGTCGCCAAAGGCCATCGCCGGCAACGTGCCGCCGCGCGCCTTCGCGTAGCGCGCGATCCATCCGCCCGCCGCTGCCGGGCCGCCTCGTTCGAGCAGCGGTTGCGCATAGAAGTGCGAGCGCGTGTCGTCGGAGCTTCCCGCGTCGACGACGACGGCGAGCTGACCCTCGCGCCACAACGGTGCGAGCGCGTCGAGCTCCGGCGCCAGCGCGAACAGCCCATCGAGCTGCTCGCCACGTCCTTCGCCGACGGCGCCGACCGGCCGCGCGCGGTGGTATTCGGGATCTCCGACCGCGGGCACGAGCGCGAGCCCGTCGGCGCCGCCGCGCAGAAAAATCGTCACGAGCGTTTCGTTCAGCATCGTTGGAACCCCGGGCACGAGAGGATTCCGGCGAGCGCCGCCGCGTCGTCGCCTTGCTCGAACGCGCGCAACTCGGCGTCGCTGGCGGCGCGGCCCAGACACGCTTGCGCGAGCCGCTCGCGGCCTCCGGCCCGCGCGAGCAACCCTTGCGCGTCGACGCGCGCCGCTTTCAGTCCGCCGTGCGCGAGCTCGTCGGCGAACCGCCAGCGGCCGAGCAGTCCCGCGCGCCAGTGCGCGGCCTCGTCGGGGTAGCCGTCGGGCGTCGGCCACGAGTACGGCGCGTGTCCGAGACGCTCGAGGCGCTGGAGCAGCGCGTCATCGGGCTCGCAGTGCGCATCGCACGCGCGCAGCGCCGACGCAACGAAGTGGAGCGGCCGCTTGAGCTTGAGCTCGCGCGCCTCGCGAAACTCCGAGCTCGTCAGGAGCGAATGCAGCGCGGTGGAAAGCTCGCCGTCGCTGCTGCGAAAACTCGCCGCGACGCTCTCGACGAGGCTCGCGGGCGGAACGTCGGCCACGAAGCGCGCGCACAACTTTCTCGCGACGTGGTTCGCCGTCGCCGGATGCGCACAGACGACGTCGAGCACGCGCTCGACCTCGTCGGCGCCGAGGCCGTCCGCCAGCGAGACGCCGAGCAAGTCCTTCGCGCCCGCGTCGTGACGCTCTGCGGCAAAGCTCACCTTCGCCTTGCGCGATTCGCCGAGGCCTCGAGACGTCCAGCCGCTGAGCGCCCGCGCGAGCTCTTGCACGTCGCGCTGCGTGTAGCCGCCGCCGAGCCCCAGGGTGTGCAGCTCGAGCAGCTCGCGCGCGTAGTTCTCGTTCGGCGCACCCTCATCGGCGCGGTTGAGGCGCCCGTCGAGGTACCAGAGCATCGCGGGATGCAGCAGCACGGCGCGCAGGAGCTCGCGAAAGCGTCCGAACACGTGCGGGCGCAGGGCGTCGCGCTCGAAGCTCGTCGCGAGCCACGCGCACTCGCCCTTGCCGAGGCTCAAGCTGAAGTGGTCGCGCCACACGTCGAGCACGGCCTCGCGCAACCGTCGCTCGCTGTGCACGGCGCCGAGCACCACGACGGCCTGCAACTCGCGCCGAACGACGTGCTCGTGGAACTCGTAGAGCTCGCCCGCCGGCGCGCTCCACGTCTCGAAGCGCCGCAGGCGCGACTCGAACGCTCGATCGTCGATCGACTCGGGCGCGAGCTGGCGCTCGATCCACTGCGCCGCGCGCTCGCCCGTCTCGCGTTCGGCGGGCCGCGCACCGAAGCCGCAGCGCGCGAGCAAGTGCTCGAGCTCGGGCTCGCCGAGCGCTTCGGGCCAGGGCTTGGGCGCGTCGCTCCGGCGCGCGAGCCACGTCACCGCGGGCGCCGCTCCGAGGCTCGCGAACAACCACGCCGCGCCGAGCGAGGCCAGCACTTCCCTGCGCGAGGCCGCCATGGCGTCAGCTCGCGGGCTCGAGCACGTCCGCCGCCTCGCGGCGCACGACACGCGGCGCGCGGCCCGCGAGCGCCCACGCACCGAGTCCGCTCACGAGCGTCCACGGCAGCAGCACGAACCAGCCGAGAAACGGCATCAGGAACGACAAGCCGAGCACGATCCCGCCGCGCAGCACGCGCCGCCACGGCTGGTGCTCGTCGACGGGCGACGGCAGGCCGGCGCCGATGCGCTCCGCGAGGCCCGCCGAACCGACGAGCGCGAGCAAGCCCGCGAACAAGCCGAGTCCGACCGCGAGCGCCTTGAGCGCGGGATTCGGCGCGACCTTCCCGATGCCGATGGCGAGCGTCAGCGTCGGCGCCGCGATCGCGAGCCCGACGAGCGTCGTCTTGACCGGGGACTCGACGTAGCGCTGTCGCGCGCGCTGCACGACGCCGGGAAACAGCGCGTGGGCGCCGAGCCAGTGCGCGTTGAGCGTGATCAGCGCTCCGAGGATCAACAGGAACCACTGGAGGATGTCAGCGAGGATCATGGGAGCTCCTTCAAGGCCGCTCCGGCCTTGGCGAGGTAGTAGGCGGGCGCTTCGAGAGCCGGCGGCGGCGGAAGGCTCGGCGGCGGCGGCAGATTCGGCGGCTTCGCGGCCACCAGCGTGGGCAGCGCTTCGTCGGACGAGAACGCGATCGGTGCGAAGTACGCGGTGAGGAGCGCGGCGACGGCCGCGAGCCCCCACGTCGTGCGGCGGTCGAGAAACGGCACGGCTTGCGGTGCGCGAGCGCGCGCGAGACGCGCGAGGCTCTCGAGCGAACGCGGCGATTCGGCAGGCGCCGCGCCGCGCGCGCGGCTCGCGAGCTCGCGCCAACGAGCTTCGAAGTCGGATCGGCGCGAGCTCACGCATCCCTCCCACCGCGCCGCGCGGCCGCATCGCGCAAACGCTGCCGCGCTCGGAAGGCGCGCACTTTGACGAGCGCGCGGCTCCAGCCGGTGAGCTGCGCGATCTCGGCCGTCGAGCGTCCCTCGAGGTCGAGCAACGTGAGCACGAGCCGATCGTCGGCGGGCAAGCTCGCGAGCAGCACCTCCACCGCTTCGCGCGCGGCGACCGCTCCGATCTCGTCGGCGCCGCTTCGCTCGCCCTGCCCGTCGCCCGCGAGCCACTCCAGCGCGCGTTCGCCCGCGTCCGAGAGCTCCACGCGTCCAGGCTCGCGCGCCTCGCCTCGCAGCTTGTCGCGGCACACGTTCACCGCGAGGCGCGAGAGCCAGTGCTCGAACGGAACGCCCGCGCGTTCGCTGTAGCGTTCGCTGCGCGCGAACATGGTCAAGAAGACCTCCTGCACCAGGTCGTCGACGCTCCACGCGCGCGGCCGATATGCGCGGGCGAGGCGCGCGACGAGTTCGGCGTGGCGTTCGCACACCTCGCGGCCGGCCGCGTCGTCCCCGGCCCTCCAACGCGCGAGCAACTGAGCTTCAGCGGTTGAGGGCATCGGGGGCTTCGGGAGTCCTCGTTCACGGCGCCCCTAACGAACGGCGCGGCGACGCGGTTACAGCTTGACCCGAGAATCCCGGCGCGCGAAGCGACGTGCACGCGGCGCCGCTCAACCCGGCGCCGCTCAACCCAGCAGCGGACTGTGGTCGCCGAGCAGGATGTCGAGCACTTCCTGCGCGTCGCGGTGGCCGAGCTGTTGGATCTCGGCCTCGATCTCCTGCAGGGCCCGGCGCGCCTCGGCACTCGACGGTCCGCGTTCGAGCAGGCGTCGCAGGCGCTGCGCGCGCGCCGCGTCGTGGCCGCTTTGAACGAGCATCGCCGCCAGACCGAACTCGGGCGCCAGCACGCCGAGCGACTGCATCAAACCGCGCAGGACGGGCCGCGCGTACACGCGCCAGGCCTGCGGCCGCGCCTTGATCCGCTCCACGCGCCGGCGCGCGTGCTCGAGCTGCTCCTGCGCAAGCTTCGCGCGCGCCGCGGCGAGCTCGTCGGAGGCCGAGTGCAGCACTCGCACCTGCTTGACGAACTCGGCGCGCGTCTCCGCCTGGGCGCGGCGCGCACTCGCGGAGGCGGTGTGCTCGTCGGTGAGCACCCTCAGTCGCCCCGCGTGGTGCTCGAAACGCATCGCGTCGGAGGTCGTGCGCAGACTCACGCCGTGCACGACGTCGACGTCGCCGCGCTCGGCGCGCAGGTGGTGGAGCGCGACAGGGAGCACCGTGTCCGCGCCGCTGCGGTTGAGCACGACCCCGCACGCGATGAGCACGTGCGTCGGCGCCGAGCACGCGACGCGCAGGACGTCGGCGACCCCGGACTCGCCTTGCATCACCGCGTGCGTGATCGCCGTGGCGAGCAAGCGCGTGGAGGCGTCGTACGCGCGAAGCGCCGCGAGCCGTTCCTGGCCGAAGAAGGCCGTCAACTGCTCGTGCCAGGGGTGGCGAACGGCGGCGAATTCGTCGGCCCCTTCGATCATGCGCGCCAGCGCGCCGCAGCAGTCCGAACTTTGGCCGAAGCGATCGACGCGGCCGTACTCCCATTGCCCCTTGCTCGACACGGCGCCGCAGTGCGCCATGATCTCGACCACGATCGTGCGCTCGCCGGACGCGTTGCGCGCCGCGAAGTGCTGCAGCGCGAGGTCGAGGGCGCCCGCCTCGAGCCGGCCGGCCATGTTCGAGAGCGCGAACACGTTGCGCTGGCCGACGATCGAGCCGCTGCAGAGAGGCCGCGCCACGTCGCGCTCGAAGTGGTTGCGCAACTCGCCTTGGAACTCGTCCGAACAGGTGACGAGCACCGCGCCGCAACTCGCCATGCGCGCCGCCGCCTGGGCGCCACGGCGGAGCGCACCGTGGTAGGCGTCGAGCGGGATCTCGGCGCCGACGAGCTTGTGCAACTCGGCGAGCGCCGCGGGCAAGGTGGCGAGCGGATCGGTGGCCTGCACGCTCGACAGGTTACGGAATTGGCTCGATTTCGAGGCCTGTCACGCCTCGACTCATTTCCGCTCCGCGCCCTTCGACGCATCGCGCCTGCCATCGCCGGACTTCGCGTCAGCGGGCTGGAGCGCGCGCGTGCAGAGTTCCTCGAGCTCGCTCCAGTCGACACCCTTGAACGCCGCTTCGTTGGCGGCGGCTTCGTCGCGCGTGTCGAGCCAAGTCCGCCACCAACGATCGAGCGCGCCGGCCCGCGCCGAACCCTCCGGCGCCGGCGCCTGTCGAAGACTCCACACGAGCGCCCACCCCAGCGGCGCGTGGCCCTCGCGCTCGTATTCCACGAGCACCTTCCGATCGCGGCTCGAGAAGCGCTCGACGAGCCGCGCGGCGGACAGCGTCGGCGGCTTGGCCGCGCTCCTCGTGCGCATGAACTCCTCGGGCGCCGCGGCGTGTTCGCCTGCGACGAACTCGAAGCCGGCGAAGTACTCGGCGTGCCCTTCGTGGAACCACGGCGGAGGCAAGGGCTCTCCGAACTCGGCGATGTACGCGAAGTAGAGCATCGAGTTCAAAGCGACCCGGGTCGTGCGGCGCGAATCTCGGCGGCCGATCGAAGGAGACTCCGACGCGGAGTCGTAGACCACGAGCTCGCCGCCCTCCGGGTTCCAGTAACCCGTCGAACCCATAGGGCCGCCGTACGTGAAGTAGGCGTCGCGGTCGCGACAAACCCGCACGACGCACGGCGCGGTCTCGATCGGATTCGGATCGCCGTCGTCGCGCGGAAAGACGCGCCGCACCGCGCGCCGGACGCTTTCGACGCGCCGTTCGAGATCGGCGACGAGCGCTTCGTGCGCCGCCTTCGATTGCGCGCCTCGGGACCCGTCCTTTCGAGGCAGTTCCACCGCGAGGAAGTAGTGCGCGGTCTCGCGGAACACCCACTGACCCGAGGATTCGCACTCGGCCGCCAGCAGGCGGCGCCGTTCGTCGCGCGTGAGCCGGCGCACGTCGGGCGTCGAAGGAACGCTCTGCAACGCCGGCGCAACCCCGGCCGCCAGCGCGCCGACGACCAGACCGCGCACCACGAACCGGCGATCCATGTGAACCTTCATCCAGCGAGCTCCCTCTCGACCTCGACGCGGCGGGCCGACTCCCGACGACCGCGATCGCCGCGCGTCGCACCCACGCGAGTAGCGCCGCCGCGCGGGCGAGTTACCGCCGCTCGAGTCACGCCGCCGCGGCGATCGGACCGCTCAATTCGAGCTCGGTCCCGCCCTCGGCCGGCGAGCGCAGCTCGAGCGAGAACCCGTGGCGGTGCGCGACGTCGCGGGCGATCGACAGCCCCAGCCCGAGCCCGTCCGGCTGCCGCGACCGCGCGTCGTCCGCGCGGAACTTGCGCTCGAAGACCTGCGCGCGCAGCTCCTCGGGCACGCCCGGCCCGTCGTCGAGCACGCGCAGGGAGAAGCGCGGCCCGCGCTCCTCCAACACGACCGCGACGTGGCCGCCCGGTTGCACGTAGCGCACCGCGTTGTGGATCAGGTTGCTGACCGCCTGCTCGACGAGCGTGACGTCGCCGCGGGAGGCGAGCGCCGTCGGAGGCACGGCGTGGTCGAGCGAGATGCCGCGTGCGCGCGCGATCGGACGGTGGCGGCCGACGGCGCGCTCGACGAGCGCGTTGAGGTCGATCTCGTGCGCTGCCAGCTCGCCCGCTCCGCTCTCGAGCCGCGCTGCCGCCGCGAGGTTCTGGATCAGCGACGCCATGTAGTGCGCCTCCTGCAGCGAGTCGAGCACGACGCCGCGCTCGATCGGCGCGCCGGCTTCGGTGGCCCGGCGCAGCGCCGTGAGATGCCCTTGCAACACCGTGAGCGGGATCATCACATCGTGCGTGGTGTTCTCGACGAAGGTGCGCAGCGCGCGCTCGCGGGCCTCGAGCGACTCGAGGTTGTCGCGCACCTCGCCCGCCGCCGCGTTGAAGGTCTGCGCGAGCTCGGAGACCTCGTCCGCGCCTTCGACGTCGACCGGCTTCGCATAACGCGCGGCCGCGCTCTCGCGCATCTGCACTTCGAGCTTGCGCACGCGCCGCACGATGGACCCCGCCGCGAGCACGACCGCGACCACGAGCAGCAGGCACTGCCCGGCGAAGGCGAGCATCGGACCCGCGAACGACGTCGCACGCGGCGGCGCCGAGCGGCGCGCGAGCACGATCGCGCACGGCCCGTCGCTCCACTCCATGCGCAGCGCCGCCTGCACGCCGGGGCGGTCGCCGTCGACCCAGTCCTCCGTCGCCTGGCGTTCGCCGTCCTCGAGCTCCTGGCGCAGCGTCGCCGGAAACGGCGGCGCGAGCGGGTTCGACGACGCGAACTCGGCGGAATAGGCCCACACCTCGATGCGCGGCCAGCGATCGAAATTCATCTCGTGGCGGTGAGGCGGGCGCGGAGCGTCCGCGGTGCGGCCGTCGGCGCCCGCATCGCGCTCGGGCGCGGGAGCGCGCGAACTCTCCCAGGGCCGCGGCCCCGTCGAACTTGCGCGCCAGCGCCCCGTGCCGAGCACGAAGTTCGCGGGATCGGCCTCGCACGATTCGCGCCCGCCCGATTGCATGCGGTCCGTCGCGTACTCGATCAGCGCGCGTTCGGTGCTGCTGCGCTCCATCACCGCACGCACCCACAGCGCACCCGCGAACAAGAGCGCCATCGTGACGAGCACCGTCGTCGCCAGGCGCGTGCGCAGCTTCACTTCGCGTCGCCTCGGTCGAGCCGATAACCGACGCCCCACACGGTCACGACGCGCTCGCCGCAGCGGCCCAGCTTCTTGCGGATGCGCGAGACGTGCACGTCGAGCGTGCGTTCGCCGCCTTCGCGCTCGGGGTCGAGCACGTTGCTCACGAGCCACGCGCGAGAAAGCGCCTGGCCCGAGCGGCTCGCCAGCGACCACAAGAGCTCGAACTCGACCTTCGTCATCTCGATCGCGGCGTTGTCGACCTTCACGGTGCGCCCGGCCGCGTCGATCTCGAGTCCGTCGTGCGAGTAGTGCTCCGCTCGCTCGAGCCCCGGCCGCCGCAGCCGCGCGTGCACACGCGCGATGAGCTCCTCGGGCCAGAAGGGCTTCGTCACGTAGTCGTCGGCGCCGAGCTGCAGCGCCTGCACCTTGACCTCGGCGTCGCTCTTCGCGGACAGCACGAGCACGGGCACGTCGGAGATCGTGCGCACATGGCGCAGGACGTCGAGCCCGAACACGCCCGGCAGCATCAGGTCGAGGACGACAAGGGCGTAGTCGCGCGGCGTCGCGACCAGCGCGTCCTCGCCGGTCCGGATCCACGTCGGATGGAAGCCCGCCTGGCGGAGATGCTCGACGACCTGCCCGCCGAGCTTCTCATCGTCCTCGACGAGCAAAATGCGCGATTCGACGTCGCGCGCGGTTCGCTGGGTTTGCACGCGCATCATTGTCGCGGCATGCGGCGCGGGCGCGCAAATGTTGCGGCGCGCTGAAGGCTTGGCGGGCCGCTAACGCGCGACGTGTTCGAGCCACGCGCGCAACAACATCCGCAGCGCGGCGGCACGCGCACGGATCTGGGCGACGTCGGAGAAGTCGACCATCGCGCGATCGGGCGCGAGCCACTCGAGCCACTCCGGCGAGGAGCGCAGAGCGCCCTTCACGACGCGGCCTTTCGCTTTCGTGCCCGTGTGCAGGATGAGGCGCACGCCCTTGTCGTTCGGATCCGCGTGAGGTCCGCGGCGCAGGTTGAAGGTCGCGAAGTGGTCGGCGACGAAGAAGCTCGGCGAGTTCCACTTCAGCTCCTCGCCGACGCGCCGGTCGGAGGCGAGCACGATCCGGCGCAGCTCGTCGAGCGCGCCGCGCCGCTCGGCCGGGATCTGGCTCAGGTAGTCGAGCACCGCGGTCGTGTCGTTGGTCGGCGTCGCGAACTTGGTCTTGGGCTTGGCGGTCGCAGGCGAGCCCGCCCTGAGGTCCGCCTTCGGGTCCGCCTTCGGGTCCGCTTTCGGGCCCGCTTTCGAACTCGACTTCGCGGCCGCCTTCGCGCCTCGCGCGACACCGTTGGCCGCCTTTGCCAGTCCCACCTTCGCGAGCCCCACCTTGGCGACCCCGTCCTTCGCGGGCTTGGCCTCGGCGCGCACCTCGACGAGCCTCGCCTTCACGATCTTGCGCACCAGGGCGTTCGGCAGCGGACTCGCCGGATCGAAACGGATCGTGCCTTTGCTGGTGCTGTAGTCGCGCAGCTCCTCGGCGAGGTTCGCGAGCACGGAGTCGCTCATCGGATACAGCGCGCAGTGCTTGGCCGCCGCGCCGAACGCCACGAGCCCGCGGCCGTCCACACGCAGCGAAGGCACTCCGTAGCTGATGGCTTCCTCCGCCCCGGGCGCCGCGAGGTGGATCGTCGCGCGCAACGCTTCGAGCGCTGCGCGCTTGTCGGGCGCGAGCGGCGCGAGGTACGCGTCGATCGTTCCCGCCGCCGGCTTGGATTGCTTCGCCATGGTTCTTTCCCGATCCGTACTCCGCGGCCGCGTTCGGCGCTCCGCGGATTCACTCGCTGGTTCGCGGGCCGCCTCAGCGCCTCGCGCTCGGCATCCCCGCCAGGATTGCGTCGAGACGCTTGTACCCCATCTCCATGCCTTCGGCCATCGGCGTGCTCGCGGCGCCGTCGCGCGCTTCCTTCGACGAGTACAGCACGGTCATCGCCACCGTGGTGCGTCCCGCGCGCTCCTCGAACAGCACGGTCACCAGCGTTTCGCCGCCGGTCCTGTCCTGGTCGAACAGTTCCGTGTGCACGATGCGCTCCGGTCGAACGATTTCGCGATATTCGCCGCGCAAACCCATCTCGGAGCCGTCGCGGAAGCGCCACACCCAGCGCAGCGCGCCGCCGGGGCGCAGGTCCTGCTCGCACACCGCGAGCGACCAGCCGTCGGGCCCGAACAGCCAGCGCTTCACGAGCTCGGGCTGCGTCCACGCTTCCCACACCAGCTCGCGCGGCGCGTCGAATTCGCGCGTGATGAGGAGTTCGCGTTCGCTCGGGGTCGTCACTTTCAGATTCTTCGACGTGCTCATGGCGGGTTCTCGGTGTTGGGTCGGGTTGAGTTGGATGGGTTGGGGGGTCTCTGGCAAAGGAATCACCGGTCGTCGCGCGCGCGGCCGCGCCGCTGCGCCTTCAGTTCGTCCAGCACGGCGTCGAGCCGTTGGAAGTTGCCCTCCCACTGCTGGCGGTAGGCCTCGATCCACGAGGCCGCATCCTTCAGCGGCGCGGCGTCGAGCCGGCACAGGTGCGAGCGGCCGACCACGCGCCGGCGCACGAGCTTGGCGCGCTCGAGCACGCGCACATGCTTGGACGCCGCGGGAAACGACATGCGCAGCGGCGCCGCGAGCTCCGTCAGGTTTTGCTCGGAGTCGCTGAGCCGTTGCAGGATCGCTCGCCGCGCCGGATGGGCGAGGGCGCGGAACACGCGGTCGAGCACGACGCCTTGATTTAGAACCATTTGGTTTAGCTTATCCGCGCGCCGCCGACCTGCAACCCTTTGGTTTAGGATTTTCTGCCGCGCCCCCGCACTCCCGGCCCCCCCAGCACCGCGTGGCCCGGGAGAAATGCAGCGAGCCGATCCGAGGACCGGCTCGCTGACTTCACCAGGGGCGCCGAGAGGGCGCCCGCGCCGCACGCTCAGCTCACGGAGTGGCCGTCATCTCGACCGCGTCCGACAGGTTCGTCGTGCGCGGCGCCGGCGGATCGCGGAACCACGCCTGCGCGTAGACCTTGTCGCCCGCCGAGAACGGCGTGCCGAGGGCGCCGGGGAAGGCGCCGTGGAACTGGTTCCAGTCGAGCGTGAACGAGCCGGTGCACGTGTTCGCCGTTCCGCCGGAGCTCTGCGCGAAGCTGCGCTGCGTCGGCGACTTCACGCAGAAGAAGCTCGTGCTCCCCGGGCTCCACGACACCGGATTGAAGCCGGTGTTGTTGATGCCGTAGAAGATCAAGCCTTGCTTGGCGCCTTCGACGTTCGCCACGTCGATCACGCACGGCGTCGAGAACGACGCGCTCGGATTCGCCGAGGCCGAGATCGCGGGAACGCAGCCGTTCGTCGTCGTGCCCGCGGTGCAGTAGGTCGTCGGTCCCCCGCCGGTGCAGTTGTAGCGGAACGCACCGTTCCAAACGCGCGGATCGAAGGGCGTCGTCACCCACGGCGTCGCTTGCGACTTGCCGAGGCTGATGCTCAGGTCGGCGTTCGAGTAGAGCTGGTTGGCGCCCGTGCCGTTGGTGTAGCTGTGACCGCCGCCCGCGATCACGAGCCCGAAGCCATAGGAGCCCGGCGCGAGGAACACATCGGCGACGTCGACCACCGTCGGCAGGTTGTTTCCGAGCGCGACGCCGGAGCCCGTGGACACGAGCGTCCAGACGCCAGCGTTCAGTTCGTTGCCGAGGTACGAGCCCGGGGTCGTGTAGACGTCCAGCGTGATCGCCGCGCCCACGGTCCCGCTGACGTTCGTGTCGAGTTGCGAGAGCGTGATGCCCGCGGCGTTCGTCACGTTCACGTCGAAGTACACGATGCTGCCCGCGCCCAAACCGTTGTTCTGCGCGAACAGCGTCGTGAGCTGCGGACCGTTGCACGCGCCCGGAGGCGAGCCGAGGTCGTTGAACGTGCGCGGCGACGACCACGGGCCGGCGCCCGTCGAGTTGAGGCCGCGCGCGCGCCAGGAGTGCGCTCCCTGCGTCGACGAGTAGGCGTAGGTCGTCGAAGCGCTGGGGAAGATCACGCCATCGACCTCGACCTGGTACGAGGTCGCGCAGTCGACCGCCCCCCAGATCAGATCGACGCTCGGGCCGAACACGTTGGCGTTGTCGGCGGGCGTGGTCAGCGCCGGCGCCGAGCCCGGCGCGGAGGCCGCGGGCGACGTTCCGAAGCACAGATCCCAACTCGTCAGCGCGCCGATGTCCGCGCCGGCCCAGTCGTAGACGGTCAGCGTCCACGAACCCGTGGCGGCGCCGATCGTGTCGAGCGGCGTGTTGAAGATGCCGTTCGTGCCGTCCGGCCAGGTCCCGAAGAACTGGTCGTACGAGCCCGGCGCGAGCGTCGTGGTGCAGCTCGTCGGAAACGACAGGCCGCCGGTGCACGCGGGAAGGACGGTGTAGTCGCCGACCAGATCGCAGCTTCCCGCGCGGCGCACGATCAGGTTGTGCTGCACGCCGCTCGGCGCGGTGAGCACGAAGTGCAGATCGCCGACGTACGTGTGCGAAAGCCCGAGCATCTTCACCTCGGTGACGACCGAGGCGCCGGGCGGGATCGACGCGACGTTGAGCGTGAACACGCCGGGGCTCGGCGGAAGGACCGTGGGGAACGTGCCGCCGCCGCCCGTGCCGCTGACCGGGATCGGGCCGCCCGTGCCGCCGGTCGAGCAGCCGAGGGTTTGAGCGCGGAGGCTCGGAGTGAGGAGCGCGACGGTCGCGAGTGCGACGCCGCCGAAGAATTCGAATCGCATGGAGTCACCTGCCTTGTGAGGAGAGGTGGTTTTGGGGGAGAACGTCCGCGCGCTCGCTCGGCCTCTTGAACCGCCCGCGCGCGCGAGGCGGCCACCTTAATGAAGTGCGGCCTCTTGCGAGGTCTTCGTGGCGCTCTCGGGCGCGCTCGCCCCTCGGGTGGCACTATCTCTTCCGTCACGTCGCGCGCTCGGCGGTGCATACTCCCTCCAACTTCGCCGTGACCGACGCCGCCCAACGACCTCGCGCCTCGCAAGCCCATGCGTTTCGCACGACGCGTTGGAGCCTCGTGCTCGCCGTCGGCGCGAGCGACGCGGCCGCGCGCACGGCGGCGCTCGAGGAGCTGTGCAGCACGTATTGGTACCCGCTGTACTCGTACCTGCGCCGCTCGGGACGCAACGCCGACGACGCCGCCGACCTCGTGCAGCAGTTCTTTGCGCTGTTGCTCGAGCGGCGCGACCTGGAGCGCGCGGATCCGACGCGCGGGCGCTTTCGTTCGTGGCTGCTCACGGCGCTGCGGAACTTCGCGGCGAACGATCGCGAGCGCCAACGCGCGCTGAAGCGCGGCGGCGGCCGAGCGCCACGCAGCTTCGACGCCGAGCGCGCCGACTCGCGCTACGCGAGCGAGCCCGCCGATCGACATTCGCCGGAGCAACACTTCGAGCGCGCGTGGGCGCAGTCGGTGCTCGAAAGGGCGCTGGAGCGGCTCGCGCAAGAGCAAGCGCGCATCGGACGGAGCGCGCACTTCGACGCGTTGCTGCCGGCGCTCAGCGAACAGCACGACTGCGAGCCGCACGCCGCGGTCGCGCAGCGCCTCGGGGTGAGCGAGAACGCGTTGAAGGTCGCGCTGCACCGCCTGCGGAAGCGGCTCGGCGAGCTCGTGCGCGACGAGGTCGCGGCGACGCTCTCGGACCCGAGCGAACTCGACGACGAGCTCGGGCGCCTGTTCGAAGCCCTGCGTTCGCCCACCGAACGGCGGTAGCGCCGCGAGCCCGACCCTCCGGCGACGGCCGGAAATTTCGGGCGCGGCAGGTAACCTTCGTCGCGGGCTCGGGCACCGGGCGGCAACCCCAGGAACCTTGGCGCCATGACCCCGACGACCCATTGCCGCCGCTGCGGCGCCGAGCTCGCGCCCGAAGCGAAGACCTGCCCGCGCTGCCTGTTCGAACTCGCGCTGCGCGCAGGAGAAGCGCGGCCTGCGCCGGCATCCGAGGCCGATTCGAAGGACTCGGCGAGCTCGACCGACCCCGAAGGCTCGACCGGCGCCGCCGTGACGCCGCCGAGCCTCGAAGAAGTCGCCGCGGCGCTGCCGGACTTCGATCGGTTCGCGCCGCTCGGCCGCGGCGGCATGGGCGCGGTGTTTCGCGCCCACGAGCGCGCCCTCGACCGCACGGTCGCGATCAAGGTGCTGCCGCGCGCGCTGGGCGAGCGCGCCGACTTTCGCGAGCGCTTCCTGCGCGAAGCTCGCGCCCTCGCGCGGCTCAACCACCCCAGCGTCGTGAACGTGTACGGCGCCGGCGAGGCCGGCGGACTGTGCTACCTCGTGATGGAGTTCGTCGACGGGCGGAACCTGCGCGAGATCCTGCGCGAGCGCTCGGTCGGCGCCGCCGAGGCGCTGCGCATCGTGCGCGCCTTGTGCGACGCGCTGCAGTACACGCACGACGAAGGCGTCGTGCACCGCGACATCAAGCCCGAGAACGTGCTGGTGGACCGCGCGGGCCGCGTGAAGCTGGCCGACTTCGGCCTCGCGAAGCTCGTCGGCGCCGACGTCGGCGCGCACCTCACGCGCATCGACCAGGTCATGGGAACGCCGCACTACATGGCGCCCGAGCAGCTCGAACGGCCGCAAGAGGTCGACCA